>CAYMLQ010000243.1:0-9026 GCA_964390795.1 uncultured Lentisphaeraceae bacterium
CCGCATACGGGTTCAAGGGCACTGTCGCCAAACCCTACACCGCACGCGCCCTGCGCCAAGCCGTGGCGCGTGTCTTGGCCTGACGGCCCCCTGATTTCCCTCTTACTTCGTCGTGCGCGAATCCCGGCGTTGACGGCCGACGTCAGAAGACGTAACATAAGACCGTTTTTACGGTTGGAGGTCGCACATGAAACGAATTGTAGTCATAGGCAGCACCAACACCGACATGGTGGTGAAGGCGGCGCGCATTCCCGCGCCGGGCGAGACGATCCTGGGCGGGCGGTTCCTGATGAACCCCGGCGGCAAGGGCGCGAACCAGGCGGTGGCGGCGGCGCGGCTGGGCGGCGAGGTGACGTTCGTCGCGAAGGTCGGCGACGACCTGTTCGGACGCGAGGCCAAGGCGCTCTTCGAGAAAGAGGGCATCAACACCCAGTATGTGTTCACCGATCTGGAAGAGCCGTCCGGCGTGGCGCTCATCATGGTGGACGCGAAGGGCGAGAACTGCATCTCGGTCGCGTCCGGCGCGAACGGGGCACTGACGCCCGAGGATATCGATCAGGCAGAAGGCGTGATCGTAAGCGCCGATCTTGTGCTGCTTCAGCTCGAAACGCCGCTGGTGGAGGCGGTGCGGTTCGCCGCGAAGGCGGCGGCGATAGCGGTGACGCGCATGGGAGCGCAGGCCTCGGCACCGTATCGCGATGAGATCGCGAAAGGTGTTTAGGCTGTTGGGGAGAGAAAAAAGTATCACGAAAGGTGCAGGGTTTCTAGATCAGGAAGGTCTTGCGAAAGCTTATTCACATCTCATGAGAAGTGATTACGATACCCGAGCAACGGACAGGCAGGCACAGGGTAGATTGGTACACGCCAAGACCCAAAGACGCAAAGATGAGAAAGAAGCTCTTCTTACCTTTGGGTCTCCGGGTCTTGGCGTGCGAAAAAGGGCTGCTGGGATGAATCTGGAAAACACGAAAACAGGAAACCGGAGGCTTCGGCAGTCACGAGGAGTTTTCTAAACCTAGACCTTGGGCATCCCTTCCAGTTTTCCAGTTTTCCCGATTCTTCCACATCGTGAGGAGTGACGAATCCGGTGAGAATTGCGCAGCACCAGACCGACTGATCGAGCTGTCCCCAAAGCCCTCGACAACACGGAAGAAAAGAGCGAGACTATTCCCCAACAAGGCCACCGAACCCTCGTTCGCCTTCGGCTCACGGGTTCGGTGGTCGCTCGACGTTATCCTAATAGTCTAACAGCCTAAGAGGAGGTCGGTATGGTCTTCGTTGAAAATTATGGCGTGGCGGTGTTCTTCTGCGTGGTGACGATGCTGTGCTGGGGCTCGTGGGGCAACACCCAGAAGCTGGCCTCGAGCGACCAATGGAAGTACCAGTTGTTCTACTGGGACTACGGGATCGGCATCCTGGTCAGCGCGCTTCTGATCGCGTTCACGCTGGGCAGTTTCGGCACGGAAGGGCGCGGTTTCCTCGCGGACATCCGGCAGGCCGGGCTGGGTCACCTCGGGCTGGCCTTCCTGGGCGGCGTGCTGTTCAACCTGGCGAACATCCTGCTGGTCATCGCCATTGACCTGGCGGGCCTGGCGGTGGCGTTCCCGATCGGCATCGGCCTCGCGCTCGTGCTGGGCGTGGTTCAGACCTACTGGTTCAACCCCAAGGGAGATCCCGTTCTGCTGTTCGCGGGTGTGGCCCTTGTGGCGCTGGCTATTATCCTCAACGCGGTGGCGTACAAGAGCCTGGTCGCGTCGAAAAAGGGCGGCGCGCAGGCAGGCGGCTCCGGCCTAGGCATCGCGATATCCGTGATCGCGGGAACGCTGATGGGCGCGGGCTTTTTCGGGCTTGTTTCAAAGGGCATGGTCAAGAACTTCGGAAATCCCGAGCCGGGGCTGATGACGCCTTACACCGCGCTGGTGGTGTTTGCCCTTGGCCTGTTCCTCTCGAATTTTCTCTGGAACACGATCGCCTCGCTCAAGCCTGTGCGCGGCGAGCCGGTGCCGCCGGCGGCCTACTTTTCGCTGGGCAGCCCGAGGCTGCACGCCGTCGGTCTGCTGGGCGGCACGATTTGGAACATCGGCATGGCGCTCAGCCTGGTGGCGTCGGGGAAGGCCGGCACGGCGGTCTCTTACGGACTGGGGCAGGGAGCGACGCTGGTGGCGGCGCTGTGGGGCATCCTGATCTGGAAAGAGTTCAAGGGCGCGCCGAAGCTGGCGAACGCGCTCAACCTGGCGATGTTCATGCTGTTCGTGGCCGGGCTGGGGCTGATCATCTGCGCGGGAGCGTAGGAGTGCTGCGGATCAGCCAACGGACTTAGGTTCAGTCATTGGCGGCGCAGGGGCCTTCGCGTCATCCTTCTTGCGCATGCGCAGGAAGAGGATTCCGCAGACCGGCACGGAGATAAAGTAGAGGACGCCGATCACGCCGAGGGTTAGCCAGAACTGCGAGACCAGCATGCTGATGACAAACATCACGAAGAGCAGCATCGGCACCATGAATTTGGCGGGCACGCGCAGGTGTTTGGCCGAGATGGTGGGGAAGCGGCTAGCCATCAAGATGCCGAACAGGAGCAGGATGGCGCAGCCGACCCAAGGCGACTGAATCAGGTTTGTGCCAGTCTCAATCTGCCAGATCGCGGGGGTCAGGATCAGTCCGGCGCCTCCGGGCGCGGGAAGCCCCATGAAAAAGTGCTTCCAGTAGGGCTGGGTGGGGCCGTCTTCGATCATGATGTTGAAACGGGCCAGCCGGAAGGCGCCGCACATGGCGTAGAAGAGGGCCAGCGCCCAGAAGACGTTGCGGAAGGGGTAGGCCGCGCTTGCGGGAGTGACCACCTCCATGACCCAGAAGTAGACGAACATACCTGGGGCCACGCCGAAGCTCACGAAGTCCGACAGCGAGTCGAGTTCCGCGCCGAATTTGGAGGTGGCCCGCAGCATGCGCGCCACGCGGCCGTCCAGCCCGTCGAGCACACAGGCGATGAAAATGGCGACGATGGCGGCTTTCCAGTTTTTCTGGCAACTGTAGAGGATCGAGGTGATGCCGCTGGCTGCGGCCATGAGCGTCACCAGATTCGGGATCATCGTGCGGATCGGGATCTCACGGCGAACGTGTTGCTTCTGTTTGCGTTTGCGAAAACGGAACTTGCCCATGGCGGATCCCTGTGAAAACGTGTTCAGAGGCGGGCGATGGGAGTCTCGCCCGCAACCATGATTTGGCCGACGCGCACGCCGGGCTCGACGCCTGGCGGCAGGTAGACATCGACGCGGCTGCCGAAGCGGATGAGTCCGAACCGGTCGCTGCGCGTGAGTGTCTGACCTTCGCGCACGAGGCAGAGGATGCGGCGTGCGATGAGGCCGGCGATTTGGACGAAGGCGAGCGTCTGGCCGCCCTCGGTCCGCATCAGGTAAAGGTGGCGCTCGTTGTCCTCGCTGGCTTTGTCGAGCGAGGCGTTGAAGAACTTGCCGGGGATGTAGTGGGTTTTGAGGACGGTGCCGGACGCGGGCATGCGGTTGATGTGGACGTCGAGCACGCTCATGAAGACGCTGACGCGCCAGACCGGCGCGGAGCCCGCGTTCAGCGCCGCCGGGATGGGGGTCTGCATGATGAGGCAGACGATGCCGTCGGCCGGGCTGACGACCGAGCCCGGATCAAGGGGCGGCACGCGCTCGGGGTCGCGGAAGAAGAGATAGACGCCGAGGGTCAGCAGGAGGCCGGGCGCGGCCAGCGGCTGCCAGAGCAGGGTTACGAGCAGCGTCAGCAGCGCGGCGATAAGCACGAAGCGCCGTCCCTCCGGATGCATCGGGGGGCAGAGAAAGCGTTTACAAGAGAGGTCGACTGTGTCCATAAGGGCGTTCAGAAAGTACTAGTATGTCATGCCGGGCCGGGCAATGCAATAGGCAATGGCAAACAGCAGACGACGGGGAATGGAGTTGGTCTTGGAGACAGGAGAGATTAAGGTGAAAGATTAGGGAGCGCGATTAAGAGCAAGGGCACCCTTATCTTTCACCCTTATCTTTTCCCGTCATCTGTCCCTTTTCTGACACACACCGGACGGCTAGTACACAGTACAACATGAAAATTCGGCCATGATTACAGGATTCACATGATTAATAGCCATTGAATTCAATCTTGTAAATCATGTAATCCTGGCAAAAATACCGAATTTTGTGGCTGTACAGACTACTAGCTGCGCTTGCGGCGGCGGGAGGTACGTGCGGGGGAAGCGGGCGGCGTTTCGCGCGGTTGCGGCTCGAACGGCTGCAGAAAAGCCTCATCGAAGTCGAAGCCGTTCTTGAAATCGTCGCGGCTGTCGCTCTCCGTCTTGCCGAGCCGGCCAGCCTCAACCAAGTTGAACACGATCTCGCCGAAGTCGAGGGTGGCGTGGATGCCCCACTCGGCGAAGACCATGTGGGTCAGGGGGCCGAACTCGTCGAGCGCGTACTCCTTGATGCCGTTGAGCAGCTCTTTGCCGCTGACATGGCGGCCGTGGTCGGGCTGGTTCTTGCGGATATCCTTGACGGTGACGTCTAGCGCTTCGACCAGAAAGAAGTAGGCGTCGGCCTGGAAGCGCGCGTCCTTCTTGCAGATTTCTGAGACGGTCTCTTGAAAGGAAGGGTTCATCAGGGAGGAGTTAGGAGTTAGGAGTTAGTAGTTAGGAGTTGGGATTGTGGAAAAAGTGGCTCAGATCGGTACGGTGAGGCGGCGATGGATGGCGGCGAGTTCGGACGGATCCTCGTAGGTGCCGGGGATCCAGTTGATGGCGCGGCCGTTCCAACGCGGAACGATGTGGAAATGCACGTGGGGGACGGTCTGCGTGGCGCACGCGCCGTTGTTCTGAACGAGGTTGAACCCGTCGCAGGGCAGCTTCGCGAGCAGGAGCGACGCCACGCTCCTCACGGTCGAGATGAGGGTGATGAGCTGCGCCTGCGGCAGATCCGTCAGGTAGGCTGCATGGTATTTTGGAGCGACGAGCACATGGCCTTTTTCAAACGGAGCGATGTCGAGAAACGCGAACGTGTGATCGTCCTCAAAGACTTTCGCTGCCGGAATCTGTCCGGCGATGATTTTGCAGAATACGCAGGTAGGGCTTGTCATAGGGGGCCTCCGCTTCAGGAAAAATGACAATCGTTATTAAAGCACAGATGGGGCAGGGGATAAAGGGGTTTGTGCATCCGGGTGCGATCATGCTATATTTTTTACGTAAGTGGAACCTGTCATGGGGGGATATATGGTAAGACGCGGGTTGATTCTGGCGGGGCTTTGGGCGTGTGCGTACGGTGCCGGTGCGCAAGTCGAGAAACCGTGTGATCCTTATACGGTGACGCGGGAAGAGGTCAAGGCGCGGCTGGACAAAATGCCCGCAACGCACCCGCGTCTGTTCGTGAGGCGTGCGGACGCCTTCGTCAAGGTGCGCGGGGTGATCGACCAGCGGCCCGAGTGGAAAATGATTCGCGACTGGATCGTCCGGGACGCCGACGACGCGCTGTCGAAAGAGCCGGTTCAGAGGGTCATGCAGGGCATGCGCATGCAGGGGCAGCACGAGGTCGAGAAGCGCCTGGGCCTTCTGGCTGCGGCCTACTGGCTCACGGAGAAGCCCGAATACGCAGAGCGCGCCAAGAAGGAACTGCTGGCGGCAGCGGCGTTTGAGGATTGGAACCCCAGTCACTTTCTGGACACGGGCGAGATGACGCTGGGCGTCGCCCTGGGGTACGACTGGCTGTATGATGTCTTGGACGAGACCACGCGCAAGACGCTTTGCGAGGCGATCCGGGAGAAGGGGCTGAAGCAGGCGCTCGCGAAAAAGTACTTCTGGACCAAGGGCAACAACAACTGGTCGCAGGTCTGCTGGGCCGGCATGGTCGCGGGAGCGCTGGCCATCCGCGACCAGGAGCCGGAACTGGCCCTCGACATCATCCACCAGGCGGTCACCTCGGTGCCCTATTCCATCAAGCCCTACGAGCCCAACGGCAGCTATCCCGAGGGGCCTGCCTATTGGACGTATGGGACGACCTACTACGTGTTCATGATGGATCTGCTGCGCAAAGCGCTGGACACCGATTTCGGCTTGTACGATCTGGCTGGCTTCGCGAAGACCGGCGACTACATCAACATCGTGACCGGGCCGAGCGGCCGGTTTTACAACTACGCGGACGGCGGGGACGGCCGCAGCCACCTGCCTGCCTTGTGGTGGCTGGCGCTGCGGAGCGGCAGGCCCGACTGGTTGCGCCGCGAAAGCCTCGACGTGCGCGAGGCGGTGCGCCTGAACGATCCGCGCAAGACGGGGCTCAGGAGCCTGCCGTTCCCCGTTCTGCTGCTCTTCTGGTATCAGGACTTGGACGCGCAGGCGCCGAACCGGATGCCGCTCAACTGGGCGAGCGAGGGGCATGTGCCGATCATCGTGATGCGGACCTCGTGGGACGATCCGAACGCGGGCTATTTGGCGACCAAGGGCGGCCCCGCCGTGCAAAACCACGGCCACATGGACTCCGGGTCGTTCATCTACGAGGCGGACGGGCTCCGGTGGGCGGTGGATCTGGGCGCGCAAAGCTACTATTCGATCGAGAAGCTGGGCATGAACCTGTGGAACTCCAAGCAGGACTCCGACCGCTGGAAGATCTTCCGCCTGAGCAGCGCGAGCCACAACGTGGTGACCGTCGACGGGCAGCTGCATGTGGCCAAAGGGTTCGGCAAGATCCTGAAATTCGACAGCGACCCGATGTTGCCGCATACGGTGATCGACCTCAGCGAAGTGTATGAGGGGCAGGCGAAGAGCGTGACGCGGGCGTGCGCGCTGCTGCCGTCGCGCACGGGCGTGGTTCAGGACCGCCTGGCCGGGGTGAAGCCGGGGGCCAAGGTGCGCTGGGCCATGGTGACGAATGCCAAGTCGTGCGCGGCGCAGGGCAGCGAGATGGTGCTGAAGGACGGCGAGAAGTCGCTGGCGGTGCGAGCGGTCACGCCCGCCTCAGTGACATGGGCGGTGACGGATCTGTCGAAGCCGCCCCAAGCGTGGGACGTGGCCAACAAGGGCGCCAGCATGATCAGCTTCGAGGTTGACGCTCCGGCGAGCGGAACGGTTCAGTTCCGCGTGCTGCTGGTGCCGGGAAGCGCGCAGGCTGAGAAGGCGGTGCCGGATTTCTTGGGGAGGTAGACCCTAAGCCGAAGTTCCAGCAATCCCAGGGCAAACGCATCTAATTTTTCATGTTTGAGAAAACGATTCAGGAGCTTCCGACAAAGAACAGCTTTCGTCTCACGCCCAAGCCCCAAAGTGCGGAGAGCCCCGACTTCTCTTGGCGTGAAAGATGGATGCGGTTGCCATGGGCACATTTAGGCAGTGGTGTTATTGCACGCCCGCCGCGCCGAGGCCGAAGAGCTTGAACTCGTGGCCGTCGCTGCCGGGGTTCTTCTCCTCGAGCAGCTCGATGCGCACGATGTGCTTGCCGGGCTTAAGGTCCTTGGCGAGCAGGTTGGTGCTGCGGTAGCCGCCCCAAGTCTGATTGAACCAGCCATCGTAAATCACGGGCGTGCCGCCGTCAATCTGGAGCTTGGCCTTGCCCATGGCGCGCTTGATCACGAAGTGCATCGAGAAGATCGCCGTGCCGTTGATCTCGAACTCGATCACGCTGCCCGGTTTGTCGCTGACCCAGTTCTTCCAGGTCGTGTCGAGGATCCAGCCGCTGTTGCTGAGGGGCTTCAGCGCTGGGGCCTCGAAGAGCGAGGTGCGTTCGTACAGGTCGCTGAAGAGCGGTGCGGGCAGGGGCGCTGGATGTGGCACGGGCGTCGCGCCCGTGGAGAGACACGGGCGAGACGCCCGTGCCACATCCAGAAGGTGCGTCACAAACGCAGCGGCGCACGCGTGGCCGGGGTCGTTCGGGTGGACCTCGTCGGCCATGACGGCGTCCCACGCCAGGCGCCCGGCTTTGATCTCCGGCCAGAGCGCGTCGCGGAAGCTGACGATCGGCAGGCTGTAGTGCGCGCCGACTTTGCTGTGCCACTCCTGCGCATTGCCGCCGCCCTGATGCATCATGAAGAGCTGCACGACCGCCGGCTGGTTGGGCTGCTTGAGAATCTGCCGGAGCAGGCCTTCAAGCGTTTCGGCGAACGCCTGGGCGTTTCCGTCGTTGACGCCGAACTCGACGACGACGAAGTCGGGATTGTGTGCGAGCAGGTCGCGCTGGGCGCGCAGCGCGGCGAAGTTGGAGCCGGTCGCGCCGACGCCGGCGTTGACGAACTCGATCTGCGCGTGGGTGAACGCCTTGCGCCACCAGTCGGCCACGAGGTTGCCGTAGCGGAGTTCGGGCTTGGTGGCCTTGGCGCCTTGGGTGATGGAGCCGCCGATCACGGCCACGGTGACCTTCTCGCCGCGCTGGGCTTTGGCCATGACCTGCCATACGCGGCTGAGGTCGCCGGTACTGGCGAGCGCTTGCGGGCAGACGGGCTTATTGTCAAACGCCTGTGCGCAGGCGGCGGCAAGAGCGAAAACGGCGAGAGCTGCGGAGGTCAGCGGTTTCATTCTGTAATCTCCTTGCTTGAGAAGGGACATGAATAAGAGAGTATAACGCCGTTTAACGCGAGTGTCAGTCGCAATCGGAGAGGCGGAGAGGCGTCCCGAAGGGGAGTCGTGCGCCCTTATGAACTTTCCGCTGGCGTGCGGCCAAGCCTATTGGTAAAGTCTTGTCCTACGGTAGGCGATCAATCGTCCTACACATGGGAGGTGCGCGGATGGATGCGGTATGGCTGGCTCGGTTGCAGTTCGCCCTGACGGTGGGCTTTCACTATCTTTTCCCGCCGCTGTCGATCGGGCTGGGATGGATGATCTTCGGCTATCAGACGCGCTTTCTGAAAACGGGCGAGCCCGTCTATCAGCAGCTCGCCCGCTTCTGGACGCGCCTGTTCGCCGTCACCTTCGCCGTGGGCGTCGCGACGGGCATCACCATGGAGTTCCAGTTCGGCACCAACTGGGCTGCCTATTCGCGCTTCGTGGGCGACATCTTCGGTGCGCCGCTGGCCGCGGAGGGCGTGTTCGC
>CAYMLQ010000244.1:0-8987 GCA_964390795.1 uncultured Lentisphaeraceae bacterium
CGCCGCGGTGTCCGATGCCGACGGGGTCGATGACCGTGTCGGGGGCGGCATCGGCGCCACCGGCGTAGAGGCTTGTCCACGGGCGGCTGAAGACCGTCTGCAGGTCCTGGATCAGGACGCGCTCGGCATCGGGTGTAAGCGCGCCGTCGAGCTTGCGGCGGTAGTAGTCGGTGACGCAGGCCACATAGAGCGGGCTTTTCATGCGGCCTTCGATTTTGAGCGAGTGCGCGCCGGTGGCGACCACCGCGTCGAGAAGGGGGGCGAGCGCGAGGTCGCGCATCGAGAAAGGGTAGGAGGTCGGAGGTCGGAGAGCGGAGGTCGGAGGTCGGAGAGCGGCTAGGACAGAGGGGGTAAACGCCTCGCGGCAGCAGTAGGCGCAGCGGCCGCGGTTGCCGCTGCGTCCCGCGGTTTGGGAGGAGAAGAGGCAGAGGCCGCTAAAACTGTAGCAGAGCGCGCCGTGGATGAAGATCTCGATCTCGACGCCGCTCTCGCGCACGATGTGTCGGATCTCGTCGAGCGTCAACTCGCGGGCGAGCACCACGCGGGTGAAGCCGAGCGTTTTGAGAGCCAGAACCCCGTCGAGGCTGTGTGCCGCCAACTGGGTGCTGGCGTGGAGCGCGAGGCGCGGGAAGCGGTCGCGGATCAGGCGGGCCACGCCCAAGTCCTGCACGATGACGCCATCCGGGGCCAGCTCGTCGAGCGTGTCGAGCGTGTCGATGGCCTGCGGCAGCTCGGCGTCCAGCACGAGTGTGTTGAAGGTGACGTAGATCTTTTTGGCGGGCGAGAATGAGCGTGCATAGGCGAGCAGAGTACGCAGGCGCTCGGACGTGATGTTGTCCGCTTCGGCCCTGGCCGAAAAACGCGGCAGTCCTAAATAGACGGCATCCGCGCCGTACTGGAAGGCGGCGAGCGCGGCGTCAAAGCCGCCGGCGGGAGATAAAAGTTCGGGATGCATGGGAGCAGTGGCAGTAGGCAGTGGCAGTTGGGGCGGACTTACGTGTCCGCCCTTTCTTCACGGCAGGATTTTCATAACTAGCGGCATTTGCAACGGATTGCGCCTGGACAGGAATGGGTATTTCTTCAAGAAGAAGACCGGCTTTTGCAAGCCGGTCTTGGGGGGATACTAGGAGTACACATGGAGAAACTCTGAGAAACAACACATCTCTTCGAATCAGCAATTACAAGTTACCAGAAGGCTAAAAAATCAGCAAGCACAAAGTTGATAATTCGTAATGTCGGCGAAGTGCGTCACAGACTTGACGCGGAAAACCGAAAATGAGAGGCTTGAAACGTCAAAAAGCGAATGAGGGAGGGAGGCTCAGGGTGCGGACTTTCACACAGGTTTCGGTGTTCGCGGCGTTGGCTTTGGCGGCTTTGGGTGGCGAGTTGCAGAGGCCTGTGCCTGCGGTGGAACGGATGGCTTCATTGCCGGAGCCGCTCGATGTGCGCGACTGGGCACGCGTGGCACTGCAGTACTACGGGCGGGTGTTCGATCCTACGGTTACGGGAACCGTTTTCCCCGCGCTTCAGGTTGACCGGACCAACGGAACCTTTGGGGTTAAGAGCTATCTTGACGGCGAGATCCGGCAGGAATCGATGGCCTGTCTGGGTGGCGTTATCGGCATGCGTTTGGTCGGACGCGACGCGCATGCGCAGCACGCTTTCGACTTTGCTCAGGCGTGTACGCGTTGGTTTGATCCGGAGACCGGCTTTTACCGTCATTCGCCCGGGCAGCGCGGCGGGCAGATACATGCCGACATTTACGGGTACTGGCCCGCTTTGCAGGGCATGCTGTTCGCCGACCTATGGCCCGAGGACGCTGTGTTTGTGCGACACCGCGATGCTGCGATCGCCGCGTTCGATGCGATTTCGCGGGGTTGTGGATGCCCGGATAAACCGGATTTCGATGTGCTCGGCTGGGATCTTAAGAAAGGGTGTCCGGGCGGGCGCAACGAGCCGATGAACCGCCTCAGTCACGCGCCCACGGTGGCCTGGGCGCTCATGGTGGGAGCGGCGCTGCAGAATGACACGCCGATGGCGGAGCGGGCTCGTGCAGCCCTTAAGTGGCAATTCGCGCAGAAGCGCGGACGCTACGAAATGACCTTTTTGCCTGCGGTTGTGACTGCAGCCCGGCTAAACCGCATGCCTGGAGGCGCGAAGTGCCCGCTCGATTTGGATGCCGCGATGCGGGTTTGGTTCGGCGATTATCCGGCAGAGGCAAACACCTGGGCGATAACGGCTGGGACGCGCTGCGGCGGCCTCTCCTGCGACGGCTTGGACGGCGCACGTTGGGGCAAGGGGGGCTTCTATGCGTTTGCCATGGGCTCGCTTCAGGGCCCGGCGTGGCTTGTGCCGGCAGCCCGGTACGACACGCGCTATGCGAGGGCCATTGCCAAATACGCCTTGCATGCGGCTAACTCCGCACGGCTGTTGCAGGGGTATGGCCTGACCAACGGGCAACAGGATCATGCGGTGTGGAAGCAGACACATGATGCGGGCCAGTTGCTCTTTTATGAAGGGCTGAAATCGTGGTCGCCCGATCCGGCACGCAGCTACACGCCCTACGCTACAGGTGATCCCATGCTGTTGGGGTGGGGGAAAGGCCGTAACAAGATTCCGCACGCGGAGTATTTGGCGCGGCGCGATCAGGAGTTTGCCGGTGGGTGCGGCAACCTCGCTCTGTATATGGGCAATCAGGTCGGGTTCCTTGGCGGCATCCTGCGGCTTACGAACGTGCCCGGCGTGTTGGCGTGGGACTGCCTCGCAACGGATTGGTATCATGCGCCCGCCTGGCCCACAACGCTTGTTTACAATCCGCATGCATTATCCAAAAAGGTGGAACTGGCGCTCCCCGCCGGCACCCTTTTCTATGAGGCTGCGGCGGGTGCGGCTGTGGATGTTGAGCGGCTTACGGCGGAGCGCGCCTGTGTGACGTTCGGCGCGGATACGGCACGGGTCCTGGTGGCCGTTCCCGCGACTGCGGAGGTCGTGCGGCAGCCGGACGGACGGGTGATGGCCGAGGGGCGTGTGATCGCTTACGGGCCTTGAGTCGTACGCGCGTATTGCCAAAAAACGAAGACGCTTCTTTGCCATTCAAGGAATGGCGGTCTGAGGTGAAATCGGTTATGCTGTTGAACGTACGGTTGAATCCCGTTTAGGAGGGGTGGATGAGGCGCTACATGATCACAGGCCTGTTCTGCTGGACGCTGGCGTTGGCCTGCGGCGCAAAACCGGTGTGGCCCAAGGCGTGGGGGGAGACAAACCCGTATGCGCTACAGATAAAGACTGAGGTTGAGCGGTCAGGTGCGCTGCAGCCTGAGACGCGTGCCGTCGCGCTGCAAAACCTCGGCTTTCTGCGGGCCTATCCGGCGGCGGCGACGGTCGCCGAGCGGCTTTCGGATCCCGACGCCGCGGTTCGGCGCGCGGCGGCGGCGAGTCTGGGACTCTGCGGCGGCGTGAGGCAGTTGCCCGCGCTGCTTGCCGCCTTGGAGGACCGGGACGCGTGGGTGCGCCAGTCCGCGGCTGTGGCGCTCCTCAATCTCACCGGGCAGGAGCCGGCCTTCAACGCGTTTGCGTCTGAGCGCGTGCGGAGCGGCCAGGCCGAGGCGTGGAGGCTGGTTGCGGAGGCTGCGCAGCAGAACGCGCTGCGCCTCGCTGCGGTGACGGCGGGTGCGTCTTGGCTGGCGCGGGAGCGGGCCGCCCGCGCCTGGGGTGCGGTCGGTTCGCGCGAAAGCGGCTTGCCGCTGCTGCGGGCTGCGCTTGAACCGTATCTGACCCTTCGCAAGGCGGCGTGGGAGGATGAAGAGGCGCTCTTCGTGCAGGCCGCGGTGAGGGCTTTGGGGCGGCTGGGCGGGGCTGAGGCGGAGCGTGTGCTGATCTCGCTGCTCGGCGTCAAGGAGTGGGCGTGTTACGCCGCCGAGGCGCTGGGCGACTGCGGCGGTCCGGCGGCTGTCGACGCGCTGTTGGCCGCGTTCCCGGATCACGCGCTCAGGCAGCACCTGCTGCTGACGAGCGACTGGCCGACGTACGGCGCAAAAGACATTTCCGCGCTGCCGCTGATGGACATGCCGGGCTTTCCTGCGGCGGACCGGATGCCGCGCGCGGCCTATGCCATTCTTTTCGCGCTGAGCCGGCTGGACATCGCAGCGCCTGCGCAGCGCGAAGCGTTGTGCCGCCTGACGCCGCAGCTCATGATCGCGATCCCTTCCGATCATGACGCGTCCATTGTCTATGAGCCCGAGCCGATCCAGCAGCTTACCGCGTGGCTGTTCGAGCGTGCCGGGCTGAGGCGCGAGGCAGTTGAGGCCGTGTTCGAGGCGTTCGGACAATCCGGGCCGCCCGCGAAAAGAGGCGACCTCTTTGAGACGTTCCGCGACATCGGTTCACATAACGCTGCGGAAAAGCGTGTCCGCTATCCTGTCTACGGGGCCAATATCCTGCTGGCGCTGAGCCGCGAGCTGGGCGACGCGCCACGCTTCGAGTGCCTGCTGTCGCATTCGAACGGCTGGGTGCGCATCAACGCGGCGAAGGCGCTGCTGTTTTTGAACGCGCGCGGAAGCGCTCCTGCGCTGCGGAAGGCGCTGGAGCAGGCGCAGCCCGACAGCGCGTACGGTTTCTGCGGGGTGTTCGACTACCGGAACCCGCGCCAAGGGCAGGACGAGTTCAACGATCCGTCGCCCCGCTGGAAGGAGGCGTTCCTGCTGGCGGCGGGACAATTGAGCGGGCCGGAGGTGCTTCCTCTGCTCGAGCGGTACGCGGACGATGAGCGGCAGACGCTGGAGGTTCAGTTCGCGGCCGTGCAGGCGCTGGCCGATCGGCAAGAGGCGGAGACGTTGCCGGTGCTTCAGAAGGTCGCTCGGAAACACGCGTTCCAGTCGGTGCGGATGCTGGCCAAAGAGGCGCTGTGGCGCAGGCAGGCGCAGGCGCCGGGCAGCGAGCGGGCGGCCCGCGTGGAGCCGCCCGCCGACCGCCCGGGTGCGCCGACTGACCCTCTGGCAGCGCCGCTGGTGTTCATCAAGGGAGACCTCAAGCCGGGTAACGTGTTTCAGATTCCGTATACGCGCCAGTCTTACTCCACGACCGACTCGGGGCCGGTCTTCCGCCTGGGGCATACGATCTGCCGGCTCGAAGCGCAGGAGCCGGGAGCGGCGGTGCGGGAGTTGACCGCCTTCACGAACGGGTACGTGGCGGATCTGGAGGTTTCGTATGACGGTACGCGCCTGCTGTTTTCGAGGCGCGGGGGCAACGGCGATCCCTGGTGGCACATCTGTGAGATGAACGCGGATGGGACGATGCTGCGGCAGCTGACCCAAGGCTTTTATCATGACGTGCATCCGAACTACTTGCCGGACGGACGCATCATCTTCGCGACCAGCCGCGCCGGGCTGCGCGACGAATATCACGGCTACGCCGCGACAGGGCTGGCCGTGATGCAGCCGGACGGCAGCGGCCTCACGGTGATCGGCATGAACTTCGGAGGGGACGCGGAGCCGGCGGTGGGACAGGACGGGCGCATTCTCTTCACGCGGCTGGAGGTGATCTATTCGCGCGTCAAGACCGAATGGAACCTGCTTTCGGTGCTGCCGGACGGGACTCAGCCGCTCACGCTCTACGGGCCGGAGAGCCGCGAGTTCTGGCGCAAGCGCTACTGCGTGGAGGCGTCCGCGCCGCCGCGTCACCGCGTGCTGACCTTCTCCCAGCCGCAGCAGATGCCGGACGGACGCCTCCTGCTGAACTCGTTTGACGGGCCGTTTATCGTGGGGCCTCGCAAAAATGAGCAGACCCTGCTGTTTCCGGACGAGCGCTTCGCGCTGACGACGCCGTATCCGCTCGACAACGAGACGCTGCTGGTGGCGGCGGGCGAACGGCCGCTGGGCAAAGATAAGAAGGGGCGTGTGGTGCGCGACCGCGTGGCGCCTGTGGATCAGGGGCTCTATCGGCTCGATCTCAGGAAGGGTTCTCTCACGCTCATCTACAACGATCCTGCGGCGGCCGATTTCGAGGCGCGTCCGCTGGTTGCCCGCCGCCGTCCGCCGGTGCTGCCCGAGCAGGGGGGCGACCGCACGTCGTTCACGGCGCGTCTTGACTGCCAGTCGGTCTTCCGTTCGCGCAACCCGCTGGTTGGCGCCCGCGCCCGCTATCTGCGCGTGGTGGAGGGGCTGCCGGTGGTGTCGCGCCACCAGACGCACATGGATGAAGGCATCGCCTGGAAGAATCACGGCGGCGCGGTGGCGCGCGTGTTAGGCGTGGTGCCTTTGGCGCCGGACGGCTCGTTCGCAGTGGAGGTCCCGGCGGACCGGCTGCTCCACGTGCAGGCCTTGGACAGCGACTGGCAACTGCTGAGCGACCAGCTGATCTGGATGCAGCTTCGGCCGGGTGAAAACCGCGGGTGCATGGGCTGCCACGAGGAGCCTGACGTGTCCCCGCAGAGCCAGGGCGGCTATGTGCTGGCCGCGACGCAACCGCCTCTGGCGTGTCTGCCGCAGGAGGGTGCGCTGCGCTATCGCGGCAAGATCTGGTATAAGGGCGTGGTGAGGCGCCACGACGAGGAACGTATGCGCACGGTGAATTCGACGACGCTGCTGGCGCGGGAGTAGGGGGGGGGAGAAGTTCTAAAGTGTGGAGTTCTAAAGTTCTAAAGTGTGGAGTTCTGAAGCGTGGGAGTTGGAAGAGAGGGGAAGGGCGAATGATGAAGATGACGAACGGTCTGGCGGTCATGAGTCTGCTGGCGCTGGCGGCGGGGGCGGAGCCGAAGGTGAGGTGCCGCAACTTTCTTGTTAACCCGTCGACCGGGCCGGTCGGGGAACTGGAGGTCAGCGCCGCACAGGCGTGGAGCGGGAAGCTGACGGTGACGCCGCCCGTGGGCTGGGTGATTGAGCCTGCTTCATTCGAGGTTGCCTTGGCGGCGAATGAGGCCCGCCGGCTCTCGTACCGGGTGGTCACGGCGCGCGAGAATGCGGACAACGCCTACGCATTCGCCGTGTCATCGGCGGGCGGCGCCGCGCGGACGCAGACCGTGCGAACGGCGAGCGCTCCTTACGGCAAGCCCGAAACCGACGGTCGTCTGGGTGACGAGTGGAAAGATGCGATACCGATCCGTTTTGCGACTCAGGGCAAGCAAACCGTGGTGCGTGCGTATTGGAACGAGACCGCGTTCCATGTGGCTGTTGAAGTGGAGGAGCACGCGTTGGTGCCTTCCGGCAAGAAGAGAGAGGGCGGAGCGTTCGACGCGGTGCAGATGGTTGTCGGCCCGAAAGGGGCGACGACCAACCGGCATGAATTCCTGCTTGAGCCCGCAGGCAAGACCAAGGCGGTCTGCAAACGGCTGGCCTTTCTGCGGCCGCAGGGAGATCAGCGGCTTGCCGGGGAGGTTGTGCCGGGCGCTCAGGCGGCGGTGAGGCACGCCGGCGGCGTGACCGTCTATGAGGTGTCGCTGCCGCTGGAGGCGCTTGAAGGGGTGCGCGTGGATGCGGGTCGGGAGTTTACCTTCTCGCTGCTCGCGCATGATCCGGATGGGATCGGACTGCGCGATCTGGGCAGCGTGATGAACCGGCCGGAATCGGAGCGCCGCGCGCGCCCCGTGTGTTGGACGGTCTGGCCGGGCGGTTGTTGGTCGGGAGTGTTGCCGTTTGACGGCGGTTCGGAATTCGGGTTCTGCTCGTCCATTCACTGAATGGGAGGCGAACACAAAACTGGAAAGGTGGGAAGCGATGAAACAGGTTAGGATGCTGCTGTGCATGGTGGTGATCGCTGCGGGGTGTGCGACGGCGCCGCAGCGGGCGGTTAAGCCGCCCAAGGCGGGTGGAGAGGTCGTGGCAGTGACGGCGCTGGCGCGTGCGAATGCTGCGACGGGCGTGGACGCGTACGCGGCCGGCCGACAGGCGGCGCTGGAGCTGAAAGGCCGGCTGGCGGGTGTGGAGCCGCACGTCGTGCTGCTCGCCGAGTGTTTTGTCGACAAGGCGGATAAGGCGCGGGTCGCGAAGGGCGTCGCGTCAGTGTTTGGAAAAGAGCGGGTGGTGGGTTTTGCGGCGTACGGCCTGTACACGCGTGAAGGCGTTGCGGACCGGCAGGCCGTCGGGTTGCTGGCGTTGGGCGGGGAGGGGATCTCCGTGCGTACGGCTCTGGTTCCTGACCTGAAAAGCAAAGGGCTGACGCTGGAGCGCGACGAGGCTGCGCTGAAGGCCGCACTTGGAGAGGCCGGGAGGACCTTGGCGGGGCAGGTGCCAGCGAATCCGCAGACGCGGCTGCTGGTGGTGCTTGCCGACACGCACTCGCCCAAGAACCAGCTGTTGCTGGACGGCGTGCAGGCGGTTGCGGGCGAGGCGTTGGCGGTGACTGGCGGATCGGCCAACAAGAACGCGGGCCAGAACTGGATACACTATCACGGCAGGCTGTACACGGACGCGGCGGTCGCTCTGGCGATCGATGGCGATGTGGGGGTTGAGCAGGGCGGCGCGCAGGCCAAGGACAACCAGGCTGTGCTGGACTCCGCGCGAGCGGTCGCTGCCGGGGTACGGTCGCGGCTGTGCGGCGTACCGGTGCTGTTTCTCGCGTTCGACTGCGCGGGCCGCAAAGGCAAACTGGAGGTGATCGAGGATGAGCAGAAGGCGTTGCTGGAAGGGCTGGGCGGCGACGGGGCGCTGTTCGGCGTCTGGTGTGCGGGCGAGTTCGGGTGCGCGGATGATTCTCCCGCGAGGCCCGTGGGACGCGGTTGGCATCTGATGGGAACGCTGCTGCAACGCGGCGGAAAGTAGGCGGGCATGCCCATCTGTGTGCGGTTATGGATGTTACTCGCAGCGGGAGCTGTGGGCGTCGGAGTCGGTGCCACGCAGGCCGAGGGGGTGGCATAGGGGTCGTATCGCGACATCGAGACATATCATTTCTACCTAACGCCAATTTCAGCCGAGACCTTCCGAAAAATCGACTTCAGTTTCCGGTCGCCTGGCAAGCGCTCTTTCATGCGCTGGAGCGCTTTGGAAGCGGCGGCC
>CAYMLQ010000245.1:0-8916 GCA_964390795.1 uncultured Lentisphaeraceae bacterium
GTGACCACACCAGCACACAATCTCAGACCTGAAAATTAAGATGCGTTTGCCCTGTTCCACTTGAGGAGTTAAGATAACCCGATGAAAACAAAACCCTCCGCTGCCCTCCGCTGGCCCGTCCCGCTGAACCTCCCCGCCCTGTTGCTGGCCTTGGCCTTGGGCAGTCCAGCCGCGGCGCACGCCGCACCCTTCTTCTGGGACGGCACCAGTACCGACAACAACTACTGGCTGACCCCAGAAAACTGGAACCCCGACGGCGCGCCAGCCACGGATGGCACGGCGAGCCTGACCTTCTCCGGCGTGACGCGTAACGTGACGACCAACAACGCCGACGCCGACACCGTTTTTACGGCGCTCAGTTTCGCCAACGACAACTCGACAGGCAAAACGGCGCCCTTCACCTTGGCCGGAAACCGTATCACCTTGGGCGGCACCATCACGACGACGACTCCAGCGGTCGCAGCGACACTTACAGACACGATCTCCCTCAATATGATTTTCAGCGGCCCCCGCACGATTACGGCGAACGCTCCTAGCACAACGTCGTATCACAACCTGACCGTCTCCGGCGTAATCAGCGAAATCAATGGCGCTCAGGGCCTGACCAAGTCGGGTGGCGGGAAGCTGAGCCTCACCGGCGCGAACACCTATTCCGGCAAGACCGCCCTTAACGCCGGCACCTTGAGCGTCAACTCCATCGGCAATGTGGGCATCGCCAGCAGC
Organism: uncultured Lentisphaeraceae bacterium; assembly: GCA_964390795.1. Classification (GTDB taxonomy): domain Bacteria; phylum Verrucomicrobiota; class Kiritimatiellia; order RFP12; family UBA1067; genus CAYMLQ01. Next base: position 724 of record CAYMLQ010000245.1, read on the forward strand.
GCCCTCGGGGCACCCGCCACGTCAGCCAACGGCACCATCGACCTGGCTTCCATCCTGCTCTACACCGGGGCGGCAGCCACCTCCGACCGCCTCTTCAACCTGACAGGCGCCAGCTCTCAGATCAACAATGGCGGCAGCGGTCTCCTCACCCTCACCGGCGGCATCACGAGCACCGTCACCAGAGCCATCCTGTTCCGGGGCAACGGGAACATCACCGAAACCGGGCTCATCGCCATCGGCGGCGGGCTGACCCGCACGGATAGCGGCACGCTGACCCTGACCAACCCAAACAACTCGTTCTCCGGCGGCCTGTTTTCGTTGGCCGGTGTCATCAGCGTCGACTCCATCTCGAACGGCGGCGTGCCGTCCGCGCTGGGCAAGGGCACAAGCATCCAATTGGGCCAGAACCAGGCCGGCTACGGCACCCTGCGGTACACCGGCGCCGGCGGCGGCGCGTGTGACCGTTCGATCGTCATCTACGGCACGACCGCCGCCGGCGGCATCATCGAGAACACCGTGGCCGGACAAACCCTGGCACTCAGCGGCAATGTCGGCGTCGGCGGCGCGTGGGGCCCCGCCCTCAAGCTGCAGCTTATCGGCGCGGGTAACGGCGTGCTGAGCGGCGCCCTCAGCAACATCAGCAACAGCCTGTCAGTCGCCAAGAGCGGCACAGGCACCTGGACGCTCTCCGGCGCGAACACCTATACCGGCACGACCGAGGTGACGGCCGGCACCCTGCTGCTCAACGGCTCGACTGCCGCCGGCAGCGCGGTGACCGTGGCCGCGGCCGGAACCCTCGGCGGCACCGGCACCGTCAGCGGCACCGTCAGCGCCGCGGCGGGCGCCAAACTTGCACCCGGCAACAACACCCTCGGCACGCTCACGCTGGCCAACCCCGGTGCCGCCGCCCTGACGCTCAACGGCAACACGCTGTACTATGAGGTCTCGACCAACGCCGTCGCCACGTCCGACCGGATCGCGGTTTCCGGCACACTGGTCCTGAACGGCGCGAACACGCTTGTGCTGTCTACCCCGTTCGGCCCCGCGCCCGCCGGCACCTACACTCTGCTGACCTATGCCGCGACAAACGGCACCGGCACGCTGGCGCTCGACCGCGCCTATCCCAACGCCACGCTTTCCGTCGGCGAGGCCAGCGTGACCCTGACCGTCACCGGCGGAGGCACGGCGGACACCCTAGTTTGGAAAGGCGACGACACGGCGAACGCCTGGGACACGACCACCGCGAACTGGGCGGTCAACGGCAGCGCAACCGCCTACGCCGACTTGATAGCGGTGCTCTTCGACGACACCGGCTCCGCTTCGCCCGACATCATCATCACCCCCGGCGCGGTCACCCCGGCCTCGGTGACGGTCAACACCAGCACCAAGGCCTACACCATCGGCGGCGCGGCTATCGGCGGCGCGGGCGGCCTGACCAAGTCCGGCGCGTCCACGCTCACCCTCGCCAGCGCGAACACCTACAGCGGCGGCACGAGCGTCAGCGGCGGCACCCTGGCGCTGAGCGGTTCGGGCACCTTGGGCAGCGCCTCCGCCGCCCTGGCCCTGTCCGGCGGCGCGCTTGACCTGGGCACGCTGAGCGCCACGGTCGGGGCGGTGAGCATTACGGCTGCGGCGGCAAGCGGCGACACCCTTGCGAACGGCAGCCTCACGGGCACCTCGTATGCCGCCAGCCTCACCAGCGGCGCGGCGGTCGTGAGCGCCAACCTGCTGGCCAACGGCGCGATCGGCCTGACCAAAAGCGGTGCGGGCACGCTCGTCCTCTCCGGCACAAACACCTACACCGGCGCAACCACGGTGTCCGCCGGCACGCTCCAGCTCGGAGGCGCAAGCGGGACCGTGCTGGCTGACGCTTCCACAATCAGCCTGGCCGGAGGCACCTTCGACCTGGCCGACCGGACAGAAACCGTCAGCAATTTTGTCGTCACCGGTAACGCCGTGCTCACCAGCTCCGGCACCGGCAGCGGCGTGCTCACCTCGCCCAACAACCATACGCCCAATTCCTCTTCGGTGGCAGCCGGCGGCACGCTGACCCTCACCGGCGGCACGCTGAATGAAACCGGCTATTTCGTCAATAACGGCACCACCCTAATCACCGGCGGCACGCTCAGCATAACCAACGAACTGCTCAACGGCTTCAATACGGCCGGCGCCGTGGTCACCCTGAATTCGGGCGCCATCATTGGCACCATGATCAGCTTCGGCGGAAGCGCAACATGCGTCTACCGTTTCAACGGCGGCACCCTCCAATGCACGCAGTTCAAACGCCGCAGCTCCAGCGCTGCGGATTTCTTCTTCAACGGGGTCACGGTGCAGGCCCGGTCTTCCGCCGCCGCCGCTTTCTTGCCCAATTTGGCGGCCACCGCCGGCCAGAACGCCTGGATCAGCACCGGCGGAGTGACCTTCGACAGCAGCGACAGGAACATCACCGCCTCAATGGCCCTGCAACACGACACGCTGGGTGCCGCGACCGACGGAGGTCTGACCAAGACCGGCACCGGCATTCTGACACTCTCCGGGGTGAACACCTATAACGGCAACACCGCGGTCAGCGCGGGCACCCTGAAACTCGGGGCTGCCGGGTCGGTCAGCAATTCGCCGCTGCTCGCCGTGGCGTCCAACGCCACCTTCGACGTGTCGAGCGTCGCCGGCTATGCGGTGGGCCCCTCGCAGACCCTGGTGGGCAACGGCATGGTGGCCGGTAACGTGACCCTGCTGGGGACGCTCGAGGCGGGCGGCACGAATGAGGTTGGAATCCTGCGGGCGACCAATTTCACCTTTGCCGTGAACAGCGTGGTGAAAGAGGATTGCGTCAACGGGTCGGCCGACCTGCTCCAGCTTTCGGGCGGGGTGACCGTGGAAACGAATGTGACCGTCAACCTGCTCCTCTCAGGGACGCTGCCCGCGCGGGTGACGCTGGCGACGGCCGCACTCGGCATCACAAACCCGGAGAATCTGGCTACGTGGACGGTGACGGGGGCCAAATCCTATTCCCGCGTCGTTTGGGATGCCGCCGCCCAGACCATTATCCTCCGCACCCCGAAGGCGACGGTGTTCACGGTGCGCTAAGGCACTAACCCGCGGCTTTGGAAGATGGCGCGGGCGCGCCGCAGTTCCTCGTCCGTCGGCACCGGCGTCGCGCTCAGCGCATACGGGCACCTCAGCGACTCCCACTTGTACTCGCCCATCTTGTGGAAGGGCAGCAGCTCGGTCTTGCGGATGCAGGCGTAGCGCAGCAGATAGTCGGCCAGCCGGCACAGGCGCGCCTCGTCGAGGGTGTAGCCGGGAACCAGCACGTGCCGTATCCAGACCGGCTTGCCGGTCGACTCGCAGTAGTCGAGCGTGGCCAGCGTGTGGCGGTTGCTTGCGCCGGTCAGGGCCACGCACAGGTCGTCGTCCAGCGCCTTGATGTCCAGCAGGGCCAGATCCGCGCGGTCCAGAACGGGGCGCGCCTCAGCCAGCGGCAGCGCGCCCGACGTGTCGAGCGCGCTGTGCAGGCGCTGCTCGCGGCAGCCGTCGAGCAGCTCGCAGGCGAAGGCCGGCTGCAGCAGCGGCTCGCCCCCGGAGAGGGTGACGCCGCCGCGCCGGATGAACGGCCGGTAGGTCAGGATGTCAGCCAGCACCTCGCCCGCCGTCATCGTCTTGCCAGCCTCCAGGCTGCGCGAGTCGGGGTTGTGGCAGTAGAGGCAGCGCAGCGGGCAGCCCTGCATGAAAAGCACATACCGGATGCCCGGGCCGTCCAGCGTCCCGAACGATTCGATGGAGTGGATTCTGCCTGTGACGAGGGGGTTCATGGGAGGGGAGGGGGAAGGTAAGAGGTGAGAGGTAAGAGGTAAGAAGTTTTCTTTTTCGGATGGAGGATGGAGTTGATGAAGCCGTTCAGAATGATCAGGGCGCCTTCGCCGACGGTGCCGTGATCGAGGCCGCCCATCTCGTAAAACTCCACGCGCGGATGGCCGAGAGTGCGCAGGCTGGCGGCCAGCAGTTCGTTCTCCTCCACACGGCACTTGAATTCGATGGCCCGGTCGCCCGTAATCAGGCAGACCGGTGGCAGGTTGCTGGCGCAATGGTAGAGCGGCGCGTATTTGTCGATCAGCGGGCGGTACTGCGGCCCGGTGTCGCCGAGCAATTTTTTGACGTGGAAATGGGTGGTGACCTGGGCGCTGACGGGGATGAGGCCGGCGAGCTGCATGTTGGAGACGCCTTCGGCTGCAAGCCACTTGGGGTCCATGCCGATCATGGCGGTCAGATAGCCGCCCGCGGAGTGGCCGGACACGAAGACCTTGTTCGAGTCGCCGCCGTACTGTGCGATGTGGCGCAGCACCCAGGCGGTGGCGGCCGCGGCGTCCTCCAGGAAACAGGGAAGCTCGCCCTTCGGCGAAAGCCGGTAACCGACGGCTGCGACCGCGATATCGGGGTTCTTCAGGTCGATGAAGTGGCGTTTGCCGGCCGTCAGCCCGCCGCCGTGGAACCAGACGACGGTCGCGAAGCCGGTGCGGTTGGTCGGATAGCGGAGGTCCAGCCGGCACTGCGCCTTCTGATAGTCGTCTGCCTGCATCAGAGCCGCGTCGCTGGTGTAGGCGAGATTGCTGGCAACGGCGCACGGGAGAGGGGGGCGCGGGTGCTGCGCGACGGCGCTGTGCGCGAACAGAAGGGTGAGGCAGAGGAGCGATGCGAGCGAGTGCTTCATAGGGAGTGCTTTCGTTTCCTTGTTGCGGATTCAGTGTATGAAACCCCTCTGCGAAATGCAATCTGGGAAACTCCGTCTGGGAAACTCCGCCCTGCATATAAGTCCGCGCTTTTGCGGTTGCGCTGGCGGGCCCAAACCTGTACCTTTGACCAGCACTGTTTAGCAAGGAGAGTCTCATGAAGCGCAGCATTCTTTTCGGTGTTCTCTTGTCGGCGGTCGCAGCGGGCGCGGCGGACATTCAGGCGGTGCGGGCGGCGGATCCGCGCCATATCGGCAACGGCATGCGCATCCCCTGCGAGGGGTATGTCGATCAGCCGTATGTGGTGGTCACCACCGGCGGCACGTGGGTCTGCACGCTCACGACCGGCAAGGGACTCGAAGGCCAGCAGGGCCAGCACGTGGTCGCGACGGTCAGCAGGGATCAGGGCAAGACCTGGTCGGCGCTGATCGACATCGAGCCTGAGACCGGGCCGGAGGCGTCGTGGGTGACGCCGCTGATCACGCCGTACGGGCGCATCTACGCCTTCTACACGTTCAACGGCGACAGCGTGGTGACGCTGCCGAACTCCGACAAGCGCGTCCGCGCCGACACCCACGGCTGGTACGCCTTCCGCTACTCGGACGACGAGGGCGCGACGTGGTCGGCCCAGCGCTATCGCATTCCGCTGCGCGTCACCGACGTGGACCGCGGCAACCCGTGGCGCGGCGAGGTCTGCCACTTTTGGGGCATCGACAAGCCGAAGGTCAAGGACGGCAGCGTCTATTTCGCCTTCACGAAGCTCGGCAAATTTTTCATGCTGGACGGCGAGGGCTGGGTGGTGGCGTCGGACAACCTTCTCACCGAACAGGATCCCGACAAAATCGCGTTCCGGCTGCTGCCCGACGGCGAGAAGGGCATCCGCAATCCCGCGCTCGGCAGCGTGCAGGAGGAGCACAATCTGGTGCCGCTCGACAAGGGCGGCCTCTTCTGCGTGTTCCGGCTCGACGGGGTGACCCCGGGGCAGAGCTACAGCCGCGACAACGGGGTGACGTGGTCGCTGCCCGAGGCGATGACCTACGGGCCCGGCCTGCGCACGCTCAAGACGCCGCGCGCTTGCCCGAAGCTCTTCAAGACCTCGGAGGGCAAGTATCTCTTCTGGTATCACAACCATGGCGGCAAGCTGTGGTCCGGGCGCAATCCGGCCTTCGTGTCGGGCGGCATCCTCAAGGACGACGGCTTCATTCACTGGTCCGAGCCGGAGATCGCGCTGTTCGATCCCAACCCCGCCATCCGCATGAGCTATCCGGACCTGATTGAGCAGGGGGGCCAGTTCTGGCTCACCGAGACGCAGAAGAGCGTGGCGCGTGCGCATCCGCTGGACCGCGCGCTGCTGGACGGGCTGTGGGGGCAGGGGAGCGCCTCCAACGTCTGCCAGAGCGGCCTCGTGCTTGAGAAGGCCCACGCGGGCGACGTGCCTTCGCGTCCCGCTGCGCCGAAAGCGTTCGGCGACCTGTCGCACGGCGGGCTGACGGTGGAGCTGTGGGTGAAGCTGGAGACGGGCGCGCCGGGGCAGACGCTCTTCAGCACGCAGGAGAAGAGCGGGCAGGGGGTGCGCGTGGTGACCGCTGAGCTGGGCGGCCAGCCGACGCTGGAGATCGAACTCGGCGACGGCGCGCGCGTGGCCTCGTGGCACACCGACCCGGGGGTGATGCAGGCGGGCAAGCTGCAGCACGTGGTGTTCGTGTGCGACTTCTCGGCGGCTGTGATCGCGGTGGTTGCCGACGGCGTGTTCCTCGACGGCGGTGCGACCCGCCAGTACGGCTGGGGCCGCATCCCGCTGGAGATGGGCGAGGTCAAGGGCGCGTATCAGGCGCTGCTGGCGCCGCCCGTCAGAGGCGTGCGCCTTTACAATCGCGCGCTGCGCACCTCCGAAGCGATCGCAAACTTCCGCGCCGGTTCGCTGTGAGGCCTTCATGTCGAAGGCGGACGGCGGAAGTCGCTCATGGTTGAGCCGAAGGCTTGACGGAAGAGCACGCCGAGGTGGTTGGCGCTGGTGAAGCCGCAGCGCTTCGCGATCTCGGCGAACGGGAGCGCGGTCTCGCCCACGAGCGAGCGGACGGTGTCCATGCGCGCGCGCTGGATTTCGTCCATCACGGAGCGGCCGAGCGTTTGCGCGAAGCGCTTCTCCACCCAGCGCTGGGTGACCTTCAGGTGGCATGCGATATCGGAGACACGAATGTTGAGGCCTGAATTGATTCGGACGAACTCCAGCGCCTTGATAACGAGCCGGTCTTGGACTTGCAGGCGCTGGGTCGAGGCGCGGGCCACCACGGCGGAAGGGCCGTACGTGACGCACTGCTGAGAGACCCGTGTCTTGCGCATGAGCTGGTCGAGAAGCTCAGCCGCAGCGTACCCGGCGCGTTCCATATTCACGGCGACGCTTGAGAGCGGGGGCTGGCTGGTCTCGCAGATCAGCACGTCATTGTTTACGCCCAGAACCGCGACCTCGTAGGGCACGGGCAGTCCGGCGGCCAGGCAGGCGTTGAGCGTCTGCCTCCCGCGGGCGTCGTTGGCCGCAAAGACGGCGAGCGGTTTGGGCAGTTTGGCGAGCCAGCGGCACATGCGTTTTCGCTCGACCTCCCACTCGTTGCGCTCTGCGGGCGAGGCGGGCGGGTAGACGGAACAGGAGAAGCCCGCGTCACCGATGCGGCGGACGAACGCCTCCTGCCGCCAGCGCGACCAGTTCATGCCGGTGGGTTCGCCGACGAAGGCAAAGTTCGTGAAGCCGTTGGCCAGATAGCAGTCGGCAGCCTGACGGGCGACGGCAGCGGAATCACACGTCACGCGGCTGCAGCGGGAAAGCGGATGCGCAGGCGCGACATAGTCGTCCAGCGGGTCGATGACGACCGTCGGGAGCCGTGCCGCAACGATGTCGGAGGCGGCTTGGGCGTTGGGGATGCGGGCGATGATGCCCGAGCCCCGCCACGCGCGGAGGTCGGGCATCTTCTGGTCGCTTGCGCCGCCGGAGTCCAAATGCAGGGCCCAAGGCCCGGAAAGCCTCACATAGTCGAGGATGCCGCGGAGCATGCCCCGTGAAATTTCATGGGAGGACTCAAGCAGGATCGCCACCTGCGGGATTTTCTGGCGCGTAGAACGCCTGTGACGTGTGCGCTGTTCAGCCATACGACTATGGTACACCGGGACGAAGGGGACGACAAGCCCCTGTCAGGGCAAGGGCGAAAAAAGTTTACGGGACGGGTTGACATCCGGGCGTCCATTCGGTAATCTAAACAAGTTTTCTTTTCATCCAGAACTCGGTTTTGGACGGAACGGAAACGGAACATTGGCAAGGTTTGACGGACTCCTGCACGATTGCCCTAGGTTTTTCCTTGAAGCCGAAGGGTGTATTGGGTAAGGGGTTCTTTGCCCCCGTTGGGGGTGAGGGACGATGCCAACATAGCTCAGTTGGTAGAGCACTTCCTTGGTAAGGAAGAGGTCGGCAGTT
>CAYMLQ010000246.1:0-8896 GCA_964390795.1 uncultured Lentisphaeraceae bacterium
AGCGTGCAGGCCGCAACCCGCCAGAAAAAGAACGATCGCAAACGTGACGGCAGCGGCGAGACCTGCAAGATCCAAGGCAGCCAGACGCGACGCGGCGGCGGCAATGGCGGCGGGGACCGCAAGCGCGACGGAAGCGGCGGCACCTGCAAGCTGCTCGGCGACCAGTCACGTCAGAACTGTGAGAACTGTGGCGATGCAAGCCTGTGCGAGCAAAACCGCAAGGGCTGTGAAACAGGTGGCGGCAATTGCCCTGGCAAAGGATCGTGCGGAGACCTTTGATCCGTCTGTCCCTGAATGAAACTCACGCGGCGGTTGCTTCCAGTAACCGCCGCGTTCCCTTTTTTTCGCCCTCTTCAGGACGGCAAAGCGCTGACGCCCGCTCACTTGACAACTGCTTTCTTCAGGGTCTCGGCGGCGGCCTTCATGCCGCCGTGAATTTCCACGTTCGTGTAGCGCATAACGTACAATATTCTCATATCGTCGCAGTCCTTGTCTTAATCTTTGCGTCATTCGGGACATTTCTGATGGTTCATTTTGAAAAATCTAACTCTCGCTGAACCGGGCCGATGCTTACCGAAAACGTGTCGCCGCCGAAGTCCCCGTTGAGATAGGGGCTCTGGTAAGTCTTCGCCGGTCGCAGATCCGCTGGCTTGCCGTTGATGAGCGGCAGTGTGAAGCGGTCGAGTGCTTTTGCATCGTAGAGCGTGACTTCGAGGTGGCTGGTGGCAGGGCCGAACTGGTAATTCGCCTTGTCAGGGGTGACGCTCAGGCGGCTGGCGAGAACGTCGGCTTTGAAATTCTCAAATGAGCCGTGGCTCGCGAGGTCGCCGGCGTGTAGAAGGATGCGAGATTTGTCGGTGGCTTTGTTGAAGTTCGCGGGCGTTGCCGTGGTTCGCTTCTCGTCCCAGACATATCCGCCATCGAGGAACTTCACCCCGACAAAGGCCTTGCCGTTGCTGGCGAAAATCCAGCCAGCCTCCTCCACCTTCTGCAGCGCCTTGCCCTCGAAGCCGATGCCGACCGCGTCCGTGTTGTAGGAACCGAGGGTCGTACGTCCCAGGGGCGCGATGCGCTGGAGGAGGAGAACATTCTCGTGCTGGACGCTCCAGAACGAGTGTTGTGGACGGCCGCCGCCCCCGTGCCCGATCACCGGACACACGGCGCAGATCTCGTTGGCCGCCGGGTCATCGAAGAGCATGCCGCATGCGCGATTCTGCCTGGAGATCCCGGAATACTTCAGAGTCGGGGCACCGGTCTTCGGATCGGGCATGGCGAGTGCCGGGTTCTGGAGGGTGCTGCCAAGCAAATAGTGAGGTGTGCGGTAGGCGTAGTTGATCAACGCCGAGTCGGCGGCGAGCCGCTGTCCGACCACATTTTCAGTTGTGCCCGTTTCGAGTTCCCCGAGGACCCGATTGCGGATGACGAAGGGCTCCGCCGCCGGGAAGGCGCGCGTGCGCAGAAGGATCGCCTCGGGAGGCAGTTGGTAGCGGCTGGTTTCGATAACGCGGGAATGACTGGAGCCCGCAGGCTGGCCTGCCGATGCATAAAGCAGGTTTTTGTAGGACTCGAAGGCATTGGCACCGGAGTAGGCCCGGCTTCTGCCTCCGCCGCGGCGACCGCGCACGGATATCTGCTCTTCCTCGATGAAGGCGAGATCGAGCAACAGGCCGAAGCGCTTCCGGATGGCGGGATCGGGGGCAAGCTCGTGCAGGTTGAACAGGGCTGGCCAAGAGTATTTCTGATAGGTGTTCGAGCCGACCTCGGTCCATAGCCCGGCCGTTGCCCGGCGGCTCGGCCATTCGCGGAAGAACGCCGCGTACGTGTCGGCATGTTCCGCAACGGTGTGCCCGTCCGCGAGCTTCCGGTCGCGGTAAGCCGGATCTTCCTTCAGCAGGGAGGTGATCAGGTAATAGTTGGGACGCTTGTTGAGGTCGTGGTTCTCCGTGCCGAGCAGCAGGAAGAGGTCATCGAGTCCCGCGTCGGCGATCCTGCTTTCTTCGTTGACCCAGAGCCAGAGTGCCTCCTTCATGGCGGCATCTGTTTCGGGCCTCAGGCGGCCCGGAAAGTGCGGGCTCTTCGCGTGGAAGAGGCAGAGTGTCCGCACGTAATCGGTGATGGAAAAGAAGGTCCAGGGCGCATTCCCAGGCTGCTCCGGGGTTGGCGCCGGGGTGCTTCCGCTTTTCCGGGTCAGGTCGATGTAGGCGTTTGCCTGCTTGAGGAGGCGCGCGTTGGCCGCATCCACCTTCTCGTTCAGGTAGAGGGCCGAGAGGCACCAGAGATTATCGCCCCATATGCCCTGAGGCCAGGCCGTATCTTTTGTAATGGTCTTTCGCAGGGCCTGTTCACGCAGCTTAAGCGAGGCCTGATGGGTTTCCGCCACAGGCTGATCAAGGGCCTTCGGTGGATTATCTGCGGCCTCGGCCAGGATTGGGACAGTTGCGAGCAGCAGCACCGTGAGAAGTGACAGAATGAGTTTCATAGTCGAATTACCAGCTTGCCGAGCTTTGCATAGTGCTGACGGGCATCAGTCGAAATGGGGATCTTTTGCAAGCGCCACTTCCTCCTTGGAGTTCTTCTTTCCCCTCTTGCCCTTTTTCTCCTTACCGCCTGCGCTAGCTTTGTCCACGGACACTTCCGCTTCGTTCTTCTGAGGGGCGCCCACGGTGCTGCGGCCTTCATCAATATAGCGGCGCATCAGGGTGGTGAGACGCGCGGCGACATCGGGATTCGCCTCGGCGACGTCCTTGGTCTCGCTCAAATCGTTTTGCAGGTTGTAGAGTTCGCGTTTGCCATTCTTGAGGAAAATGAGCTTCCAAGGGCCTTGTCGGATGGCGAGATCGCCTTTGGGGGACTGATGAATGATTGCCTCGCGCACCGGCCCCTTCGCGGTGCCGAGCAGATCGGGCAGGATGCTCACGCTGTCCTCGCCGGCGTTGTCGGGGAGCTTCGCGCCGACGATTTCCGCGCAGGTGGCCATCAGGTCGTTGAGGCAGATGATGTCGTCACACACCGAGCCGGCCTTGATCTTACCCGGCCAGCGGGCGAGGACCGGCTCGCGGTGACCGCCCTCGTAGATGCTGGTCTTCGCGCCGCGCAGTGGCGCATACGCACGTCCGGCGGCACCGTTGTCGCTGCTAATCATGATGAGGGTATTGTCGGCGAGCATGTTACGTCCGAGCGCTTCGAGTACCTGGCCGAGCACCCAGTCGCCCTGATACAGCCAGTCACCGTATTGGCTCTCGCGGCCTTTGGCCCCACTTTTTCCGACGAACTCCGGTGCGGGGACAATCGGCGTGTGCGGCGGACACAACGGGAGGTAGAGGAAGAAGGGCTTTTCCTTCCGCGCGGGATTGTCGAGGAACTCCATAACCTTTTTCGCCAACCGTGGCTGGGTTTCCGTCTCCTCAACGTTTGCCGCCACCCTATCCTGCTCGATGACAGTCCCGATGTTCCGCGCGTGGGTGTAGCCGTAGAAGGTGTCAAAGCCGACGGCGTTCGGACTCGTCACGAGTTGGGTGCCGACGGGGATGGTCTTTTCAGCCCCCTGTTTGCCTCCCCAGTCCATGCCGAGGTGCCACTTGCCGATGCACGCGGTGTCGTAGCCGTTTTGTTTGAGCAATGAGGCGACTGTCAGGCGCGTCTTGGGAATGATCGGTTTAGAGTAGGTCGTAAGTACGCCATACTGGCCGATGCGCGAGGGATAGCGGCCTGTCATCACCCCATAGCGTGTCGGAGTGCAGACGGATGCCGCCGAGTGCGCGTCGGTGAAGCGCATGCCTTCTTTCGCGAGCCGGTCAATATTCGGCGTCTTGAACTCCGTGCCTTCACGATAACATTTCGGCTGGCCGTAGCCCATGTCGTCGAACAGGACGAAGATGATGTTGGGATTTTTCGGGGACGTCGAAGCCTCAGAGGCGTTGATTGCCGACAGCGCCGCCAGCAGCAGGGCGGTGAGAGTAAGGATATTTTTCATAAGGTGGTGACGCGTAGCCGGTAGAAGCGCCGCTCCGGGAGTATGTTTTGGGGTAAGACCAGTGGGCTGACTGCGGCCGGTTGTGCGGTCCAGTTTGTGAGGGTGTCGGATTGTTCAAGGATTCCCGGCGAGAACGTGAGGGTGAGATTGGTGGCTGTTAGCTCAATGATGATGGGCAATGTTACATGCAGCAACAGGTAGTCCCAAGCAGGCTTGAGCACCGGCGTAACACCGTCGGCTTGAAGCGGGGTGGCCGCATCGACCACCGGGCAGCCGTGGTAACTGGTGGGCTGGGCGGGCGCCGGGTCGAGATTGGTCGAGAGAAAATGTCGGCCGGAGTATGACGTTGCGGCGGATGTTTCAGCCGGCACATAGGCGCCATACCGATCCACATCGAGCGCGGTGGCGCAGGTCTGCATCTCGGTGAAGTCGAGATACTGATCCCGTTCGTGCGCCAGCAGATACCACCGGTCCACGGGCGTCTGCGGCGAGGTGGACATCCAGTTGTAAGGGCGATTGCCCGCGACCCACCAGTCCATGTCGGTGAACATGACACAACGATCCGTGACGCGTGTCTTCGCGAGCATGGCGGCCATGCCCGCACCTTGCGAGTGGCCACACGCGATGAGTTTGCTCCACAGCACAGCATTGCCGCTGTAATACTGCCCCCAGCCCCGCGTGGGATAGGTCGTGTTCAGATATTGCAGGCCCTTGATCAGACGGCTCTGAATGCAGTTGGTGCTGTCCACACTGAGAAAGCTGACACGGTTCGTGCCATCGATCATTTCCAGCCGTGCATTGCCTGCTGCATCGGCATCGAGCGGCGCGTATTGTGCGCAGAGTGAATTGATCGCGCTCCCGTTCGGATACATCAGTGCCAACGCGTGGAAGCCGAGGCTCGCCGCGTTCTGCGGGAACTCTCGGTATTGAAAAGGCGTGGCTCCAGTGCCTGGCAGAAACAGCACCAGTCGACCAAGATTCGACACCGCCGGGTCCACCACGGAGTAGTGGTTATTGTTGAATTGTGTGATCGCAGGATCAGTCACACTCGGCGCGAAGAAGACTCGCTGCTGCACGGCTGATGCGGTGCTGGTGAAAAGATGGGGCAGCAGAAATGCAAGTATAACTATGTATTTCATGGTTGTTGTTTTTATGAATGTTTCATTGTTCCTGCCTAAATCAGCGGATCGTGACACCTGAGACAAAAAGCAGTGCGTCAGTCGGGACGGTTTGGCCTTTCTTCGAACCACAATACAGGCCCCAGCGGAAGCTGATCTTGTTGTCTTTCGCCGGGGTGAAGTTGCCTTGGGTCACGAGCTTCCAATCGCCTGTGTCGAGAGGCGCTTTCTGATAGACCGCGTAGTCCGCCCCGTTCGCCCGGACCTTGAGGCTGAGGGATTTGCCAACCATGTTTTGGGACATGACAATTTCTCGCTCCATTCCCGGCGCGGGCCTGCGGCGAAGGAGGGAGATGTCGCCTTTGCCGGACAGTTCGATGTGGAAGGGCCAAAGCTGTCCTCCTTCATGCATCAACTGGAAGATGCACGCGCCGATCGGCTTGATGATCGTGTAGGTTCCTTCCCACTCGCGCCAAGTTCCGGGAGCGACGGTAATGGACTTCGAGTAGGCCTCGACGCGTCCTGGCGAACCATTCGTGTCGGAGCCTCCGCGGACGTTTTGTTCACCCTTGAACAGGCGGAACACCTGAAAGTTGCCGTCCTCCTGATACCAGCGCGTCCATTTCCCAAAGTCCTTGCGGCTGATACCGCCGCTGAACTCGGTGTGGAGACCGATGCCCTTGGGAATGGGCCCCGTCTTGCCCACCTGCTGCTCCAGCAACTCGTGGTTCACCTGGATGCGAGAACCGAGGGCACCGCACCGGTTGAATCTCTCTCCAGGCTTGCCTCCACTACTCTCCTGAACGGCAGCAAAAGACGGGTCGGTGCCCTCACAGGTGAAGAGAGGTTCCACGGCGATAAGGCGGGTGGCGATAAGGGAGGAAAACAGCGTGATTCGTACGGCATTCATCGCATTCATTCGAAGAATCCTATCATGGAGTGCTCATTTCAACGTGGCAGGCTCACTTCTTTTCTTGCCCTTGGGTGCGCCATTCTTCCAAACAGCCACCGGCACATCGTTCTTCAAGGCGGTTCCGGGTGTGCTGCGGCCGTCGGCCACGGTTTTCTCCAGCAGCTTTGTCAGTTGGGATACGATCTCTGGGTGCTCCCTGTATTCATTCACCCGTTCGCCGGTATCCTTGCTCAGGTCGTAAAGCTGTCCCGGCGAGTCTGTGACGCCGCCTTTGCTCCAACCGCCAGAATCGGCGCACAGTTCCAGTTTCCACGGACCCTGACGGATGGCGAAGCTCCCCCTGATGGAATGATGCACCACCGCTTCGCGAACCGGCTCCATCGCAGTTCCGAGCAAAACCGGCAACAGGCTGACGCTGTCCTCGCCCGCGCTGTCAGGGAGTTTCGCGCCGACGATCTCAGCGCAGGTGGCCATCAGATCCGTGAGGCAGGTGAGTTGCTCCGTGCGACCGCCCGCTTTAATCTTGCCAGGCCAGCGCGCGATAAACGGCACATGGTGCCCGCCGTCCCAGAGATCGGCTTTGTAACCGCGCCGCAGTTCGCTCGGGAAATGTCCCTTGCGCTCCAACTCATCGACTTGGGCCGCAGGCGAACAGCCGTTGTCGCTGGTGAAAAACACGAGCGTGTTGTCCGAAACGCCCGCATGATCGAGTGCCGCGAGCACCTCACCCACGGCCCAGTCGGTCTGCATCACGAAGTCGCCATACTCGCTCAGCCCGCTTTTGCCCCGCCACTCCTTGGTTGGTACAATTGGCGTGTGCGGCGAAGTCAGGGGCAGGTACAGGAAGAACGGCGCTTGTTCCTTTGAGCGTGCCATGATGTAATCCACCGCCTTGCGCGCCAGTGTCGGCAACACGTCCGCAGCATCGAAGCCCGGAGCCGCCGCGCCTTTTCGCACCCACATTTTTTCAGCCGTGGGAGCCTCCGTGAACCGGTCGTTCTCGATGAAGGCGAACGGCGGCATGTCCAGCGACGCGCTAATACCAAAATAGGAATCGAACCCGCGCGTCGTCGGCCCCTCGCCGACCGGCGCCAGCGGGTCACTTTGGGAAATGTCCATGCCGAGGTGCCACTTGCCGATGCAGGCCGTGGCGTAGCCGTGCCGTTTCAGCAAGGCGGGCACCGTGAGGCGGCCCTTGTCGATGAGCGGGACGCTGTAGCCGCCCAGCACGCCCTTTTGAAGTTTCGTGCGCCAGTTATAGCGGCCGGTGAGGATGCCGTAGCGGGTCGGCGTGCAGACTGCTGAACTCGAGTGCGCCTCTGTAAAGGTCATCCCGCCAGCCGCCAGCCGGTCCATGTTCGGCGTCGCGATCTTGCTGCGCTCGCCGCCGAGGCATTTCACATCGCCATAGCCCAGATCATCGCAGAGGATGTAGACGATGTTGGGCTTGCGAGCCTCGGCGGCATGCAGCGTGGCGAGCGACGTGAGCAGCAACGCGGTGATGAGGGTGAGTGTGTATTTCATCTTGAACTCCAGTGTATAAAAGTTGGGCAGTTAGGCTCCATTCGATGCGGATTATTTGCGGTTGATTTCCACCATGTGCAGGATGAGATCGGCTCCGAGTGCGCGCAGGCTTATGTGCGCACTGGAGTCAGCTTTTCCGAAAACCGGGCTGGACAGTTTCCACGCGCTGGTTTTCCAGCGACCGGAATCGCTGCATTGCGCGTGGAAGGTTCGGCCAGCGGCTTGAATGTCGAACGAACCGGTGCCACGATCCAGATAGGTGACGCGAAGTTCGACTGTTTGTGTCGCGAGGCTGGCGGCGAAGGTGTCGTCAAGTACGAGTCGCATCGTCTGGTCGCGCGGCAACAGGCGCGCCCAGGCTCCAAAGCGCTGGTCATCCGGCCCACACTTCTTCACCTCGCGCGTGTGATCGGGCTGGCGGTGCATGAGAAACGTGTAGTCGCCTGTCAGGGCGTCGCCCTCGCGAAAGGCCGCCCAAGCGCCGGGCGACACATGAGGACTGGCATGATAGCCGGCGTATTGGGCGGCGAACCGAAACGCCGCATCGAACTCGTCCTTGAACTGCGCGGCCTCAGCAGCGGAGTCTTTGCCGGCACGATAACGCCCGCTGCGGGCCACTTCGAGATCGTTTGCATAGCAGGCGATGAAGGAGACGCCGCAGTGAAGGTCGCAGAGCAGCCGCCAGTAATTCCACTGCGGCGGACTGCACCAGCGCGGATCGCTCTTTCCGCCATGATCACCCCAGGCGCTGGCCCACGGTTCGGCATAGGCGAGCGTTTTGCCGGTGCGACAATCGGCGAGAAACTGTTCGTATTGTCCACTGACGCCCTTGCGCGGTTCCATTTCGCTGCTGGTGTGGAACCAGCACAGACGCCCCGTTTTGAACTCCTGCTCAAATGCCCGGCGCAGGTCAGGCTCAATGCTGTTGCGGACAAACACGCGTATGTCCGGCGTAAACTCCTTGACGAACACCTCCAACACGCGGGTCTGATACGTTCTTGCCAGCGCCGGCGTGAACGGTTCCCCGGCAGTCGCTCCCGGCGGCACGCGCCACTGCGACGGGGCCATCTTGTCGTTAGGCACCCTCCCGTGTTCCGTGCCGATGGCGTTGAAATTCTGCCGCACGCCCAGCAGGGATGCGCGGCACGGCGACTGTTTCAGAAACGCAGCATAGGCCCGCAGGAAATTGACGTAGGCCCACTCGAACACCGGATGCCAATACATCAGCGTCCCTTGCGCGTCGCGCACCTGCACACCCAAGGGCTCCGGCAGATGGGGTACACGTTCGAACAACCACGCTGGTTTCTTGTTGCCGTTGACCTGCACCGTAAAGGGCCTGTGCTGGTCGTGCAGCTTTTTCATCTGCGC
>CAYMLQ010000247.1:0-8859 GCA_964390795.1 uncultured Lentisphaeraceae bacterium
AATGGGCGATTCCGGATACGGAATATTCCCGCTACCCGCCGCCGGTCCGCGCCGCGCCGGTCTCAGCCGCAGTCCCCGCGGCAGCGGCATTGCCCTGCGGACGCCTGCGGGGAGGCGTCCCTACCGGGCTGCGCACGTCCGAATACTTTCCGTGTCGCAATATGTAAGGTTGCCGTTTTCAGGCAATGCCGCGTTTGCTATGCTTTAACGCACAATATGACTCCGATACTTTCCGAGCGCAAGTCTCTTTCGCACGCGCAGCCGTGCGCGTGGGATGCCATCTACTTCGTCACAATCAACGCGGCGCAGCGCGGTGCGAACACCTTGGCGCTGCCGTCGATTGCGCCCATGCTGTGGCGGGAGTGGTGCGGATACGCGGAGCGCGGCGCTTGCAACGCGCTCCTTTTCGTGGTCATGCCGGATCATGTCCACGGGCTCTTCCGATTTCCGGTCGAGCCCGGGATGGAGGCTGCGGTCAACGCCTGGAAGCGGCTGACCGCGCGTCGGCACGGTGTGGCGTGGCAGCGGGATTTCTTTGATCATCGGTTGAGGAGTGACGAATCGTTTGAAGAGAAGGCTGCGTATATCCGGGATAATCCGGTGCGCAAGGCGTTGGCGGGGGAGGCGGCGTCATGGCCTTACACCTGGCCATCGCTGAAGTAGAATGTAATGCGCGTCGCGGCGCCTGGTAGGGCGGGGTTCCCGAACCCGCGCCGGTCTCAGCCGCAGTCCGCGTCGCTGTGGCATTGCCCGCGGGCGCCTGCGGGGAGGCTACCTGCTCGCGTCACGTCCTCTTACCCCTGCCCACTCATTACCCTCCCCTCCAAAAAAATGCACCCTCCCAAAACTTTCCCCTTGCTTTCCCCCTCTCTTTTGCGATACTCTATCATTGTTGTAAAAAAGTGGGAATCGCCTTTGCGGGTGCAGAGGCCGTTCCGTTATCGCTGAAAGACGCGTGTTTTTGCAGAGAAGGGGCGATCGGTAGAAGCAGTGGCAGTAGGCAGTGGCAGTAAGCAGTGGCAGTAGGCAGTTTCAAATCCTACTCCCAACTACTAACTCCTAACTACTAACTACTCCTTTCTTCGCCGGTCCGAGACAGGCTGAGTTGTTGCTGTGGGCTCGCGAGGCCCTCCGAACGGTTCCGGGTGTGAATCACATTCTTTCGTTGTTGTGTTTCGTTGTACCATCCGGATTCGCAAGGCAGGCCGAGGGGTATCGCGGACAGGGCTCAACCGGGCGGGTTCAGGTGCGGAAAGGGTGTCACGGGTTTTGGCTGTGGCAGTCACCGCGCAGGGAATCGTCCATCCCCGACCCGGAAAGCACACATTTTTCAAAAAGGTTGTTGACGTGCGGCCCCCGTTTGGGTAAGCTAAGCACGTTTTGATTGGAAAAGGACTCCTTACGGACTTGTTCCGAAGAAACGAGGTGGAAGCGAACGGTAAATGGGTGCGAAGTTATTAGTCAGCTAGGTTCGGACGGCGCGCAAGCGTCCCCAACTCCTAACTCCTAACTCCTAACTCCTAACTACTCTCTCTTCCCCTCACGGAGGATGATAATGAAAAAGTTAATTACTGCATTTGCAGCATGTGCAATGGCGGGCTTGGTGTCCGCAGAGGTCTCGAGCCAGAACATCGTCGGTTATCAGACGGTAGCGGCTGCGGGAACTTATTCCTCGTCAGGTCCGACCTTCATTTCCGTGGGCTCTGCCACGCAGGAATGGAAGCTTGGCGATGTAACGCTCAACGGTGCGGTTCCGGGTGATGACGTTATCCAGTTTCTGAATCCTGCCACAGCGGAAACAGAAGTGACTGCGACGTATGTCGATGCTGCGACTGCTGCGAGTTGGGAACTTCCCGAGATGGAAGGTTGGTGGGATTTTGCGATGGAAAACAGCCTCAACGATCTGACGTTCGCGGCGGGTACCGGGTTCCTCAGTAACTTCGCCAACACAGGCGTGACCATAACGTATGCGGGTGAAGTTCTGCAAGGTGCAACCACGCTCGATCTGAGCGGTCAGACCTACCCGATGGTTTCTAACTTCACACCCGTTGATCTGACGTTGGCAAGCGTTACGGGCGTCGGCATGGTTCCTGGTGATGATGTCATCCAGTTCCTGAATCCGGTCACGGCCGAAACTGAAGTAACTGCGACGTACGTCGATGCCGCAACGGCGGCGAGTTGGGAACTTCCCGAGATGGAAGGTTGGTGGGATTTCTCGATGGAGAACAGCCTGAACGATCAGCCCCTGCCTGCTGGTGCGGCGTTCCTCGGAAACTTCGCAAGTACGGGCGTGATGATGACGTTCCCGAATCCGGTGCCGTGAGAGATTGATTGAGTTGCCTACGAGGGATTGTTCCCCGTAGGCTTGAACATGAGGTGAGTCGGAGTTCTCTGGCTTCACCGATAAAACAGAAAGAGAAAACGAAAATGAAAAAGATGATGCTGGTGATGGCGCTGATGCTTGTGGCTGGGACGTCACAGGCGGCTAATGTTCTTTGGAGCACGGGCGTGATCAAGACGCCGACCTTGGGAACAGGCGTGTTTGGCGCAAATGCGGGAACCACGGCGAACCTCTATATCGCTGTGGTTTCCTTCTACTTGGATAACGCCGGTGTGCAGGGTGATCTGATTGGCACGGTTACCGGGAACACGGACAACACGCCAGCCGCTGGTACTGCCGTGTTGAACGGGACGACCGCTACATTTAACTTTCTGCCAAGTACAAAGTACTGGGCATCGGTGCTTGTCACGAGCACGGTGAACACCGGCGGCGGCGTCGGTGATTATTGGAAAATGCAGTCGGGCGTAGGTCAGTTCACTGAAGCAGGCTCGGGTAACGTGAGCATCAACTTCCTCACGGGCTCTCAGCTGGGTGGTGCCAACCTGATGCCCACGAAGTGGGAGTTTGTTCCTGAACCCACCTCGATGGCTCTGTTGGCGCTCGGCGCTGCGGTCCTCGGGCTGCGTCGCAGGAATCGCAAGTAAGGTATGGAGAATGGGCGTCTCGCCCGTTTAATCCAACTTATCTTAAAGAACCCGTTCCGCGAGGAGCGGGTTTTTTTTATGGAGAGTGGGCGTTGTCTAAGGCACGTATGACAAACTTCAACTATACCGCGCGCGACAAATCAGGCGCTCTCAAGCATGGCAGCCTCAGGATGGCTGATCGCGTGGCCGCGCTGGCGGAACTCAAGGCCCAGGGCCTGGTGCCGCTGTCCGTTGAGGAGGGGAAGGCCAAGAGTCTTCCGTCTGGAATGAAGGAGCTGAAGTTGAAACGGCCCTTAATGGTGCTTGCAGGCGGCGTGGTCGCGCTGCTCGCGGTATGGGTCGTGCTGCGCCTGCTGCCGGCGGCAAAAACCAACGTGGCGAGGCCTAAAACGCATAAGGAACAGGCGGCGAAGGCCGTCAAGGCTAAGCCGGTGCCGCGTGTGACCGAAACGGCAAGCATGCCGCCGAAACCTCGCAAGCCGGCGGACGAGACGCCGCCAGAACCGCGCAAACCGGCGGTTGAAGGGGCGGCAGTGATCACACCGCCCGCAACGAACAGGATCGCCCGGCGCGTGTCGCCGAAGGGCGACCGGGTCGTTGTCCCCGGCATCCGGAGAAACGGGGGGACGAATGCGCCCAACCCGTACGCGACCTTCCGGACCACATCTGAGCGGGTCATGTCAGGGATGCTCAGCGCGAAACCCGGAGAGATGATTATTGGCGTTTCTTTAGGGCGCGACTTCGACAAGGATTTTGCCGCCTCGTTGACCAATTCGATCGAGATCTACGCGAGTGACACCGAAGAGATGGCCGCCCACAAGGAGGCGGTCGCCTGGATGAAGGACGATATACGCAAGCTGGTCAAAGAAGGCCAATCGCCTGAGGAGATCCTCACGGCGTTCCGCGCTGAGCACAACGAAGTCGCGAAGTTCCGTTCGGATCTACAGAGCAAGCTCAGCGAGCTGAAGAAGGAAGGCAAGATGGAGGAGGCCGAGGCGTTTGCGAAAGAGGCCAACAAGCTGCTTGAGCCTTACGGCACGCGACCGCTGACGGTCTTCCCCGTACTGCCGAGCAAGAAGGCGAATTAGGCCTGGCTGATGCATGGAGAACGGGCGTCCCCGCCCGTTTGCGCGGCGGTTGTTTATCGGTCCGTAGCCAGCCGTTGCACCTTCTTCATTAGTGCCTTACAAACCAACAACATCAATAATAAACACGTTGTTTGTCTCTCACAGAGGCACAGAGCGCACAGAGTTTTGATGTTTGCTCTGTGGTCTCTGTGCCTCTGTGAGAGCTAAATTGGGTTGCGGGCTCCGCCCGCGTTAGAAGGTGAGATTGCTCAGATCGATGTCCAAGTCCTTCTTGGGCGGGGTGTGGCCAAAGCGTACGAGCGGCAGCAGGCTGCCCTTTTCATCGCAGGGCAGGCGAAAGTCCCTGACCTGTGCCCAGTTCATCTCGCGTGTGCCAACCGCCGCGAACGGCGTTGTTTCCCGCGTCAGGTAAACCCAGAGAGAGGCTACGGAGAACTCTTCCGGCATGGCGATGAGGCCCGTTATCTTAAGGCCAAAGGTTGCGGCGGCGGCTTTACACAAGGGCGTGAGGTCAATATGCCAGTTGCTGATGTGGAGGGCAAGGATGCCTTCTGGTGCGAGCCGGTCCAGATAGAGCTGAAAAGCCTCGCGTGTGGACAGGTGGTAAGGGATCGAGTCGCCGCTGAAGGCATCCACCACCAGGACGTCGTATTGGGGGCACTTAAGCGTCCGCTCCTCCTCGAGGCGCTTGCGGGCGTCGCCCAGTGAGACATCGACGCAAGCGGCAGAATCCGCGACAAACGAGAAGAAGTGGGTGTTCGTAGCAAGTTGCAACACCTGGGGATTGATCTCGAAAAAGCGGTAGAGGTCATTGGTTCTCCCGTAGGTGGCCATGGTACCAGTGCCTAAACCAATGACGCCAACCCTTAGGGGTGCGCCTTTCGCATAGCGCGGGTGGGCTGTCACGGCGAGGCCTCCACCCTTCGGGCCGTAATAGGAGGTCGGCCGGTTTTTCAGCAAGCGGTCGCGCATCTGGATACCGTGAATGGTTTCGCCGTGGTAAAGCCTCGTCATGGGCATCGCGTCGCCGAACCGCGACTTGATTTGCTCGTGCTCCACGCGCAGGCAGCCGTAGAAATTGCGGGCGCGGGCAATCGTCAGGCGCGAGCCCTTGACGGAGTAATGAACCGTGAGGACCGCGGCCAGGCTTGCCGCAACTGCAAGAAAGGTGCTGAGTCCCTTCAGCTCGGGGTGGTTCCAGGTGCGGAGCAGCCAGGCGCAGGCGGCGCAGGCGGCGAGCAGGGCGAGCGGGTACTCCCACACGCGGTCAAATATGACGGGGGCCAGCAGCGAGGCGCTCACCCCTCCCAGCGCGCCTCCAGCGGCGATGGCGAGGTAGAAGTGAGTCAGGCGAGCGCTCTCTGGCCGGATGCGGTAGAGCCAGCCGTGGAGGCACGTGCCGCAGACCAGCACCAGCAGCAGGCCGCAGGCAAGGTTGGGCAGGAAGACCATGCCGCCCACCCGCCCGCTGATGTAGGCCGCAGCCAGCAGAGTTAAGACGGCCAGGCCTGCCCAGGCGACAAGGCCTTTCTCGCCGACAACGGAAAAGCCCAAGATGAAACTGAGCAGATAGGCGGTCAAAAGGCCCACCCACATGAGCGGCACGGGCGTCACGTCGGTGGAGAGATGCACGGTCACGGCGTTGAGCAGGAAGGTGCTGAGCGCGGGCAGCGCCAGCCAGAGCCATGGGCGCGTGAGGGGCGGGGGCAGGTCGGAGATCGGAGGTTGGAGGTCGGAGGTCGGAGATCGGAGATCGGAGGGCGGAGGGCGGAGGTCGGAGGTCGGAGGTCGGAGATCCTGCGTCCCTCTCGCCACCCGCGCCAGCAGCGCCACGTAGAGCAGCAGGCAGGCGGCGAAGCCGTACCACTGGGCGTTCAGCGAGACGTAAGGCTCCAGCAGGAACGGGTAGACCAGCAGGCCGAGCAGGGAGCCGAGGTTGGAGACGGCGTAGAGCTTATAGACGGCGCGCCCGCCGCCTGCTTTGGCCAGCCAGGACTGGATCAGGGTGCTGTTCGCGGAGAGCAGCACGTAGGGCAACCCGACGAAGAGCAAGACGCAGAGCAGAACCTCCAGAGAGGGCGCTGCGGAGTTACCCAGCCGACTCTTGAGCGACATTCTCAGCGCCGCGAGGCAGAAGGTCCAGGCCACAGCAAGGCTCAGCAAAACGAGGTGTGTCACGCGCTGCACGCGCGCGGACCTCTTCGCGATGAGGTGCGCGTAGCCGTAGCCGACCAGCAGCAGAATCTGGTAAGCCGCGAGGCAGACGGTCCAGACAGCGGCGGAGCCGCCGAAAGGCGGCAGCAGCGTGCGGCCCAGCATGGGCTGGATGCCGAAGAGCAGGAAAGAGCCGAAAAATATCGCGAGGATAGGGATCAGGGCATTCATATGCCACAGCATAACAAACCACCTGCGGAAGGTGGAAGGGAGAAGTTGGCGCCGGGAGAACGGGGGTGAGATTCAACTTTGTTGAATCCGCACCCGATTTAGGATTTAGGAGTTGCAATACCTTTCCTAACTCCTCCCGGAGATCATTTCGGGGGCGTCTTGCCCAGCTTTTGCCAGATCGCTCGCTGGACGTCATTCGTGGGCGCGGGCGCCCAACCGCTTTCGACCGCCTTTCGGTAGGTCGTCGTCCGGCTCGGCTGGACGCCGAGCCGCTGCGCCTGGGAGCTGATCTTGCTAAGCGTTTCCATCCCCAAGTATTTGGCTTTTAGCGCGTCTAAATCCTCAGGCTTGAGGACCGGCTTGAGCACGCAGCCCTCCTGGGTGGTATAGGCCGCGCCCATCAGCATGCCGAACGCCCGTACGGTCTCTTTCTGAACGCGGTCGGCGAGCTGTTCGGCGGAGACGCCCGAACCGCCCAGCGCCGCCACATTGACCAGCGCCCAGCGGTTTTCCGGGGCCAGCAAGAGGGAGGGGGAACTGGCCGAGTCGCCGATCACGATCACGGCGGCGACCTGAGGGTCACCGAGGGCTTTGACCGCCTCGGCGACCGGCTCTTCGGCGGGTTGGTCGCGCAGCACGAACGGCAGGCGAAGAATCTTCTCAAGCTGGGCGACGGGCTCGCGGATCACGGCAGAAGGAACCTTCTTTTGCGTGTTTAAAAAAAGGATGGCCGGGCCCTTCGCGGGCGACTGGATGATGCCGCCGGTTCGTGCGAGCAAGTTCGAGCGCATGGCAGGACTCATGGCGCGCGGCGGGATGCCGTTCGTCTGTTTCAGCACCGCGCTTGCGCTCCCAGGCTTGGCTGCTGGAGTCGCGGCGGGCTGCGCGAAACACGCGACGGCGGCGAGGGCGGCGAGAAGAGACGTCAGGGTGCGGGTTGAGGTCATAAGCTTCATCCTTCGAGAAAGAGGGGCAGGTATCACGGGTTTCCGACCTGTAACACCTATGCCCGAGCCATTCAATGTTGCGAATATAGCATAAACCGGCGTGCGAGGGAAGGGGGTGCAGGGGTCGGAGGTCGGAGGTGGTCGGAAGGTGGTCGGAGGCCGGAGGTGATCAGAAGAAGACCAAAAGGACAGGTCTGAATGGCTAAGATAAGCTCGTTCGCATTGTCTTTTGATGGCTCAGCACAGCTTCGCCCTCCCATTCTTAAGCGAATCCGCAGGTTGGAGGGCGAGGCTGCGCCGAGCCGCCGCTTATCTTCGCGCCATTCACTCCCTCCCATCTTTGGGTCTCCGGCGTGCGAAATCCCAATTGCCTGTCTGGACGCCCTTCGGGATAGGTGCTCTGGGCCGGCTAAAGCCGGTACAACGTACGGACGCCGCCGATCCGTGCGCGACGCCGCTCTCCGGTACACGCCAAGACCCGAAGACCCCAAGACGAGACAAGGCCATTCGCTCCCTCCCCTCTTTGGGTCTCCGGGTCTTGGCGTGCGAAATCCCAATGGCCTGTCGTGGCGCCCTTCGGGACAGGTGCTCTGGGCCGGCTGAAGCCGGGACAACGTACGGACGCCACACGCCCGCGCAAAGACGGTAAGCGTTTTGCGCAGCTTGTTTACAAGCGGAGAGACGACAGGTCACTGGCACGACTCGGGAGCCGTCGCGGCCAGGCGCCCGGAGGCGAAGGCCCAGGTCAGGTTATAGCCGCCGCAGGGTCCGTCGAGATCCACGATCTCCCCCGCGCAGAAGAGGCCGCGGATGCGGCGGCACGCGAGGGTCTTGGGGTCGAGTTCGCCGAGCGCGACGCCGCCGCGCGTGACCATGGCGCGGTGCCAGCCCTCGGTGCCGGCGATATTCAGCGGCAGATCTGCGCAGGCCGTGGCCAGCGCGTTCAGCGTGGCCTTGCCGGCGCGTGCGGCGGCTGTCTCTCCCGCGCCCGCCACGGTGCAGAGGGCCGCGGCCAGGGCGCGCGGCAGCTCGCCCGCCAGCAGGTTGTGCAGCGCCCTTCCGCCGTGCGTGCGCCGCCAGCCGTCGAAGCGCGCCAGCCAGTCCGTTGCCGTGCGGTTCGCGATGAACGACACGCGGACGGGAACCGTCGGGGCGGCTGGCGGTTGGCAGTCGGCAGCCTCTGTTGTCTGCGCCTGCGCGAGCCGGGCGGCGATCTCGCCCGCGAGCGCGAGCGCGGGCGGTCCGCTGAGACCCTTGTGGGTGAAGAGCACGGGGCCGGTCAGGAGCTGCTTGGGGGCACCCCTGACGTCGAGCCGCATACCGCCGTGTTCGCAGACGATGCCCGCGAGGGCGTGCGGCCACGTTTCGGCCGTCCTCAGTCCGGCGAGCGCGGGAACGGGCGGGACGAGGGTCAGGCCGGCCTCGCGTGCCAAGGCGAAACCGGAGCCGTCGGA
>CAYMLQ010000248.1:0-8850 GCA_964390795.1 uncultured Lentisphaeraceae bacterium
GTGTCGCGCAAGATCGGCGACGCCAAGGAGCGCCAGCGCCTCAAGAAGATTCTCGACCGGCTGCCGCTTCCCGACGATGCGGGGCTGATCGTGCGCACGGTGGGCTCCGGGGCGAGCAAGCGCGCCTTTGTGCGCGACCTGCGCAACCTGTGGGAGTCGTGGAACGAGCTGCAGGACAACATCAAGAACCTGCGCCCGTCGGCCTGCGTGTACCAGGAGCCCGATCTGGTGGAGCGCGTGGTGCGCGACTGGCTGACCGAAGAGATTGACCGCGTGACGATCGACGACGAGGACGCCTACACGCGCATCCGCGACGTGGCGGGCAAGATTTCGCGCCGCGCCAAGAACGTGATCCACCGCTACGAGGGGCAACTGTCGATCTTCGAGCACCACGGCATTGAGCGCCAGCTGGAGGAGGCGTTCCGCCGCAAGGTAAACCTCAAGTCCGGCGGGCACCTGGTCTTCGACGAGACCGAGGCTTTGATCGCGATCGACGTGAACACCGGGCGCCACCGCGGCAAGGGGTCGCAGGAAGACGCGATCTTGGAGGTGAACCTGGAGGCCGTGGAGGAGGTCGCGCGCCAGTTGCGGCTGCGCAACATCGGCGGGCTGGTGGTGCTGGATCTGATCGACATGAAGTCGCGCAAGCACCAGAGCCAGGTGTACAAGACGATGAAGCAGGCCCTCAAGCGCGACCGGGCGCGCACGAACGTGCTGGCGATCTCCGAGCTGGGGCTGATGGAGATGACGCGGCAGCGGCAGGAGGAGAGCCTTCTCTCCCAGATGTACTCGGACTGCCCGTACTGCCGCGGCCACGGCCTGGTCAAGTCGCCGCTGGCGCTGAGCGTGGATATTCAGCGCCAGGTCGCGGCGCTGATGCGCAAGGTTCAGCACGAGGGGCGCGCCGTGGACTTGCAGATCGTGGTGGCGCCCAGCGTGCTCGAGCGCCTGCGCACCGAGGACGAGGCGTTCCTGGTGGAGCTGCAGAAACGGTACACGGGGAGGATGGCCTTCAAGTCGGAGCTGCACCGCCATCCCGAGTCCTTCTGTATTGCCGACGGACAGACCGGAAAGGTTTTGTATTCCGTTGGCGAGGCAAAAACGGTATAACTTATGGCGTGGCGTGGAGCGTCCGCGTTATAAAAAAGTCAGAGAGACCCGTTATGAAACGAACAGCGATTGTGGCATGGTCGGTCATCGTCATGGTCGGTTGGGCTCAGGCTCAGGGTGTCGGCGTCGTGCCGGCTCCGATGAGCCCGGGCGATACCGGCTTGGAAAGTACGGCGGATAAGTTCGAGGTTGACCAGAAGTCGGGGTGGACCACCTTCACCGGCAATGTGAAGATCCGGACGGGTGAGTACGAGATGAAAGCCGACCGGGTGCGGATGCACCAGGAGCGGGGCGACGTTCAGGCACGCGGCAATGTGGTGATCCAGCAGCGCGGGTTCGGCACGTGGTCGGGCGACTACATCGAGTACAACTACAAGACGGGCAAGGGCCTCACGGGTCTGGGCGATTTCAAGGCCGGCGAGTTCTCGGTGCGCGCTCACGAAGTGACGCGGCGCGAGGATGGACGCTACGACGCCGAGCACCTGCAGGTGACGACCTGTACCAATGCGCCGGGGGACTGGCACTGGCATATGTCGGGACACGGGCGCTTCAAAGACAACGACTATGTCGAGATCTTCGGTGCGGTGCCGCATCTGTTCGGCGTGCCGTTCGCCTATTTGCCCTACTGGTACCGTGACCTCGATACGCACTACGGGTTCCGTCTGGTGCCGGGTTACACCTCCAAGTGGGGCGCGTTCCTGTTGGGCGGCTACGTCTACAACATCTATGCGGCGCCGGGTGGAAAAGGGGCCGACCTCGACGGCACAACGCACCTTGACTACCGGGCCGAACGCGGCGTTGCCGTGGGACAGAACCTGGATTGGGATCTGAAGGAGTTCGGGCGCGGCAAGTTCGAGAGCTATTACGCGTGGGATCAGAATCCGCCGAACCGGCGGCAGGACGCCAACTGGATGTCGGACATCAACGAGGAGCGCTGGCGCTTCAAGTTGCGTCACCAGGCGGACATCACGCCCCGCGACCAGTTCCTCCTGCGGGGCATGGTGAGCAGCGATTCGGAAGTGTCGAGCGATTTCTTCGACAGTCAGAACCGCGGGGAAAGCACGGCGATGAACATTGTCTCGCTCGAGCACCGCGAGCACACGGCGGCGGCGGGCGTGACGGTCAGCGGGCCGCTCAACGACTTCTACAGCGGCGTGTCGCGGCTCCCCGAAGGGTGGCTGAACATCATGCCGCAGCCGGTCTTCGGCACCGGGCTGAACTACGAGAGCCAGACGCGCGCCGGGTATCTGGACCGCGACCCGGCCACGTACGACAACGCGCAGCCGGCGTACAAGTACTACCCGGGCCCGTGGGCCGACTACAACCTGGCCCGCGTGGACACGGCGCACCGCCTGACGTATCCGCTGAAGTTTGGCGACGTGGTGAGCGTGGTGCCGCGCGCGGGCTATCGCGGAACCTATTACTCGGAAACGGAGCGAGAGAACAACGTTTTCCGGCACTCCGCCGAGGTGGGCGTTGAGACGTCAGCGCGCGCGACCGCAGACTGGAACAACGGATACCGACACGTGGTGGAGCCCTATCTCGACTACAGCTACCAGCCGACGCACTACGACGCCGACGAGAACGGGCGCGTGTACGCCTTCGACCGGTTCGACCGTTCGTACGAGTGGTTCGATCAACTCGGCATGGACGGCACGTGGCTGCCGTACGACTGGCACGGGGTCCGGCCCGGCGTGCGCAACCTGCTGCAGACGCGCGGCCAGAACAACCGGATGCGCACGGTGCTCGACTGGGACGTGTACGCGGGCATCCAGTTCGACTCCGATGGGCCGCTCGGCGCTGACGACGGGGTGCGCATGGCGGGAACGAAGATCCTGTACTCGCCGACCGCCAAGCTCGACATCAAGGCGCAAGCGGATTGGGACAACGCGGAGAACACGGTCGCTTACGCGGACTTGAGCGCGTTTTACAAGCTAACGGAGAAAGTCCGTCTGGGCGGCGGGTATCTGGGCCGCGACCATGCGCTTTACGACTATGACCAGTCCGCGGTCGAGCAATGGAACCGGATCAAGGAAAACCTGATTTACGGCGGCTATACGCACGACATCAGCGACGTGTGGGCCTACAGCGTTTACGTGCGCTACGATCTGCGCAACAACGAGATCGACGAGGTCGGCGGGTACATCCAGTACAGCCTCGACTGCCTGGTCTTCCAGTTGCGCACGGCGTATGTCAACGATTACCAGCGCATTGACCAGGTGAGCGAGCGCGAGGACGAATTCCGCATTTCGCTCATGGTGTGGCTGAAGGCCGAGGATCGGACGACGCGCGACGAGTGGCTGACTTGGTAAGGCGGAGTTAGGCGTTGGGACGATAAGGTTTGCCATGGACGTTGTTGAAATACAAGAGGTCTCGAAATCGTTCGGCGCCCTGCGTGCGGTCAACGGGCTTTCCCTGTCGATCCGCCCGGGCGAGATCTTGGGGTTTCTCGGAACCAACGGGGCCGGGAAAACCACCACGATCAAGATGTTGCTCGGCTTTTTCCGCCCGGACTCAGGTCGGCTCTCGGTTTGGGGGGGCGACCCGTGCGAGGCGGCGACGCGCCGGCGGATCGGCTACATGCCGGAGACGGCCTACTATTACCCGTATCTTAACGTGCGCGAGCTGCTGGCGCTGTACGGCGGGCTCTGCGGGATGTCGAAGCCGCAGATCCGCGAGGCCTCGGAGCGGCTGATCGTGCGGGTGGGGCTGGCGGAAGCGGGAAGCCGTTTGCTGCGGTACTACTCGAAGGGCATGCTGCAGCGGGCGGGCATCGCGCAGGCGCTGCTGCACGACCCGGACCTGCTGATTCTGGACGAGCCGTTCACGGGGCTGGACCCGCTGGCGCGCATCCAGTTTCGCGACTTGATTCTGGAGCTGAAGCAGCGCGGCAAGACGGTCTTCTTCTCGTCGCACGAGCTGTCCGAGGCGGAGCTCATCTGCGACCGCGTGGCCATTTTGAAGCAGGGCGCGCTGGTCTGGTGCGGAACGGTGCGGGATGTCGCGGGCGACGGGCAGCAGAACCTGGAGCGCATCTTCCTGAAGATGCTGGGCGGGACGGAGGGCAAGGTATGAGCGGGCGCGCGCGTCAGATCAGAGCCCTGGCGGGGCTGGCGGTCTTGGAGCTGTACCGCCGCAAGGATTTGGTCGTCGTGCTGGTGCTGAGCGCGGTGATCCTGCTGCCGCTCACGTTCTTCACGCCGTTCGGCGTGACGGGCGCGAGCCGGTACATCAACGAGCTGGCCCTGCTGCTGGTCTGGATCTTCTCGACGGCCATCGCGCTCGGCGTCGCGGCGCGGCTTTTCCCGCCGGAGTTCGAGAGCCGCACGATCTACCCGCTGCTGGCCAAGCCGGCGGGGCGTGGGACGATTCTGCTCGGGAAGTTTGCCGGGGCTTTTGCGGCGGGCATCTCCGCGCTGGCGGTCTTTTACGTGGCCTACGGCGTGCTGGCGGGCGTGCGGCTGGGAGTCTGGTTTCCTCTCGTGTTGCTGCAGGCGTTCGTGCTGCACGTCGGCTTCCTCGCGATCGTCACCGCACTGGGGCTGCTCGGCTCCCTGGTGCTGACGCCCTCGGCGAACCTGACCGCGTGTACGCTGCTGATTGTCGGTATGCTGCTGTTCGGCCAGCGCCTGCCTGCGTTCCTGGCAGTCCAGCCGGCCCCGGGGAAGTGGGTGCTGGGGCTGATTCACTGGATCGGGCCGCACCTCGAGTTCTTTGATCTGCGGCAGCGGGTGGTGCATAACTGGCCGCCGATCGGGTGGGGGGTTATCGCGGCGGTGTCGGCCTACGCGGCGGCGTATGCGGCGGCGTGCCTCGCGCTGGCGGCGTGCGTGTTCCGCAGGAAGAGGTTCTGACGTGGAGCAGAGCAGGCAAAGGTCAGAGGTGTGGCTCCTGGCCGCCAGTGCCCTCCTGGCGGTGGTGCTGGGGGGGGCGATCCCTCGTTTCGGCGCGGAGAGCCTGGCGCAGGTGCCTGGCGACAACGTGCTGGCGCTGGTGCTGGGCGACGCGCGCCAGCAGGTGAGCGTGCTGCTGTTCGACAAGGTCGAGGAGTATTTCCACGGCGGCGTGCGCGACGTCGTCTGCCCGCTGGGCATGGCGGGCGGCAAGCCTGTGCAAGAGCCTGAGCGCGCGAAGGCGGCAGAGGCGGCGGCACCGGCTAGCGTTGCCGCAGACCCGTGGGCGTGGCTGAACGCGCGCGTCCACGCGCAGGAGCACCGGCATCTCGAGGACGAGCAGGCAGCCGAACTGCTGCCGTGGGTCTGGGCCTCGTGCCGGGCCTCGCCGAAAAACATCGAGGCTTTCCAGGCGGGCTCTTATGTGCTCGCGCGCATGGTCAACCGGCCCGAAGAGGGCGTGCGCCTGTTGGAAGAGGGCGTACGCAAGAACCCCGAGTGCGCGGAGCTGGATTTCTCGCTGGGCGAGATGCTGCTGAACCGGGTGCGAGATCCGGCCCGGGCCGAGCCGTGGTTTGTCTCCGCGCTTGCCAAAGCGCGTCCGGCCGCAGGCAAGGCCGGCGAAGAGGCCGTGTCGCTGAAATTGCGTGCGCTCTTCTACCTCGGTTATCTGGCCAAACAGCGGGGCGAGCTGGAGCGGCTGCGCGGGTTTGCCCGAGAGGCGGAAGCGCTCGACCCAGAGCACGTGTGCACCAAGGATCTTCGCACGCTGGTGAGAGCCGCTGTGGCGAATAAGTGAAAAAAAGGGGTGGTATGGACAAGCGGATGATCGGGTGGCTGTGTGTGTGCGGGGTGTTCCTGGCCGTGCTGGTTGCGAGCGGCTGCATCCATGCGGATCTCGGCAACATGCGCCGCTGAGGCGCTGCATGGAGGCCGCCTACACAGAGGCGCGGAGCGCCTGTTTCGCGGTGGTGGATTTCGAGACCACGGGCGCGGTGTCGGGCTATGCCGTGGAGCCGTGGCAGGTGGGCGTCGTGCGCCTGCGCGGCGGGCGCGTGTGCGCGGCGGAGTCGTTCGAGACGCTGCTGCAGGTGGGTGACCGGCCGTTCAACCCGCGCGCTCCCGGAAGGCACGCGCAGCTTCGCGGAGAGTTGGCCGCAGCGCCTTCGCCCGGCGGTCTGTGGCCCGAGCTGGCCGCGTGGGTCACGGACGTGCCGCTGGTCGCGCATAACACGGGAACCGAGCGCAGCGTGCTCGCGCGCCTGGCGCCGCTGCACCGGCTGGGGCCGTGGGTCGACACCTTGACGCTGACGCGGCGCGCGTATCCGTCGCTGGCGTCGAAAGCGCTGGAGGATGTCGTTGCCGCGCTGGGGCTGGAGGCGTGCGTGCGGGCCGCGTGTCCCGGACGCGAGGCGCATGACGCGCTGTACGACGCGTTCGCGTGCGCCGTGCTGCTGGAGCATTTTCTGAGTCTGCCCGGCTGGGAGCGGGTGACGGTCGGGGCGCTGGCGGGGATTTGAGACACAGGAAAACGCTCAACGTCCAACGCTCAACGTTCAACGCTCAAGTGAGGAGAGAAGCGTTCATGAAATTACTGGTTGCGACGAGGAACCGGCACAAGCTGGAGGAGATCAGGCAGATTTTCGCTCTGCCCGGCTTGGATCTGCTGGCTGCGGACGAGGTGCCGGGACTGCCGGAGGACGTGGTCGAGGACGCGGAGACGTTTGAGGGGAACGCGCTTAAGAAGGCGCGCGAACTCTGCGTGGCGTCGGGCCTCTGGACGCTGGCGGACGATTCGGGGCTGGAGGTGGTGGCGCTGGGCAACGCGCCCGGCGTGTATTCGGCGCGGTACGCGGGGGAGCCGTGCAGTTATCCCGCGAACAACGCCAAGCTGCTGCGCGAGATGGCGGACGTGGCGGACCGCCGCGCGCGGTTCCGCTGCGTGATCGCCCTGTGCGCGCCGGACGGACGCGAGTGG
The DNA here is from genome assembly GCA_964390795.1 of uncultured Lentisphaeraceae bacterium. Lineage (GTDB taxonomy): Bacteria > Verrucomicrobiota > Kiritimatiellia > RFP12 > UBA1067 > CAYMLQ01. The sequence continues at coordinate 6,982 of CAYMLQ010000248.1, forward strand.
ACGGTGGAAGGGCGCTGCCCTGGGCGCATCATCGGGGAGTCGCGCGGCGCGAACGGGTTCGGCTATGACCCGCTCTTTGTGCCTGACGGCTACAGCCAGACCTTTGCCGAACTGGACGGCGCGACCAAAAACAGCATCTCCCATCGCGGCCTAGCCTTGCGCCAAGCCGCGGCGGAGTGGGCATCAACGCTATTTCAGTAGCAGATCCATCAGGCCGGAGCCCCAGAGGCGTCCGATCTCGCCTTTGAGTGCGGCGGCCTCGTCGAAGGTCTGCACGCTGTCGGGCGGGACGCCCGGCTGGCAGACCGCCACCGGCACCGGGGTGCGGGTGTGTTTGCCGAGCGCGAGGGGCACCGGATGGTCCGGCAGCACGCAGTAGGCCACGTCCGGCCCGGCGGCCTTCATCACGCGGCCCACGACGCGGGCGTCGAAGTCCTCGATGGCCTTCAGCTTCAGCTTCAGGTCCTGCGCGTGCGACACCTCGTCGATGGCTTCGACATGGACGTAGACGAAATCGTACCCGTCGGCGAGCGCCTTGACGGCGGCGTCGGCCTTGCCCTCGTAGTTGGTGTCGATGTAGCCGGTGGCGCCGGGAACCTTGATCACGTCCATGCCCATGCACGCGCCGAGTCCGTTGATCACGTCCACCGCCGAGATCACGGCGGCCTTGATGCCGTAGAGGTCACAGATGTTGTGGATCGCGCCGGCCTTGCCGCCGCTCCAGGGCCAGATGCCGTTCGCCTCGCGGCCTTTGAGCACGTCCGCGGCGCGGGCGATGAGGTCGCGCAGGAGCGAGGCCGTGAACATCCCTTCGGCCGACTTGGTGCGCGGCAGGTGCTTGGCCACGGGCTGGCCGTGGTTGTCGTCAGGCTTATCGTAGGAGATCTCAGCGCTGAACTCGGGTCCGGAAAGAACCAGCAGGTTGCGGTAACTGACGCCGGGATAGAAGCGGATCTTGTCGGTGCCGAGCTGCTCGTTCAGCAGTCGGACCGCCTCGACCGCGTCAGCTTGGGCGATGTGCCCGCCGGAAAAGTCGCGCAGGATGCCGTCCGCGTCCACGCTGACGAGGTTCATGCGGAAAGCGATGTCGTCAGGCCCCAACTTGATACCTTGGCTGGCGGCTTCGAGCGGGCCGCGGCCGCACATCTCCGTGGCGAGGTCGCAGCCGAGCACGGACATGTTGGCCACGTCGCTGGAGGTCGGGAAGCCGGCGGGGAGGGTCAGCATCGTGCCGCTGCGTCCGGCGCAGGCGATGGCGTCCATGTTAGGCGTGTTGGCGGCCTGGAGCGGGGTGCGCCCTCCGAGTTCGGCGATCGGCTCGTCGGCCATGCCGTCGCCAAGGAAAAGAACGGTCTTGTACGGTTTCATAATGCCAGTGTAGTCTCGCAAACGGACGCGGGCGTGTCAACACTCCTTCCGGGGTTTGTCGGGTTTGTCGGGGTTCGAGTGGTTGCCGACCGGTTCGATATAGGATATCCTGTACGCACTATGAAACACAGAGCGCTCACGTTGTTATTCGTGCTGATTCAAACAGCCTGCTTGGCGGGAACACTGGAGCAGGATTTCGCTAACCCGCCGCGCGACGCGCGGCTGCGGGCCTACTGGTGGTGGATCAACGGCAACGTCACGAGAGAGGCGATCACGCGCGATCTGGAGCAGATGAAGGCCAAGGGCTTCGGCGGGGCGCTGATCTGCGACGCGGACGGCTCCAGCCAGGAGGGCAACGACCGCGCCCCGCACGGGCCGACCTTCTTCTCGGCGGAATGGCGCGAACTCTACAAGCACACGCTGCGCGAGGCGGACCGGCTCGGACTGGAGATGAGCCTCAACATCCAGAGCGGCTGGAACCTCGGCGGGCCGATGGTCAAG
>CAYMLQ010000249.1:0-8840 GCA_964390795.1 uncultured Lentisphaeraceae bacterium
ACAACGTGGGCACCGTGATCCGGCTGGACATGTCCAAGCCGATCCGCACGCGCGAACCGATGACGTGGATGACGCCGGATGTGGACATCAAAGCCGAGGGCGGGTTCGCGTTTTCCGGCGGGGACGACGAGTGGCGGCACGATGCGTCGGGCAAGGGGCCGCTCTTCGCGGACGCGTATCCGCTGTCTGCGTCGCTGTTTCTGGTGGCGCACAAACCCGAGGGGCCGGCTTGGGCCGAACCTGCCGGGTATGCTCTCTATCTGCTCGACGAGCGCGGCGCGGTCAGCGAATTCTACCGTGATCCGCTGATCTCCTGCTGGCGCCCGATGCCGCTGCGGCCGCGCCCGGTGCCGCCCGTGCCGAACTCGCCCGTGCACGCCGCGCTGGCTGAGCGCGGCGAGGCGGCTTGCATGGTGGCGGACGTCTATCACGGACTGGCGGGCGTTCCGCGCGGGGCGGTCAAATGGCTGCGCGTGCTGGAGCAGGTGCCGCGCCCGTGGGCCGCGCAGTATAAGGGTAACAGCGACGAGTACGATCAGCAGCATATCGTGATCAGCAAGGACACGCACCTCGGGCTCAAGGTGCAGCACGGGGTCGTGCCGGTCGAGGCGGACGGCTCGGCGCACTTCGTGGTGCCCGCCGACGCCAACATCTTCCTGCAGGCTCTGGACGCGGATTGTCTGGCGGTGCAGACCGAGCGCACCTTCGTCAACTACCGACCGGGCGAGGTGCGGGCGTGCATCGGCTGCCACGAGACGCCCGAAAGCGCGATGGGGCAAGGCGGCGCGGAGCGCGAGAACCGGCTCGCGTTCGGACGCGCGCCCTCGCGGCCAGGGCCGCAGCCGGGCGAGGCGCGAGGGCAGCGTCCTCTGCACTATCCGGCGGATGTGCAGCCGCTCTTCGACCGCCATTGCGTGGCGTGCCACGGGAACGGCGAGAAGGTGGCGGGCACCTTGGATTTGCGTGGCACGCCGACGCAGAAGTTCAGCGTCTCCTACGAGTCGCTCGTGCCCGAGCGGCGCAAGGGTAAGGGGAACAGCGACCGCGGACTGCTGGGATGGGTAATCGGAGAGAACCACCCGAAGACCGGCAACGTGGAGTACCTTCCGGCCTTATCGCTGGGTGCCCACACCAGCGTGCTGGCCGCCATGCTCAGCCGCGGGCGGATCAGGCTGGCCGATGCCGTCCGGCAGGCGCGCGCGGAAAAGCTGGCCAAGGGCCACGCCGATGTGGTCGCTAAGCTGAATGACGCGGAAACGCTGCCGCTCATGAATTGGATTGACACCAACTGCCAATATTACGGAAGCTATTGGGGACGGCGGGATTTGCGCCATCAGGGAATGCCGTCGTTCAGGCGGGTGCCGACGTTTGAGGAGGCGCGCGGCAAGCGTGCGCCGGAGTGGGTGGCTCGGAGCGAATAGGCAGAGGGCAGTGGCAGTGGCAGAGGGCAGTGGCAGTGGCAGTGGGCAGTGGCAGTGGGCAGTGGCAGTGGGCTGAAAAGAGTGTGTGGAACGAACAAAACCGAGGAGAGACAGAGATGACTACGCGAGTGATGATGGGTATACTGGGTGTGGTGGCTGTGTTGGTTCTGGCGGGCGGATGCGCGTGCCCGATGAAGTCGTGCTGCCCGCTGGCGGCGAAGAAGGTCTCGATCGCTTATGACAACGCGTCCTTTTACGGCAAGGACGGCACGTTCGATGTGGAGAAGGGCAAGGATGCGGTCATGGCTCTGGCGGCTTATCACGGGTATCCGGCCTTTCCCGGCATGCGGGATGCGCTCTGGGTCTCGGATTATGGCACCGGCCAGTTCACGAAGCTGGGTTTGGCCGCCTTCATGTTTAAGAACAACGAGGAGGACCGTTACATGCTGATGGATCTCTTCCTCCTGCCCGGACAGATGCTGCCGGAGCACTGGCATGTGGATTCCGAAAAGAACCCGGCCAAGCGCGAAGGCTGGCTGGTGCGGTGGGGGCTCTCGCACATTGTGGGCGAGGGCGAGCCCAACCTGGGCGCGGGCGTCGTGGTGCCCTCCATTCACATGAACGGCACGGTGACGGTGAAGCATGAGACCGTGGCCGGGCCGGGCGTGTTCGTGCCGCTGTCGCGTGTCACCTCACGTCACTGGCAGCTCGCCGGCCCCGAAGGCGCGATCATCACCGAGGTCGCGAACGTCCATACGGGCAGCGCGGTCCGGCACTCGGATGAGGCCGTCAACGCCTTCTTTATCGGGCAGAAATAGAGGCTTCAAGGAGACCTTAAGCGGGTGATGCGTGGCCGCCTGGCTTGGGCGCCGGACGGGGCATTTCTGTTGCACCTGTATGCACGGCGGCATCACTTCGCCTTGATGGTGAGCTTGCCGTCGCGCACGGAGAGCGATTCCAGCTTTTCGAGGAGCGCGGCCGTTTCAGGCTTGTTGGCCGCCTGCTCCGCGAGGTTTTTGGTGCGGAGACCGGCCATAAAGCTCTCGGGAACCTGCTTGCCGCGCACGCTCAGCGAATCCATGAAGACCAACAGGCGTCCGGCCGCCATCTCGACGCGAAAGGCGCCGGAGCCGTTCAGCCAGCGGCCTTTGAACATCTTGCCCATCTGATCCAGCGGAATGCTGGCGTCGCCTTGGATGCGCTCGCCCTCCAGCGAAACGCTGACTTTGCCGCTCAGGGCAGCCCACGAGGGGTGCTTCTGGATCAGCACGTTGATGTCGTGCGAGGTGAGCGTCAGTTCCCGGCCGCCCTGACCCTCCTTGACCGCCTTAGAGAACGCGCCGACGCGCGCGGTCAGGTCGGAGACCTCTTGCTCCGTCGCCGCGACCTGCGGCAGTTGGCTCGGAGCGTCCGCCGTGTAATCAGACGTCACCTTCGAGACGATCTTCGAGAAGTTCAGGTACGCAAAGAGGCCGCCGCCCGCAAGGAGCAGGACAAGCGTGAGACAGCCGATGCCGAAGGCCTTGCCGCAGCCGCCTTTCTTTTTCTCAACAGGATTGGGATACTCGGTCATACGTGCGCTCCTTACTCGATGCGTTCTGCTCGTGTGAAGCCGACCGCAAACGGTGGCTCGGTAAACAAATCACTCTTAAGTTCGCACATTCGCATGGTCCGGGTCAAGCGGGATGAATGACCCTAAACTGACCCCTCCTTTCTCTTTGCGGGCAGAACGACAAAAAGGGTATACTGAGGACTTAAACGGACGGACGGGTTGTGGGTTCGGGATGAAGGCATGAGATATTTAATGGCCGCTATGATGGGCGCTCGGAAGGGTATGCCGCTTAAGGCACACCACTTCTGGTGCGCTGCGCTGACGCTGTTGGTGCTTTTTTCGCCTCGGTTGTCGGCTGCCTCCCTCTTGAACCAAGTGACGCGTCAGGCTGAGTCGGCCACGCTGGTGTCCGCACCGGTTGAGACGGCGACGGCGGGTTACCGCGGCGCGGGCTATGTGAACGTGCCGTCGACCGGCGGCTCGCTGACGTGGGCGAGCATCGACGGCGGGCCGGGCGGCGGCGTAAACGTGCAGATCCGCTATGCGCTGTCTGGCACCGCTACGCGCGAAGCGCCGGTGACGATGAACGGCGTGACCCGCCGCGTGCGCTTCGCGCCGACGGGTGCGGGCGTGTGGGGCACGGCGACGGCCTTCGGGCGTCTGGCTCCCGGCACCGCGAACGCGATCACGCTGGCCACGGACGGCGCGGATATCGGTATCGTGGACGAGATCACGGTCTCGCAGCCCGCTCCGGTGCGTATCCCGACGCGCGTGTACTGGGGCGGTTACAAGGGCATGTCGCAGCTCGTCGGCGCGGGCACGTCACAGTGGAGTTGGGTGCAGTCGCACCAGGACGGGCTGTTGCTGCACGGCGCGTATTGGGGCAATCCGGCCATGTCTCCCGCGCCCTCGAACGTGGCGCCCGCTCTGGCCACGCTCCTGAGACCGTACAAGCCGCACTACATCTACGAGGCCGGGTTCCCAGGTGAATTCCCGAACATCAATTCGGCTCTGGGAACCGATAAGGTGGGTGCCACCCTTACGGACGTGAATCAGTTGTTGACATGGGGGTTCTCGCAGCCGGACATCTCGACCGACTTTCACCTGTTCGCCTGGCAGGAGTCGATGCGCTACCATCCGGAGTGGAGCCGCGAGGATTTCTTTGCGGCCCTCTGCGGGAACTGGGGGACTTATACGGGCACGGTTGTGAGCGCGGGCACCTACGGCTGGTTCAGGCAGTGGACCGAAAAGCTTGCGCAGACCTATCCGGGTATCCGCGTGACGGCCTGCGACTCGCCGGTCTATTTCAACTGGGACGAGCTGCGCGAACTCGGAGACAACAACAATGCATACGAGGCGTGGGTGAAGCTTGAGCGCCACGGCACGAACGTCGAGGCGTTCTGGTCCGCGACCGGTTATACTTGGAAGAGCCTGGGCGTCACGACCTCGACGCTGCCTGCCACGGCCTATGCGGGGCTGGCCGTGACCAGTAAGAACAACGCGCGCCTCGCCACCGCCAAATTCGCCTCGGCCCAAGTCTATAATTTTTTCTTTGGCGACATCGGCATGCCGGGACGGGGCGGCTCGTTGTCGAATGGCGTGGGCACGATTACGCTCACGTCGAACGGAGATCAATCGAACGGCACGGATGACGACGCGCACTTCTTCGTTTACGATGAGCCGAGCGGTGACGGCGAGTTTGTCGCAAAGGTGGACTCGCTCGTCAACAACCGAACGCCGGCAAATCCCGACACGGCTGCGGGCGTCGTGGTGCGCGAGTCGCTGGCGTCCAACGCGCGGGTGGCCTCGCTCTCGCTGCGGCATGACGGCAAAGCGCAGTTCAGGACGCGCACGAGCACAGGGGGTGCCCTCACGTCCATCGCGACTCCAGCCGTCGCCATCCCGGCCTGGCTGAAGCTCGCGCGCACGGGCAACAGTTTCTCGGCGTGGTATTCCACGAACGGCGTTGCCTACACGCAGATCGGGGCCACGCAGACCGTGTCGATGGCCAGCGCGGTGAAAGCCGGCCTTTTCTGCGACAGTGCCGTTTACTGGGATGACGCAGACGCGCAGTTCTCGTATGTGAACTTTCTCGATACCACGGCCAACACGGCGTCGTGGTCCGGCCAGGATATCGGTTCGCCGGGCCTGGCGGGCTCGCAGGGGATCGGCACAACGATCACCGTGGAGGCCAGCGGCGCAGACATTGCGGGCACGGCCGACCAGTTCCGCCTGGTCTATAAGCCGCTGACCGGCGACGGCACGGTGCTCGCGCAGTGCTCTACGTTCGCCGATAAGACAAGTTCTTCAACGGCGCTTGATCCGCTGGCGAAGATGGGCGTCATGCTGCGGGCCTCAACGGGTGCCAACGCGCGGCACGCGGCGGTCTGTTTCACGCCGCAGCAAGGCATTCGCCACCTGGTGCGGGCGACGGACGGAGCGTCGTCGGTCACGGGCGGCGTTTGGGGCATAGGCGAGGCTGGGATTGTCCCCGGCCTGACCGCGAGCAGCCTCCCCCGCCGCACACTGGCGCACTATCTGACGGGAAATGACTTTTTCGGAGCGTTGCGCGACGCGTTTCCGGGCACCTACAAGCCGAACTATGCGGGCTTCACCACGGATTCGCCCTACGCGGACTACATGAGGTGGGGCGGCAGCGAGACGCAGGCCGACGCCGTGAGGCACCGGCAGAAGATCAGGCTGTATGAGGCGTGGCTACAGTCGAACGGGCTGGAGCACCAGCTCATCGCCAACAGCAACACCGACAGCGCGACCGGCACCGCCGCCGAGCGCGACACGTGGGACGCCACCTATGCGGACGACTCGCTGCGCAGCATCACGCTGCACCAGCTCGAAGGCGGGCGGCCCGACAAGGTGATCTTCGAGTCGTGGTACGACGGCCCGTTTACGCTGGTGCCGGAGACCAAGCCGGGGTCCTTCGCCAACCTCGCTCTGCGCGGCATCAAATATCTGAAGGGCGAAGACCAAACGATGGATCTGACTGTGAGGGCGCATCCCGCCGCCTATTTTTTTGGCGGCGGGCTCCGGCAGAGCGTGCCCGAGGGCGACCAAGTGCGGGTCTGGCGTGCGGTCACAAACGGCGCCGCGCAGAGTTTCACCGTTCGTCTGAAGAACACCGGCGAGGTAGACGCGCTGCCGGTGCTACAGGCGTATGAGAGCGGCGGCGCGGGGTGGGCGGTGAGCTACTATCGGGGCACGACCAATGTGACCGCGCTCATCACGGACGAGGACGGTCTGGCCCTGACCGACTCCGGCGTCGCCGAACAGGAGCTGGTGGCTCCCAACGCCTTCATCGATCTGACCGTAAACGTCGCGGCCTCCGCGCCTTCAGCGGAGCGCACGGTGTTGATCCGAGCCTTCTGGAATCCGCAAGACCCAAACCTCGAGGTCAGGGACGTCATCCAACTGGAACTGCTGCCTCCGAATGCGGCGCCGACGGCCACGAACGCGTTTGCATCTGTCGCGCCGGGAGCGAGCGCGGATGTGGATCTGTGGACGCTCGCGTCAGACAGCGAAACCTCGAACACGTCGCTGTGGTTCGAGGTGACGGGTGCGGCCAACGGCACAGCCGTGTTGCTGGCCGACGGGCACACGGTCCGCTTCAGCCCCGCCGCCGGCTACAACGGTCCCGCGACCTTCGCCTACACGGCGCGCGACGCGTCTGAGGACGCGCGCCTGTTGCGCCACTACACCTTCGAGCCGCCGGACACGACGGCTGATGCGCTCGCGACCGATGAGGCGAACCGAAGCGACGGCATGCTGACGCGCATAGGAACCGGCACGTACGCGTACGAGGCGAACTCGCCGTTCCGGTTCCAGATGCAGAGCCTGCGCCTCGTCGAGGTCAACGCAGGGTCTAACGCGCAACTGAGGACAGCGTTGCCGGTCACTGAGTTCAACCTGACGAACGCGTCGTGGACAATGTCGATGTGGCTCAAGCGGGCGACGAGCAACACCACTGACATGGCTTTCTACATCGGCAATGGTAACGGTGGCAGTGGTTCTGGCCACGAGTTGGAAATGTGGTGCGGCGGAAACGAGAGCAGGCTCAACGTGAGCTACTGGGACGCGACCAACAGCCAGCGCGCGAAGTTCAGCTCGCCCGCCACGGTGACAACCGGCACGTGGCACCATGCGGCCCTCGTCTGGAGTGCCACAGGCGGCGGAAAGGGAAGCCTCGCTTTCTTTGTCGACGGCGCGGCGTGCGGCAGTACGAATCTTACGGCGGGCTTCAATCAGACCTCGGATCTGATTTTCGGGGGCATCGCCGCTTCGGCGGGCGATCCGCGCGCCTTCAACGGGTGGCTGGACGACTGCGCACTCTACACCGGAGCCCTCAGCGTGGCTGAGATTACGCAGTTGGCGCAGATGCCCGTCAGCTACAATGCCGGTCTTGCGTCGAGCAACAGCGTGAGTGTGAACGTGGACGACGCTACGAACGGACTGCTGGCCCGTTGGCCCTTCGACGGTTCGCTGGCCGACGTGACCGGCAACGGATGGCAACTCACGGCTGCGGGGAATGCCGCGCCGACGAACACCCTGCGAAAACAGGGGTCAAACAGCCTGTCGCTCGACGGTAACGGCGATTACGCCTACACGTCCACGCTGCTGTTCAGCAACGCCCTCACGCTCACCGCTTGGATCTACGTGCCGTCCAACGCGCCCAACATTCAGACCGTGGCTGCGAATTCGATCGGCGGCGGCAATGCGAGCGGCTTCCGGTTCTACGTGAATGGGTACACCAGCAATCCGGGCGACGGCAAACTCTGCCTCGAAACGGGCAACGGAACCGCGGGGCTCGGCATCTCCAGCGCCGCAGGGGCTGTCGCCAAGGATCAGTGGCAGCATGTCGCCGCGGTGATCAACCGCAGCGCGGGCTCGGCTACGCTGTACCGGAACGGGACGGTCGTGGGCGCTGGAAATATCCGCACCGACTTCACCAACAACGCGACTCTCTCTCTTGGAGCCATGGGCGTAAACGGATTTCCCTTTCGAGGAAACATGGATGATATGCGCGTCTATACCCGAGCGCTCAGCGCCGCCGAAATCGCCGCGATCATCAACGCGGTCAACATCCCGCCGGTCATCGGGAGCGTGACGAACCGCTCGCTCGCCGTCAGCGCCAGCACCGGCGCGATCGGTTTCAGCGTGAGCGACGCGGAGACCGCGCCACAGCATTTGGCGCTCAGCGCCTCCTCGTCAAACACGGGGCTCGTGCAGAACACGGGCATCGCTCTGAGCGGAGGCGGCACGAATCGGACGGTGACGGTGACGACGCTCTCGAACCGTCTGGGTGTCGCCACAATCACGCTGACGGTGAATGACGGCACGCGCGTTACCCTTGAAGACTTCACGTTGGCGGTGACGGGGTCCGCAGCGGAAACGTGGCGCTTTGACCGCTTCGGCACGACGGCGAACAGCGGCAGCGCGGCGGACGGCGCGAATCCCGACGGTGACGCATGGAGCAACGCAGTGGAGTACGTGCTCGGCACCGATCCCCTGACGCCCAATGCGGGCCTGACGCTGGATTCGGCGGCTGCGGTCAGCGGGGGGCTTCAGGTCACCTTCTATGCGCGGCAGGCTGCGGGTCTTGGCTATGCAGGGCTGACGCGGTATTTCGACGTGGAGTCGGCCATCGCCCTCTCCGGCGCGTCCTGGTCAAGCGTCGCGGGCCGCACCGGTATCGTGGGCAGCAATCAGACCGTTACGGTCACGCTGCCGCTGGATGGTCCGCGAAGGTTCTACCAGATCAAGGCGCGACTTCAAGAGTGAGTTCCTCGTCACAGGCCGATTGGGTGACTTGCAAGATCAAACGAACGTTTCTAGGCTGCGAGTTTATTGAGTAC
>CAYMLQ010000250.1:0-8837 GCA_964390795.1 uncultured Lentisphaeraceae bacterium
CTACACCCACCTGCGCGAACTCGAGCGCCGCAGCCACCGCCTCGAAGACCTGCGCACGCGCGTCGGCGAACTCGCCCGCCTGCCCGCCACCGCCGTGCCTGCAGACTACCTGCGCGGCCTGCTCGCGCCCGCCCGCATGATCGGCGACATGCACTTCTGGGACGAGAACGAGAAGGCCGTCCCGCCGCAGCCGCGCTGGGACAAGCACCGCCTCCGCGAAGAGACGACGCTCTGGCTCGCCGAGAAGACCCGCAGCGGTGACGCGCCCGCGCAGTCCCTCGAAGAGGCGCGCCTGCAGGCGCTCGGGGCGTGGCTGACCCGGCGCGGCCTTGTCGCGACGCCGGAGGAGGCGCGCCGCGTTTCGCAGGGCGACTTCGCCGCCTTCGAGGATTTCCCGCGCCTCATCGAGCTCGCCCGCAGCGGCCTGCTCGGCGGCGGCGCGCGCCTCGCCAAGCTCGGCCTCGGGCTCACCCCGACCGACGACCCCGTGCGCGTCGAGGCCGACCGCCACGCCCTCGCCTTCCACGACCTCCTCGTACACGGGAAAGGTGGCCTGCGACCGGGCGCAGAAAGCGTGCTCGGAGAGCCCGCGCCACCGGGCAGCCCGCGGCCGTCCGCGGATGGGCTGTCCGAGACGTCCAGCCCTACGGCTGCCCCTCTCCAACTCCTAACTCCTACCTCCTAACTTCTCCTTTCTTATGAACGCCTTCGACGACCTCCTCCAGAAACAGAAAGCCCGCGTGCAGGCCGTGCTCAACATCCTGCTCGAGAGCCCCTATTTCTACAAGACCGACCACGAAGAGCACTTCCTCTTCCTCCGCCGCCACCAGCGCGAATTCACGGGCTTTTTCGAGGAGACCTTCGGGTGGCAGCTCGTGGCCGACCCCAAGTGCGCGCGCCTCTACAAGGAGACGTGGTACAACGACCGCATCACACCCTCGAACCGCGACCTCTTCAACTTCACCCGCCGCGACGAGTGCGTGGCGTTCATGCTCCTGCTGGAGTTCTTCGAGCACAAGCTGGAAGAGGACTCCGCCAGCGTCGAGGAGCCCGACAACATCCGCTTCCGCTTCGGCGACCTGCTGCTCTTCGAGCGCGACCGGTTTCGCGAACTCTTCCCCGAACAGGCCGACGGCTACACGGAAGAGGACGTGCGCAAGGTCATGCGCCCCGTCATGCCGCAGCTTGAGAAGTACCGTTTCCTTTCAAAGATCGACCCGCCGGACGACGAGACGGTCGAGCCCGACGACACCATTTACGAGTGCCTCCCCGCCTTGTGGCACTACAGTGTCCAGCGCATCTCCAGGCCCATTGACGAAGCGCCCGTGCCTTCTCTTCCGCCGCTCGGGCTCGAAGACGCGCCAGCCGAGCCTGAACCCCGGTCCTTGTGACTTTCACCAACCCGAACTCTTTCATCGCGCACAGATCCCTTTTTGCAGAGACCCCTCTTCTCAAAAGGTGATAGCTTGCGAACGGAACAGTCAAAATCAGAATTGCTGTGCGCCTTTCTGTCCTTCCAACTGCGATACTTGGTATATCAAATTAAGCAATTTTGTACTTTTAAGCACATATTGGACATTGACTGCCATTTATCGGTATACCATACTTGCGATGGTATTAATGGAGGAGGTTATGATGAAACGCTGTGTGTGCTCGTTCCTTGCGTCATTTTTATGGGTGTCGACGCTGTCTGCCCAAAATCCGAACCCGCAAAGCCCTGTGCGTCTGGTCGGCTGGTGGAAACTGGACGACGCCACCAACGCGACCGTCTTGGCTGACTCGTCAGGCTTCGGCAGGAACGCGTCCAAAGGTTCCGGGGTTTCCATCGTCGACGGACGCTTCGGCAAGGCGGCGCGCTTTAACGGCGCGATCAGCGCAGCGGCTACGTTCACCACCCCCTCGCTCACCAACCTGACAATTGCGGCCTGGGTCTACGTGGACGGCATCCCGACCAATATCCTCCCCCGGATCATGCAACTCAGCGCCGGCACCTACTTCCTCATGCCGTCAAACGCACTGGGGCAGTTCTCTTTTAGCGTCGAAGGCAACAACTGGGTAACAACCGCTCAGGATCCGCTCAAGTTCAAGACTAACGCGTGGTTCCACGCCGCCGTAGTCTACCGCCAGCAGTACACCAACGCGACCGACCGGATCGTCTGGCCCACCTTCTACATCAACGGCGTCCGCTGCACCAACGCCCTCGCAGCCAAACCATACAGCAGCGCAGTCCCCGCCGGCACAGCCACCTTCGGCAACAACGCCTTGGGGGGCCCGCGCCCGCTCAACGGCATGATGGATGACGTCAGGCTCTACGACGCGCCGCTCTCAGACAAGGACGTCTACGCTCTCTTCCTGAATCGCCCGCTGGCCGTCGACGCGGGCAAGGACCTGACCTGTTACCGTGCGGAAGCCCTCCTGCAAGGCAGGCTGGTCAGCACCAACACGTTCATGCGCGACCTCACAGCCAACACCGCGTGGAGCGTGGTCTCCGCCCCCGGAGGCGCAACGCCCGTCATTCAGACCCCGTGGCTGCCGGTCTCTTCAGTCACCTTGCCCTTGGCTGGCACCTACACGTTCCGCCTGAACGCCTCCAATGAACTCGGCGTCGCCTCAGACGACGTGACCTTCGTCCGCTCGACGGACGCCCCTCCCGGAGGTAACGTCGCGCCCACGGTCACCCCGCTCTGGATCGCGACGAACACCGTGCTCGGCGCCAGCGCGCCGCTCGCCACGACCGTCACGGACGACGGTAAGCCGAGCAATACGGTGCGGGTCTGCTGGAGCAAAGTGAGCGGCCCCGGCGCCGTCTTTTTCGATAACGCCTTCACCAACACCACGACCGCCTACTTCTCGACCAACGGCACCTACGTAGTTCAACTGGAAGCGGACGACGGCGCCTTGATCAAGGTGACCAACGTGACGGTGACTGTCGCGCTGCCTACGGGCAACCTGTCGGACGGGCTGGTCCACTGGTGGCGCATGGATGATGACCCCGCCCTCAAGAAAGCGTTCGACAGCGCGGGCACCAACACGCTGACCTTCGGCAGTCAGGCCTTCCTGCAACCGGGCAAGACGGGTTATGGGTTCCGCATGCCCACCTACAACGCGTATGCGCAAGCCGCCAACATACCGACCAACGCGGAGACCATGACTTTCACCGCTTGGTTCTACTATGACAATGCCTACACGAACAACCCGTACATGCGCCTCTACTTCTGCCAACCGAACTTCTACATTTCCTACACCACGGTCAACAACACAATCGCCCTCAACTCGCGCAGCACCACGGGCGGATTAACCGAATATACCTGGGGATTCCCCTACGTGTTCACCTCTAACCAATGGTTCCACATCGCCATCCTTTTCGACCGCCGTGCCGCGGCCGCCGGTTCCAAGCAGGCTATTTACGTCAACGGCACGCGGTATCTTTCTGGCCCGTTAGGTCCCGCTTTCTCAGGCGCGACAGACTTCGCCACGCCGTTTGTGATCGGAAACAACGGCAATAGCCTCGGCACCCGCAACTTCGACGGCGTGCTTGACGAGATGCGCGTCTACAACCGTTTCATCACGGACGAGGAGGCCCGGCTGCTCGCCACCGACCCGGACAACAACCACGCGCCCGTGATCGAAGGCCCGACCAACCTGATTGCCAAGGTCGCCCAGCCGGTCGCGCTCCAAGGCGTGGCGATGGATGATGGGCAGCCCTTCGGAAAGACGCTGACGACCGGCTGGTCTGTGGTTTCCGGCGACGCCTCCAAGGTGCTCTTCACGGACGCTTCAGTGGCGGACACGACTGCGACCTTTACGAAAACCGGCGAGTATGTGATCCTGCTCTCCGCGTCGGACGGCGAGCAGCAGGCGGCGGCGATTGTGCGCGTGACCGTTGTTCCGACCGGCACGATCCTCTGCGTGCAATAACGAAAGGCTTTTCATGGCACAACAATACACACTCGGGCTGTCTTCAAGTTGCATCATCCTCGCCGTCTGTGCGCTTCAAGCGGTCGCGGTTCCTGACGCGCCCCCCGCGACCGTCCCCGACCCGCGCCACCTCTCGAACGGCTGGGTCATCCCCGACGAGCACTACGCCGACCAGCCCTACATCGTCAAGACCGACGACGGCGCGTGGCTCTGCGCCATCACCACCGGCAGCGGCAACGAGGGCGCGGGCGGCCAGCACGTGGTCACCCTGCGCAGCACCGACAAGGGCCGCACCTGGGAGAAGCCCGTGGACATCGAGTCCGCCAGCGGCCCCGAGGCCTCCTACGTGGTTCTGCTCAAGACGCCCTACGGCCGCGTCTACGCGCTCTACAACCACAACACCGACCGCGTCCCCGAAGTGAAGCGCGAAGACAAAGGCGTCTACAAGCGCGTCGACTCGCTCGGCCACTATGTCTTCAAATACACCGACGACCACGGCCGCACGTGGTCCCCGCAGCGCTATGAGATCCCGCAGCGCGCCTTTGACTGCGACCTTCAAAACACCTACAAGGGAGAGCTGAAGTTCTTCTGGAACGTCGGCAAGCCCCTCATCTTGGGCGGCGACGCGCTCTGCGTGATCCACAAGGTCGGCGCCATGGGCGCGGGCTTCTTCGCCCAGTCCGAGGGCGCCTTCCTCAAGAGCCCGAACATCCTCTCCGAGCGCGACCCCGCCAAGATCACCTTCGCGACCCTGCCCGAAGGCACCGTCGGCCTGCGCACCCCGCCCGGCGGCGGCCGCGTCGCCGAGGAACAGAGCATCGTCTCCCTCAGCGACGGCTCCATCTACTGCGTCTACCGCACGATCGACGGCTGGCCGACCGTCGCCTACAGCCGCGACGGAGCGCGCACCTGGACCGAGCCCGCCTACAAGACCTACACGCCCGGCGGCCGGCGCGTGAAGCACCCGCGCGCCGCCAACTTCGTCTGGAAATGCGACAACGGCAAGTTCCTCTACTGGTTCCACAACCATGGCGGCCGCTTCGTTGGCGAACTCGGCGCGAACGGCAAGGACGGCCGCAGCCCCTACGACGACCGCAACCCAGCCTGGCTCATGGCCGGCCGCGAGGTTGCCACGCCCGAGGGCCGCAGAATCGAATGGTCGCAGCCCGAGATCGCGCTCTACGACGACGACCCCTACATCCGCATGAGCTACCCCGACCTCGTGGAGGAGAACGGCGAGTTCTACATCACCGAGACGCAGAAGACCGTCGGCCGCACCCACCTCCTCCCCGCCCCCCTCGTGGCAGGCCTCTTCAACCAGTGGGACGCCCATGCGGTCGCCACCAACGGGCGTATCCTGAACCTCACGGGAAAGATGCCCGCCCAAGCCGCAATGCCCCGGCTGCCCGCCCTCAACCGCCGCGACACCCAGTCCGAGGACCAGCGCGGCATGGACCTGCGCGCCGGCTTCAGCCTCGACCTCTGGCTCACGCTCGATGCGCTCGCGCCCGGCCAGGCGCTGCTCGACAACCGCGACGCCGAGGGCAAAGGCTTGCTCGTCGCCACCGACGCCGACGGCGCGCTGCGCATCACGCTCAACGACGGCCGCACCGAGTGCGCCTGGTCCAGCGACCAGAAGCTGCTTGCAGCGGGCAAGCCCCACCACGCGGTCATCACCGTGGACGGCGGGCCTAAGATCATCTCCTTCGTCGTGGATGGCACGCTTTGCGACGGCGGCGACCAGCGCCAGTTCGGCTGGGGACGCTTCAGCCCCCTGCTGCGCACGCCCGCCGGCAGCCCCACGCTCGCGATCAGCCCCGCAGTCAAGTCCCTCCGCCTCTACAACCGAGCCCTGCGCACCAGCGAGGCGGTCGGCAACTTCAAGGCGGGTCTGTAAGCGGGCGTTCTGTAAGCGGGCGTTGACGGGTGGTGCGGAAAACCGTATGATGGTGACGTTTTTCTGGTCGGAAAATACCGCGAACAGCATAGATTTCGGCTTGTTTCAGACGCTCTTCGGCTGCTGGCGTCACGCGTGAAGTCAAGCTACATGGGTAACGACGACATGAACGAGGACATGAATGTGAACCGCGGAAACAAGCCGGCGCTCAGCCGGTGCGCGATGCAGTCCCGCCAGCAGGAGCTGGAACGTCTGCGTCAGATGTCTATCGAAGCCAGAGTCTGTTCGGCTCTAACGATGGGCAGGAGGTTTGCGTGGATTCGACCGGTCAGCGTGGAGCAGCGCACATGAACGACGCCGACGAGCTCCTTCGCGCCGCCGAGGGTATCGTCACCATTCTGCGACAACATCGCGTGGATGCCGTCGTGATCGGAGCCGTCGCGCTGGCGGCCTTCCACTACGTTCGGTACACCGAGGACGTTGACTTGGGCGTCAATGCCGATCTTCCGACGCTGCGCGCCATCACGGATTCGTTACGTCGCGGCGGTTACGCGGTGGAACTTCGTGAACCTGACGCAACCGACCCGCTGGGGGGTGTGATAGACGTGAGCGGCCCCTTCGGCCTGGTCCAGGTGGTCAGTTTCGCAGGCCGTTTCCCAGCCGTCGTTGACGATGCGGTGCGCCTATCCAGCACTGTGGTGAGGGCGGGCAGCCCACTTCGACTCGTTCCGTTTCCCCAGCTCATCGCGTTGAAGCTCTACGCCGGCGGGCACAAATCCAAGGCCGACATTGTCGAGTTGCTGGAGCGCAACCCGGATTTCGACTTGGACGAGGTTCGTAGGACTTGCGCCCGCTATCGCCTTGCGGGCCTCGACGAACTGATCGAGGAGTCCGGCATCGCATAAGCGCATTCGAATCGCATTTTGACGGCTCAGCACAGCTTCGCCCTCCATATTTCATGAGAAACCGGAACGTGGAGGGCGAGGCTGCGCCGAGCCGCCGCTTATCGTTGCGCCATTCATGCCAGTCCCGCTGTCTGATACCACGAACGAAAAATAGTTATGCCACTGCCGAAAAGTTCTTAGATCATAATACGGGCACTAGGCACACGGGAGGGCCGGGTTACACCCCGGCCGCGGACGGCGTGGAAGCCGTCCCTCCCTGTGTGCGGGATAGACCGTTAAGTACAAATACTTTTCGGCAGTGGTGTGACACAGCACATGCACCAGGTGGCACGGCGCGTGCTAAAGACATGTTGCGAAAGGTAGACTCCTATGAAGACACTCATTTTTTATGAGAAGCCTGGATGCATCGGCAATGCGCGTCAGAAGGCGCTGCTCGAACAAGAGGGCTTCGCGCTCGACGTGCGCTCGCTTCTCGCCACGCCGTGGACGCCCGACACGCTCAGGAGGCGTGCCAGAGCGTGATGCAGCCGCCCTGCGGCACGATCACGGCTTCAGGGTCGTCGTGAACACCGGCGTGAGACCCGCGACATCCACATATGCCTCGCCAGGGCCTTCCTTAGTAATCTCCACCGAAGCAGGCCCGGCAACAGCGAGCCGGAAACGCGCTTCCACGTGCCGCCAGACCGCCGGCTCAGTTTCAGAAAACCGCGCGGCGGCAAGCTCGCCCTGCGGGGTGCGCACGCGCAGCACCACCTCTTTCGCGCGCTCACAGCGGACATAAGCCGCGAACACGAAGTCGGCCCCAGACGGCAGCTCGGCGACGGACTGTATAACGCGGGACGAGCCCTCGCCGCTCAGCCGCAGGCTGTTGCCGTGTACGGACAGCCGGCCGTCGGCGGGAGGGTCGTTAAAGCCGGTCGCGTGGTGTACCGCCGCTGCGCCCTCCGCCACATTCCAGCCGGCGGCGGCGCCCCGGCTCTGCTCGGAGAAAGACCCGTTCACAAGCCAGTTGCGGTAGAACGACGAGGGGCGAGCGTAGGCGGGCGCCGGAGGGCAGGCGAAGTCATGACCGGCACGCCAAGGCGGCCGCTCCGCCTCGTAGGCGCCGCAGTCGGGCGCGCGCCCGGAGAAGGCGTCGTTGAGGCCGGGCAGCGGCACACCCGCGTCGGCAGCGACGGGCGAACGGTCGCGTAGCGGGTCGAACGGGCCGACGGGCGCGGGCAGGCCGTGAAGCACGGACGCCACCTCTTCGTAGGCGGAGCCTGCCTTCATCTGCGACGGGCGGCTTACGAGGTTGTTGGCCAGCAACATTCCGAAAGCGGTCTTCTGCGCTTTCCACGGACTGTAAGTGCTGGCGACTCCGCCGAAGACGGTGTTGTGAAATACCCCGATGTAGTGCCCGGGGTGGTTGAGCTGGATCGCGTTTCCCGAAATGTCCCAAAGCACATTGTGATGGACCAGATAGTTCTCCGTGTAATTGTCGAGGTAGATGCCATTGCCCATGCTGGTCTTCACGCCGTGAACCCAGTTGTAGCAGATCTGCGTGTTGGCGCCGTCGCATCCACCCTGATAGACCGCGCCCGTGTCATGGCAGATCCGCCCCGCGCCAGAGATGTCGTTGAACTGGATAAGGTGCCCTGAACCCGCATATTGCAGGCAGTCGCGCCCGCTGTCGCGCAGCGTGTTGTGGCTCACGAGGTTCCCGGAGCCGCCCATGTTCACGCAGCAGGCGTAAGCGCCGATGGTGTCGGTGTCGTGAATGAAGCAGTTGACCAGCGCGTTACTGAACCCGTGGAGCGTCACCCCCGCGCCGGCGGAGCATGCGATCTCGCTATCGCGTAGCACGTTGCCGCGGCCTGAAATCCAAACCCCTTCGGCATCGCGAAGGTGCATCTGCGTGTGGCCGCCGCGCGAGTGCGAGATAAACTGCGCGCGCACCCCGGACACCATGCAGTCGCGCGCCTCCTTCAAGAGAAGTGTCGCGCCCAACACCCGCACGTCCCGCACGCGGATGTTGGCGCGCCCGCTCAGGTCAACCGCCGCATGCCGCCGCTTCGCCTCGATGAGCGAACGGCGCGGGTCGTCGCCGGCGGCGACAGAGAGGTAGAGCATCTTCT
>CAYMLQ010000251.1:0-8820 GCA_964390795.1 uncultured Lentisphaeraceae bacterium
TGGGCATCCCTTTGATCACCAACTAGATGGACACTTTTTACACTGTCCCAAAAACTGTCCCAAACTCCCTCATAAGCTCATCCCTAACCCTCTCGAAATTGTCCGGCCTCATCTTCTCCAGCCCCTCCAGCACCGCCTTCAGCACATCCTCGATGCTGTCCGTACTGCCTTTGCCCCCTTGGTGCCCGTCCCACAGCTCGTTGAACCGCTCGATGGATTTCACGCCGAACCCCTTCATCCTCCGCCCGATCAGACCGTACATCGCCTGGTGCGCCGCGTTCTTCCCCGCATTCAGCGCCAGATCCCGGCTCAGCGTGGATTTCGGAATCCCGAGACTCTCCGCCGCAGTCCTGACCGATCCCGCCGCCAGCACGCAAAGCACCATCCGGATATACCCGGGGTCAGCCTTCCCGACGACCTTCAGGATGTTCTTCCCCAGCTCAGACCTCAGCCGCATGTTGTCGAACTTCGTTGCACCGAATTCCTGTCCGAGCGTATCCATCCTGAAATCGAAATGCCCCTGCGTCAGCCGCTTGTCCCTCTCCACCTCCAGACACCTCTTTCCGCAGCCGCCCTTCACGCCGTCCTTGCCGAGCTTGAAGCTCGTCCCCAGCGGCACGACCGCGATCTTCGCGCCGAGCGCATAGTTCGCCAGACCCTCGTCGACGCGCGGCACCAGTACGCACGCGACATCATCCCGCCCGCCCACCGTGCGCACGATGGGCTCCAGCGCCTCTTCGGCGGCTCCGAAATATCCGTACACGGCCTTCCCGTTGCACAGCCCCAGCCGACAGACCGCACCGCCTTCCCGCCTGAAGTCCTTTTCGATCCCGCAACCCGCGCAGATCTCGCCCCCGAGCACCTCCAGGTCGAACGTGTGCGCCTCAGCCTCTTCAAACGTCAGCGTCCTCGGCTCACGCCACTCGCCGCCGTCGCCCTCCTCGTTGCTGACCGCGCGGATCCCGCTGTCGTCATCGCTGAGGATCGCGAGCGGGAACCCGCCCTGCGGATGCGGATACCCTTCCGCCAGATCGCCAGTCTTTCTCAGATAGCGGCTCGCGCTGTCGAACGTGCCGCCGAACCGCACGCGCCAGGTCTCGCGGCATTCGCCGCCGCCCTCGCCCACACCCGCCCGCGCCCAGAAATCGACCGCCCCGTTCTCGCCGCCCTCCGGCCGGATGAAGCTCCGCGCCCGCAGCAAGGCCTCCAGCACCGCAGTCGCGGTCTCGCGCGGGTAGGAGACCACGTTGCCCCGCTCGATCGCCAGAAGCCCCGTGGCGTTGCCGCGCTCAAGCACGTACCGCAACGTGAACCGGCGCACGGTCCGCCCCGACTCGGCCATCGCCTGCGGGTCGAACAGCGCCGCCTTGCCGCTCCGCGTCAGGCTCTCCCCGTGCCCGACCTTGAGCGCGGTCTCGACCGGCGGCGTGCCCGGCTCGTTGAACACGACGGACACCAGTTTGACCGACAGCAGCCCCGCGACCCCGCCCGCATGAAAAATGTCGGCCAGCGGTTTCCGCCCGATCTCGCCCATCGTCACCACGTCCCGGTCATGGACGAAGACGCCGCCTTCGCTGAAAAAGGCCTCGGAGAAAGCCATGCGGTAGACCGCCTGCATCTTGGACGCGCTCTTCTGCGTGTTCGTCTTCAGGGCGCAGTTGACGGGATCGAAGATGACCGTGTCGTAACGCGCGGGATTGAAGATGAAGTTTTTCCAGCCGCCGGCCAGATCCCAGCCCATCGAGCGGTACAACTGGCCCGGATGCCGGACAATGAACATGATCTCGCCGTCCGTGTCGTATCTGAATATCTTCACGGCCCGCATCTGCTCACGGGCGATCAGCCCGCTCTGAACAAGCCCGTCGGCGATCCGATCGCGCAGACGCTCCATCTCGCCTTCGTCGAGGATCACCGCGCCGCCGGCGTTCACCCACCCGAACCTGTGGGGAAAGACCGCGTACGCGATCCGTTGCTTCGCCTGAAACAGGCTCGCGGCCCGCACCAGAAAGTGCCGCGCCCGGTCGCCGCCCTCCAGCATCATCATCACGATGGCGTCCGACGCCTTGAGACGCGGCCTGCTGGCGGGCAGTTCGAACATCTCGCGCCGGGCGCGGTGCTCCAGCAGTTCCCATCCCTTCTCGCCGCCGAGTGTCTGTACCATCGAGAGCGCCTCGGCGATCTCCTCGGGAATCCCATGTTCCCTCAGCTCATGCGCGATCCTGTCGCCGTCCAGTCCCTCATATCTGTTGACCGCCTCCGGCAGGGCGTAATCCCATTTGGCGAGCATCTCCGGTTCGGTCCGCAACAGCCGGACAAGGATCTCCGGATCGATTCCCGCAAGCATTTCAGGACTCGCGAAAACAGTCTTCGCCATGGCTCGCCTCCTCCTATTTCTCTCCGTTCCTCGCAATGACCTTGCGATTTGTCACCTGCACCTTTTCTTCCTCGCATCCGCGCCGCGAGCGCAGCGAGTCAGCCGACCTATCACCAAAAAAAGTCCGTCGTGTCCGTTCCGTCCGTTGCCCGTTCAGCCTTCATCCTTTTCCAATTAAAAACCCGGAGCCGGGCGGTCCCGACCCCGGGTCGCTGCATGACAGGAGTGATCTTATATCTAGTTCCAACGTGTGTGGTCTGTGTCTAAAATTCGCCGCCGTTTTATTGATAAACGGCTTGAAGACTCAAAGCGGTTTCACGCACAAGCCGTTCTGCCGTGTCTTCGCGGGGAGCACCACCTTCCACAGGGAGTGTCTCATACCCGCCTCGTTCGAAGCACGCTGCCAGCGGCACATAGCCGCACTCGCCCATCGCCAGCGTCACCGGCCACGTTGTCTGGAAAGGTGACCCGCGCTTGATAGCCAACCCGATCTCGGTGAAGGGCTCGCCCGGCAGGGAGGTCATCGCAAAGCGGTCGCAAAAAGCAAGCGCCACCAATCTGAACGTCCTTTTCTTTCCTGAACAGTGCGCATGATACAATAGGGTCTGCTCCGCAAAGAAACGCGCGACCGGGCTTTCACCCGCTGCCAGCCCTTCGCTCGTCAGGTCTCCGCCGCACGCCTGCCCCGATTTGTGTTCCAGAACGCCACGCGCCGTTTCGCACGTCTCATCTGTCAGTGTGCGGTAAGGGATACAGATCGCCCGACTGATGACCGCAAGCTTGTCAACCTCCAGCGTCTTGAGCGTCTTGAGCCGAGCCGCGATGAGTTTCCCATAGGCCTGCCCGATACGGCACGCTTCGGCATAAGAGGTCTGATCGGTTTTTGACGCGACGTCGAAATGGTTGATGTTTCCGGAACAGCCGACCAGCGTCATCACCATTGCATCGTGACCCAGCGCCGCCTGAATGCCGCGTTCCATGCGCCCCGGCCAATCCGCCGACACAAAATCCCCGCCAATGGTGTCTGTGTGGTTGACGATGTTGGCGACGACCGCCACGATGCGCCCCTCCTGTTCGACGGCGAGAATCCCGATCTCCCGATCCACCGGTCCTTCAGGTTTGACGATGCGAGGATTCCCCTTGCCTGGATTCGTCATCACGCCGCCGCCCTGCATCCGGTACCGCCGGTTAAAAGCGAGCCGGTTGTCGTTGGATCCACCGAGCCTGAGCGTCGCAGGTGCAAGATTCTGTTCCGCCTTCAGAACCGCCCCGACAGTCTTCTCCACCAGCCCGCAGATGTAGTCGGAGTCGGGCTCCGTGCCGAAAAGCGGCGTCACATAGGGCGCGGTGTGCGTGTGAGTCGCCGCAATGACGAGCCCTCGCCCATGCCGGAAACCCTCCTCCTTCAGCCTCGCAAGCACAGCCTCCACAAGTTCCACGCTGACCATGCAGACATCCAGCGACACCAGCCCGCAGACCGTCCGTCCCTTGCGGAACAGGACGCACCGCACGTGCAGGTCATCCAGCACCCCCACATTAGGACGCGGGTTAAAATATCCCGCAAGCGGCAGACCCCGTTTCGGCGTGATGATCACCTTGGCAACTCCGGCTTCCATCACCTTTTGACCTCCACCGTTTTCCCGCCTCTCTTGGCGGATGCATGCGCGGCTTCGCAGAGCAACACGTTATGTAACCCGCTTTCGCCGGTCAGCGGTGTGCCGCTCAAAACGGAAGCCGCGTGCTCGGCGATCACGCCCTGATAGATGTTTTCTGGCCGCTTGACTCTGAAAACCTGCTGCCGCTCGAATGTGTCCAACTCCAACCGCATTTTGAACGGCTCGTTTGCATGGCCGGAAAGCTGAAACAGCGTACCATAACCGCGCATCGCCGCCTGGTCACCGTAGATCTCATAGCCCAAATTCGAGAGCGTGCCGCCCAGTCCGCCCCGTGCGTCGCAAAACGACACCAGCGCCGAGCACGTCACGCCGTTCTCCAATTCACACTGGATCACCGCGCCGTCCTCCACCTTGATCGCCATGCGCTTGGGATAGTAGACCGCCCTCACCGCCTTAATCCGGCTGCCCAACAGAAATTCAGTCATGTAGAAGCAGTGGCTGGCCACGTCGCCAACCGGACCGCCCATCTCGGCACGGTTGGCACAGCGCCAAGTGGCCGCCTCGGCAGGATCGAAACCGTAAGCGAACTGCATGTGAAAGCAGGCGTCGTTGACCACGCCCAACGCCCCACCCGAGATCAGTTCTCGCGCCTTCTTGTTAAGGGCGTTGTGCGTCATCATGTGGTCGACCGAGAGGCTGAGCTTACGCTTCGCCGCGAGTTTCACCAGCATCCGCGCGTCGGACGAGACTGGGGCGAGCGGTTTCTCGACAATCACCGCCTTGCCCGCCTCCAACGCCTGTTGCGCCAGTGCCGCATGGGAAAGATTGTTGGTCGCCACAACCACAGCGTCTACCGACGGGTCGTCCATGACCGCCGCAGCGTCGCGATACCATTTCAATCCCAGCGCCTGCGCCGCTAGGCGCCGTTTCGGATTCACATCCGTCGCACCGACAAGCACCGCCTGTTTCAACGGCTTAAAACGTACGGTGTCGCACGCGAACCCTTCTTTCGCAATCCGGTTTTCAGCGATCCCGCCGAACCCGATCAGCGCATATATCACCTTGGCCATACAACGCTTCCTTTGCCCTATTTCATGTACGCCGCGGCAACTTTCTTGAAGGCATCGATGCAGGCCTGCATGTGCGCCACGTCGTAAACCGGGTGAGTAAAGAAACACATGGTTCGATCCGTCATCCACCGCGCACGATCACAATGCACCTGACTATAATCGATATTGCGTGACTTGGGATCAAAAAAGGGGTATTTCGCGACGCCGAAACCGTTGCGCTCAATAAACGCCCGCTCTTTATACATCTCTGGCCACAGTACGCCATAGACCGGTACGCCTTCGGCCCCCACCGCCTTGATGAAATCCTTGATCGTGCAGGTCAGCTTATCCGTGTCCAAAACGAACGGTGCCCACCAGTAGGAGTTCTGACGCTCCTTGGTATCCACCGGCGCGTGCATCACCAACGGATGTTTCTCCAACGCCTTTTTTAGCATCTTGCC
Organism: uncultured Lentisphaeraceae bacterium; assembly: GCA_964390795.1. Taxonomy (GTDB): domain Bacteria; phylum Verrucomicrobiota; class Kiritimatiellia; order RFP12; family UBA1067; genus CAYMLQ01. The sequence goes on from CAYMLQ010000251.1 coordinate 5,501, forward strand.
GTTGCGGATCCGGTTCTTCAAATTCCACGAGTCAAAACGCTTCAGTTCGCATATGCCGATCGCCGACTGCATCTCGGTCATACGGAAATTGAAACCGACACGCTTGTGGATGTACATCAGCTTGCCTTCCATCTCCAGCAGATTGAGTCGCTCTTTGACATCATACCCGTGGTCGCGGAACGAACGGCATTCCCACGCATAGTCGTCATCGTTCGTCACAATCATGCCGCCCTCGCCACCCGTCGTGAAGTGCTTGCTCTGACAGAAGCTGAAACACCCGACATCGCCGATCGTGCCCGCCATCTTGCCTTTGTAGATGCCGCCGAAACACTGGGCGCAATCCTCAATCACCTTCAGGTTGTGCTTCTTGGCGATTTTCATGATCGGGTCCATGTCCGCCACGACACCGTACAGATGGACGACCACGATGCCCTTCGTCCGCTCCGTGATCTTCGCTTCAATCCCCGCAGGATCGATCTGATGGTCAAAACCCACATCCGTGAAAACCGGTAACGCGCCCGCCTGCAGCACGCAGAATGACGAGGCAATGAACGAATAGGATGGGCAGATCACCTCATCACCCGGCCCGATTCCCAGCGACGAGATCGCGGTGTGCAGCGCGGCCGTGCCGTTCGACACGCTGATCGCGTTCCTCACACCCATCCACTTGGCCCAATCGCTTTCAAACTGCATGCCGATCGGACCCGTCCAGTAATTCACCTTACCCGCTCGCAAGGGTTCCATCGCGGCCTGGATCGTTTCTTCCGAAAAAGAGGGCCACATGGGGAAACCCTTGTCCCATACTTTTGCCCCGCCTTCAAGCGCCAAAACCTTGGTTTTAGCTGTTTCGTTTTTCGCTGCCTTTTTTGTCGTTACCTGCTTCATCCGGATCTCCTTCACATTGGAATCTGTTCAAACTAAACCGCGTTTTTACGAGCACCTCATTTGGGGGTAGAGGCGGCTCCCTAAACCGTGACAATCCCGAGTGGCTGCGCCGTACGCCATGCGCCGCGCGTAAAATCGGGAACTTCAACCGAATCGCCACCCGCCAGAACCGACCGTTCGGTCAGTTCCACCAGCGAACTCCACGTCGCGCCGTCGTAGACGCTCTGATCCAGCGGCAGACCGTTCAGGAGACAGTGGCACAGACGGTACTCCATGATGTAGTCCATGCCGCCATGACCGCCGTTTTTCTTGGCGATGTCCCCCATTTTTGTCCACAGCGGATGCGCATACCTGCTCTTGAGTTCAGCCAAGGCCTTCTCCTCCATCCAGGCATGCGCGTTGGGCGTGAGGGCAACACGCAACGGATATGAGGCCAGCGCTCCCTTCGTCCCCGTAATCAGGTTGATGCGGCTGTAAGGCCGCGGACTGTAGCGTCCGTACTGCACCATGATTGTCCGCCCCCGCACCGTGCGTACCACAGTGGTGTTCATATCGCCCGTCTTGTACGAATAGTGCGCACGCGGATCGTCATCACCGAATTTTTCTTTGATGAAATGCGTCAGCCCGAATTCGTTGGTCTCCAGCGAAACCAGCCGCTCCAAGCGGTCGCCGCAGTTGATTCCCATATACTGGCAGACCGGGCCGAGGCCATGCGTGGGATAGGAGTTCCCCGTGTGCCGCCTGAAATACTCAAACGCATAGTCCTTGTAGTAGGTGTTGTCCGTCAGCAAGGCACACAGTTCGTGGATATAGCCGCAGTCACCGTGAACAAGCTCTCCCAACACACCGTTCCGCGCCAGCGTGAGCGCAAAAAGCTCGTCCTCGCCGTAACAACAGTTCTCCAGCATCATGCAGTGCAGGCGTTTTTTCTCCGCCATGTCCACCAGCCGCCAGCAATCTGCCACCGTCATGGCCATGGGCACCTCGGTGACAACATGCTTGCCGCACTGCATGGCATAAAGCGCCATCGGCACATGCCACTGCCACGGCGTGCAGACATAAACCAGATTCACATCCGTGCGCTCACACAATTTCTTGAAAATCTGTTCTGAGCCGAAGTACGTCTCCGGTGCCGCATGACCTGCCGCCACGACGTCCGCCGCACTTTTGGCCGTACGATCCCCGTAAACGTCGCAGATCGCCACCACCTTGGTTTGGGGAATCCGGCTCAACCGCCTGACCGCCTCCGGCCCCCGATGGCCGACACCGATAAAACCCACGCGCACCTCTTCCAGCGCCGGGGCCCCGAACCCCACCAACGACCTTTGTTTGCGCAGCGCCGGATCAATCATCCGACACCCGGTTCCCGGCAACAGCGCTGCGGCTACCGCAGCCGTTGCCGCCTTCAGAAAATCCCGCCTTCTTTTCATTACTATCCTCCTAAGCCGAAAGTTCGCATGTGTCAGACCCTGACGAAAAGACTCGGACAGTATCGCCATTCGAAGTATCGCATAGCCGCCACCCTCTAACAAGACCTGTTCCCGGCGTAGTACACCCTTATTCCAGCGTTTACGTTGTTTTATAGTTGAAGTCACACACCCTCGTCTGTATCCTCCTTGCAACCATGAAGTTGATCGCCGAAAAATCATCCCTCCTTTCCGCCTCGGATATTGTGGAGTGCGACCTCGTGCGGAGCCGGGAGTTCGGCGATGTCTGGCATTACCACCCCGCCTGCGAGATCACGCTCGTCCGACACGGCGGTTCAGCGCGCTGGGTTGGCGACCGGCTTGACCCGCTCGCACCTGGCGATCTCGTTCTTTTGGGTCCGGATCTGCCACACGACTATCGCAATGCGCCTCTTCCAAACCGTCGGCCCCAACCGGTGGAGTGGGTCGTGGTTCATTTCATGCCCCATGCGCTCGGACAAGACTGGCAGAAACACACAACCTTGGATCCTCTTCGCAGGCTTTTCGAACGCGCCCGCCGCGGCCTCCGCGTCGGCGGCCGCACGCGCGACCGCGCCGAAGAAATCCTTTTACGGATGGTACGCGAACACGGCATCCGCCGCCTGATCCTGCTTCTTGAACTGCTGGACCTGCTGGCAAACTCCAAGCAACTGACCGAGATTTCATCCGAGGGTTTCCGCATGGAGACCCAAGCCTACGCTTCCGACCGCATCGGCACCGCCTGCGCCGCAATCGAACAGCACCTGACCTCTCCCCTCCGTGTTCCCGACCTCGCCCGGATGACCGGTCTCAGCGAGAGCGCCTTCAGCCGTCTGTTCAAAAAATGCACGAACAGCACCGTACCCCAGTACGTCAACCGGTTCCGCATCGCCCACGCCTGCCGCCTGCTGGCGGAAACGGACATGACCGTCGCGGAAATCATCCGCACCTGCGGCTACCTCTCGCCCGCCCATTTCCAGCGCGAGTTCC
>CAYMLQ010000252.1:0-8740 GCA_964390795.1 uncultured Lentisphaeraceae bacterium
CCCTTTTGCGGTATGCCGCAAAAAAGAAAAAAAAGACAGTTGCTCCGGGCGCGGAGGCGAATGAACGGAGATGCCAAATTTAGAATTGCTGCTGTTCGCCGACTCGCCACCGGTTTCGCAACGTGGTATATTTCAAATGGTTCAATCATGTTCTTCTCATCGCGAACGGACTGCTCATGGAACGCCTCTTTCTCGACAATACGACCCCGCTCGTTCTCGCCGTGACCGAGTGGTTAACCTCACAAATGCGCGTAACACCCGGCGGCGTGAAGTCGCTGAGCCACCTGCTCGTGATCGTGCCCACGCGGCAGGCGGGCCGCCGCCTGCGTCTCGCACTGGCGGAGCAGACCGGCGGCTGCCTGCCCCCGCTCATCCGCCTGCCCGCCCAAGTCATCGTCCCGGCGCGCGAACCCGAGGCGCCGGTCGCCACACCGGCGGAAACCGTGGGCCTGTTGAGCCGCCTGCTCCTCGACCTCGATCTCAAAGCCTTTCCAAGCCTCTTCCCCGAAAAAGGCCACCCGCGCGAAAAATCCTTTCCCTGGGCGCTGGGCGTCGCCCGGCAGTTGGGCGACCTCTGGAGCATCCTCCAGGAGAACGCCCTGGTCATGGGCGACGTGGCCGCGCGGGTCGAGGCGCTGCTCTCCGGAGAAGACCTCGACGTCGAAGTCGCGCGCTGGCAGGATCTGGCCCGACTGGAGTCGTCTTTCTTCGGCGCGCTTCAGAAGCTCGGGCGTACCCCAGCCCCTCTCGCACGCCAGCAGGCCGTCGCCGACCCAGGCCTTCCCGAAGGCGTCGAGCGCATCGTCCTGCCAGCTCTGGCCGACGCCCAGCCCGCGCTCTATCCCGCGCTGGAACGGCTGGGCACGCGCACCGCGCTCACCGTGCTCGTTCACGCCGCTCCTTCGCAAGACGCACGCTTCGATCTCTGGGGACGCCCCGAGCCCGCGCAGTGGGCCGGCGACCAAGCGCCCGTCCTGCCGCTGGCGGACGAGCAGATCACGCTCGCCCCCAACAGCGTCGCCCAAGCGCGCCTCGTGGCCGAGGCCTTCGCCTCCATCCCGCAGGACGAGGCGCTGCCCTCGCTGGGCATGGCCGACGACACCCTCTTCAGCGAGCTCCACTCCGCCTTTCTTTCTCACGGAATCCCGCTCCATAACCCCGCCGCCTACCGGCTGACCGCCTCCTCGCTCGGACGCCTCATCCAGCAGCTCGAACAGCTCTGCCGCCAGCCGCGTTTCACCCTCCTCGCCGCCTTTCTGCGCGAGGCTGACGTGATGCGCTGGCTGGAGGCCCGCCTCGGCGCCGGCCTCTCCCATGCGGAAATCCTCACGGCCCTCGACACCCTTCAGAACGCGCACCTGCCGCAGTCGCTCGACGCCGCGCTCCGCTTCTGCGAGCAGAACCGTGACGACGACGCGCAAGCGCAAGACGCCCGCATCGCCCAAACCCTTCCCGCGTGGGAGCGCCTGCTCAAGGCGCTCGACGAAGTCCGCTCTCTGCTTGACCCGCGCGGCCGCGCTCACCTCGACCACCTGACCGCCATGCTCCAGACCCTGTTCGCCGTCCGCACCCTTCAGGAGCGGACGCCCGGCGACCGCGAGCTGGCCGCCGCCGCGGAGGCCACGCTCTCGGTTTTCGATAGCCTGTCGTCCGAACTCCTCACGGAAGCCTTGGACGAGTCCCAGCGCTCACAGCTTTTCGAAACGCTCCTGGCCTCCGCCAGCTACCCGCTCGAACCCGAGGACGCCGACGCGCTCCTGACCGAAGGCTGGCTGGAACTGCCGTGGAGCCCTGCGCGCGAACTGGTGATCACCGGCTTCAACGAGGGTTCGGTGCCCGACGCCGTCGTCGGCCACGCCTTCCTGCCGGACCGCCTGCGCCAGGGCCTGGGCCTGACCAGCAACGAGCGCCGCACTGCGCGCGACACCTACCTGCTTCAGACGCTCCTGACCTCGCGCCCGCCAAACGCCGTGCATATTTACCTTGAGCGCGTCTCCAGCCGCAACGACGTGCGCAAGCCCTCCAGCCTGCTCTTCCTGTGCGACGAAGCGACGCTCACGTCGCGGGCCAAGAAACTCTTCAGCGACGCCGAAAGCGCGGCCGCCGGACACCACCGCTCGCTGCCCGACGACTGGCGTCTGACGCTTCCAGTGTCCGCAGTGCCGCCCGAACGGCTCAGCGTGACCGCCTTCAAAAGCTATCTGGAGTGTCCCTTCACCTTCTATCTCCGGAATGTCCTCAAGATGGAAGCGTGCGACGACCGCGTGGCCGAGCTGGACGCCATGGCCTTCGGCAACCTCTGCCACGACGCCCTGGAAGCCTTCGGCAACTCCGCCTGTAAGGAAGAGACCGACGCCGAAGCGATCACCGCGTTCTTACAGGACGAGGTCTGGCGCCTCGTCCGCCGCACGTGCGGAGGCGCGCTGCCCGCCATCCTCCACCTGCAAGCCTCCGCCGCCTGCAAGCGGCTGGCCTTCTTCGCCAGCCGCCAGGCGCGCCTGCGCGCCGACGGCTGGCAGATCGCCGCGACTGAACGTCCGCTCACGATGACCGAGCACGGGCTGACCATCCGCGGCCGCGCCGACCGCCTGGACTACCATGCCGCCTCCGACACGTGGCGGATCATCGACTACAAGACGTGGGACCGCCTCGGCAAGAATGACGGCACCGACCGCTTCATGTCCGCCAGCAAGGCCGACCTCGAAGCCGCCGCGCAGCGCGGCCTCGCTCCATTCGCGTTCGCCGACAAGCCGCGCGTGTGGACCGACCTGCAACTGCCCCTCTATCTGCTCATGGCCCAGGCGGGAGCCCTCGTGCCCGCCGGAGCCAAGGCCGAGTGCGGCTATTTCGTGCTGGGCGAGACCGAGGCAGAAACCGCGTGCAAAGCCTGGGATTTCGCGCCGCTCCGCGACGACGCCGTGGCCGCTGTGCGCTGGGTGATCGGCCGCGTCAAGGCCGGCGTCTACTGGCCGCCCACGCCGAAAGACGCCTGGGCTCGGGATTACGGCTCGCTATTCTTAGATTCGCCAGAGCTGAGCGTCAGCCCCGCATGGATCGCCGACCAAGAGCGGCGGCTGTCCGGGGACAGGAGTGTCCCCGCTCCCGGTGACTGCGGACAGGCTTGCGAGACAGCTATCGCGGGCGGGCACCTTGCCGGAGGTCCGTCATGAGAAACAGCCTGATCAAGGCCTCCGCCGGCACGGGCAAGACCTTCGCGCTCGCGACGCGCATGATCCGCCTGATGCTCCTCGGCGTTGAGCCGAACCAGATCGTGGCACTCACCTTCTCGCGCGCCGCAGCCGGAGAGATCTTCAACAAGATCGCGGGGCGTCTCGCAGACGCCGCCACCTCCGACAGCCAGGCTGATGCCGAATCCGCGCACGTTTTCGAGTCGCTAGACATCGCGCTCGCGACCACGCTCCGCTCCCGGCACAGCGCCTCGGTCTCGCGCGCGGCCTTCGCCAGCCTCCTGCGGAGACTGATCGCCACGCAGCACGCCAGCATGATCGGCACGATCGACAGCTTCATGACCCGCATGGTGCAGGCCTTCCCGCTCGAGCTGGGGTTGCAGGGCTCCCTGACGATCATGGACACCTACCGCGTCGAGCGCGAAAAGAACGCGGCGATGACGTCGCTGCTGAACCGCGTCGCCTCGACTCCCGAGGCGGACCTGTTTTTCGAGGCCTTCCGCCAGGCGACCTTCGGCAAGGAGGGCAAGTCGTATGGAGAGAAGCTGGCGGGCTTCGTGGCCACGTGGCACGAGGTTCTGCAGGACTACCCGAACGCCTGCGCGTGGGGCCGTCCGGACGTGATCTGGCCCAACGGCGAGCCTTTTCCCATTCACGACACGACCGACCATCTGGCGCAGAGGCTGGCCGCCGAAATCCGCAGCGATTGGGAGCTTGCCGGGCGTGAGAAAACGTGGGACGAGTTCTGCGACTTTGTCAGAGGCTTCAACACCACGTTTCCGGCCAAAGCCGGCATCCAGAACGTTCTGAACGCCTATCAGCCGCAGGCCACCTCCATCGAGATCAGCTACAACCGCAAAGCCTGCTGTTTCACCGGCGAGAAGGCCAGGCTGATCCTTCAGACCGTCGAGACGCTGTACGGGCTGGTCCTTCGCGCCCGCTACCAAACCACGCAAGGCATCTATCGCCTGATGGAACAGATCGAAGCCGAATATGCGCAGAACACGCGCAACCGGGGACTACTCACCTTCGACGACATCCCCCGCCTGATCGCAAGCCTTGACACGTCCATCCGCCAAAACATCGAGTACCGGTTTGACGGGCGCTTCCGCCACTGGGCCTTGGACGAGTTTCAGGATACCTCGCACGCGCAGTGGGCGGCCGTGAGCAATCTGGTCGACGAAGTCATCCAGTCCGATGAGGGCGAGCGCTCGATCCTCATCGTGGGAGACATGAAGCAGGCCATCTACGGCTGGCGCGGCGGCGATGTCGCCATCTTCGAAAAAGAGGCCGCCTCCGGGCACTATGCGACATCCCAGCTCAACACCACCTACCGCTACTGCCCGCAGATCGCGGGGCTCGTCAACCGCGTCTTCGACGGCGGGAAGATCGAGGCGCTCTTAAAGCCCGGCGCCAAGGCCGCGGGCGAGAAATGGCGGCGCCTCTGGACGCCGCACGCCTCGCAGCAGCGTGACGGCTTCGTCCGTGTCGAACGCGTGCCTTCACCCGACAAGGCGTCGGACGAGAGGACGATCGACCCCTACCTGGCCGCGGCCTGCGCCCACCTTCAGTCGGTGCGCCCGTGGGAGCACGGCCTCAGCGCCGCGATTCTGGTGCGCAGCAACGAGCACGGAAAGCGCTTCGCCGACGCGCTGCGGCGCGCGGGCATCCCCGCCGTCTGGGAAGGCGAGAGCGCCATCTGCGACACCCCCGTCGTCACCGCCCTGCTGCACGTCCTGCAGGTGGCCGAGCATCCCGGCAACACGCTGGCGTGGCACCACGTGTGCGCCACGCCGCTGGCGCGCACGGCCTTCCGCCACGCCTGTTCGCTGCCGCCCCCGCTGGGCGCAGCCGAGCTTTCGCGCCAGGTCTTGAACGACGTCTCGCGCCTCGGCCTGCCGCGCACGTTGCGCACCATCATCGACGCGCTCGCCGGAACCGGAACCGACCTGTTCACGCTGACGCGCCTCGACGAGCTGCTGCGCGCCGCCACGCAATTCGCCGCCGGCGCGGACGCCGAAACCACGCTCACCGACTTCACCGCGTTTGTCGAAGCGTTCATCACGCGCGACGTGGCCGACACCTCCACGGTCAAGATCCTCACCATCCACCGCAGCAAGGGGCTCGGCTTCGACGTCGTGCTTTTGCCGGTCATCGAGTCGGTCGGCATGGAGTCCGTCCGCTCCGGCGAAGTGCTCTTTTCCGAGGATGACGCTTGGCTTCTGACCCATCCCGGCAAACAGATCGTCCTGTCCGACCCCGTCTTGACCGCCGCGCGCGACCATGCGCTCAACGAGGGCGTCTTCGAGGCGCTCTGCGTGTCCTACGTGGCCATGACCCGCGCCAAGCGCGCCTTGGTGCTGCTGCTTAAGCCTGCGGCCGCGAGCGCCTCTGAGAGCTGCTATTTCAGCGACCACGTCGAGGCCGCGCTCGGGGAGCCGCTGCCGTGGTCGGAAGGCGACCCCGACTGGTTCCAGCGTGCCGCGTCTCGCGCTGAGACGCCCTTGTCGCCGCCCGCGCCTACGCCCCATGTTGTCCGCCTGAAGCGCCGCGCAATCCAGCGCGTCACGCCCTCCGCCTCCTATCACGGCCGCGCGGCCAGCGAGCTGTTCAGCGCCCGCGACGACCTCGCCGCCCAGCGCGGCACGCGGCTGCATGAGGCGCTGAGCCGGATCGTGTGGCTGGACGCGACGCCCGCGCAGCCGGCCGGTATCCCGCAGGCCGAACTCGACCTCGCGCTTTCCTCCGCCTTCCGCGACGCGCTGGTGCGGCCCGCCCACGTGATTGATCTCTGGCGCGAGCGTGCGTTCGAGCTGATGGCCGAAGACCAGTGGATCTCCGGCACGTTCGACCGCGTCGTTTTCTTCGAAGAGCAAGGCCGGCACCGGGCTGAGATTTTCGACTTCAAATCCAACCGGCGCCGGCCCGCAGAATCCGCCGCTGATTTCGAGCAACGCATGCGGATCACCTATGAGGTCCAGATGGCCAATTACCGCAGTGCACTCTCCCGCCTTTCAGGCCTTGCCGAAGACGCGATCCGCTGCACACTGCTGCTTACAGCCACGCGGCAGTCCGTGCACGTCTGATACCACTACCGAAGTCCGAGATAAGGGTAAAAGATAAGGGTGAAAGATTAAGGGCAATGCACCCCTCATCTTTCACCCTTATCTTTTCCCATAATCTATCACATTTCTGACACACACCCATCGCCGCGCGTTATCCGTTCAGCGTCCAGCCGTCGCGGTACGTGCGCTTGAGCAGAGCGTCTGCTTCCGGGTTATCGGTGACTCGGCCGGCCGCGCCGTCGTAGCTGATCTTCTTGCCGACGCGGTACGCCACCAGACCGAGGCACATCTGCTCGATCATGTCCGCGCTGTACTCAAAGTCGCACGCGGTCTTCAGCGACGGATCCTTACACGCGTTGACCCACTGCTTCTGGAAGTGGCCGACCGACGGCAGCAGTTCCTCCTTCTTGCGCGGGCGGTAATACGTCAGGCTTCCGTCCTTGCCGAGCGGGATCAGCATGCGCGACGTGAAGTCCGCCACCAGGATGCCCTCGCTTCCCTTAAACATCGCGCCGTGGCCGATCTTATTGAGGTCCACGAAGGAGCTTGGCGGGTTCGGCAAGGCGCCGCCCTGATACCACGAGACGCTGATCGGGCCGCGCCAACTGTTCGCGGGGTGCTCGAAGCGCATCTCCGCCATGACGGGCGTGACGTCGGGGTTGAAGGGGTCGCCCTTTGCCTCGGCGGAGGTCGGCAGCTTACAGTCCACCGCGTTCCAGAGCAGGTCCATCGTGTGGCTGCCCATGTCGCCGATCTGGCCGGTGCCGAAGTCCCAGTACATGTTCCACTGCAGGCAGTTCGCCCCCGCCGTGCCCGAGAAATACTCCGGGTTATACGGGTGGTCGGACTTCACCGGCCCCAGCCACAGGTCGTAGTGCAGGCCGTCCGGCGGAGTCCCACCGGCGGGCAGATAACCTGGCTTGGGAATCTTGCGGTTGCCCCAGGCGTAGGCACTCTTCAGTTCGCCGATCGCGCCGTCGCGGATCATCTCGGCGAGGCGGCTGAAGTTGTCGTGCTCGTGCCGCTGCATGCCGACCTGAGTCGCGAGTTTACTCTTTTTCGGCAGCCAGTTGGCGCGCACCACGCGCGCCTCCTCGACGGAGATCCCCAGCGGCTTCTCCAGATAGACATGCTTGCCGCGGTTCAGCGCCCAGTTGGCGACGAACGCGTGGGTGAAGTCGGTCGTGCAGATCACGACGGCGTCGATGTCTTTCTGTTCGAGGCATTTCCTCCAGTCGCTGTAGGTCTTCGCACTCGGAAAACGCTTGGCCGCGTCCGCGAGGTTCCGGTCCCAGACGTCGCAGAGCGCCACGACGTTCTCGTCCGCGATCGAATCGAGGTGCGCCAGACCGCGCCCCCAGGTGCCGATCAGCGCGATGTTCAGCTTGTTGCCCGGCGCAGCCTGCCCGCGCAACCCATTCGGAAAGATCAGCAAGCCGGCCCCCGTGGCCATCGCCGATTTCAGGAATACACGTCGTTTCATTTTTACCTTCCTCCTCCACTAGCACTATACCTTCGGTTCGAAGCCTTCGCGTTTGAAGCCCTGCAGGAGCGCGGTCGCCTCGGGGCTGTTGCTGAAGACGCGCTTGTCGTTGTCCCAGACCAGCTCTTTTCCGGGGAAGCGCTGCGCGATGCACCCGAACAGGAGCGCCTCGGTCAGGCGGGCGGCGTATTCGAAGCGGCTGCCCGTGGCGTTGGGGGTGTGCGCCTTGCAGGCGTCGACCCACTCCTTGTAATGGTCGTACTGCCACTTGCCGGGATCTTCGATCAGCTTGTTGCAGGCGCGCTCGGCCTCCTTTGTTCCGGAACCGAACGGCTGGCCTCCGACCGCGATGGCTTGCGGCTTGCTGGAATGGGAGCCGCCGAGGGTGGTCGCCTTGGAGCCGACGATCATGCACCCGTTGTCGCCCACGTCCAGCTTCGGATGCGAGCCGACCGGACGCTTGGGAAGAATGCCGCTCTCGTACCAGTAGACGTTGACGCCTTTCGGGCAGGCCGGCGACGGCCCGAAGTGGTAATCGATGGTCGAGTACGTGGAATAGGCGAGGTCGGCGGGCTTGTCGCACCACGCCTTGACGGTCTCGGGCAGGCCCAGCTTCAAGACGAAGAACGCCGGGTCGAAATTGTGCACGGCCATGTCGCCGATGGCGCCGCAGCCGAAGTCGCACCAGCCGCGCCACGCGAAGGGCTGGTAGCCTTTGCCGTAAGGGCGCATCTTGGCCGGCCCGAGCCAGCAGTCCCAGTTGAAGCCCTCCGGGACTTTCTCTTCCTTCGGAAGGGCGGACATGCCTTGCGGCCACCACTTGCCTCCGGCGCGGTCCGTCCACGAGTGCACCTCCAAGATGTCGCCCCAGAACTGGCTCTCCATGAGCTTCTCATAGCGGAAAACGCCGGGGTGCCCCTGGTTGCCCATCTGCGTCACGACGCCGTATTTCTTGGCCGCCTCCATCAGCATCTCGCACTCCTCGTACGAATGGGCGAGGGGCT
>CAYMLQ010000253.1:0-8705 GCA_964390795.1 uncultured Lentisphaeraceae bacterium
TTTCGAGCAGCGCGCGGCTGGCGTTGATGCGCACGCGCAGGACGTACTCGCCCGGCGACGCGCCGAGGAGCTGGCGGAAGCGCCGCTCGAACTGGCTCTGAGACACGCCCGCCTGCGCGGCAAGGCGAGAGAGGTCAAGCTCCTCCCCGTAGTTTTTATGGATGTGGTCGATCACTTTTGAGAAGCGGCCGTACCAGTCGGGCGTGCCGCGCAGTCCCTCTACGATCCGGTGGATACCCGCCACACCGATCACGCGCCGGTTCTTGCCGTAGACCGGCACCTTGCTGTAGACGATCATCTGGTCCGAGTTTTCTGGCGCGGGCGCGATGGCGTTGATGATCGGCTTGCCGGTGCGCATCACCTCTTGGTCGCCCTGCACGTACAGAGCGGCCCGATCCTTGGGAAAGAAGTCGTAGTCTGTTTTTCCGAGCGTCTCCCGTTCGTGGCTCACCTGGCAGTATTCGACGGCGCGGTGGTTGTGCATCACGAAGCGTCCCGCACGGTCCTTCATGAAAAAGGCCACGTCCGGCACAAGGTCGAGCAGTTGGCGGAAGGGTGCGAGGTCGCCGATCTTCGCCACGAAATCGGATTGAAACCGAGTGACATTCATGCGGCTATTGTACAAGCATCTGGGCCGATTTTACAAGATGGGAAATGGCTGATAAGGTACAGTAATCAGTAATGGTAACAGGGGTTCATGGTTCACCAGCTAGGCACGATAGGGGGGCGGGGATGGCGAGGACGAGAAGGGCCTTTTTACAGGCGCTGGTTGCGGCGGGAGTCGCGCCGCTGGTTGTGCCTTCTCGCGTGTTGGGCCGCGAGGGCGTGGTCGCTCCGAACAGCCGCGTCAACGTCGCGCTGATCGGGACGGGGCGGCAGGTGTTTCACGCGAACCTGCCGTGGTTCCTGTGGTCGAAAGACGTGCAGGTCGTGGCGGTGTGCGACGTTGACGCCTGGCGCATGGATATGGCCCGTCAGGCGGTGGATGCCAACTACGCGGTTTCGCTGGGCCAGGGCCAGTACAGAGGCTGCGCGGCGCAGCGCGACTTCCGCGAGGTGCTGGCCCGCCCTGACGTCGACGCGGTCATGATTTCCACACCCGACCATTGGCACGCCTACATGGCAGTCGCGGCGATGCAGGCGGGCAAGGACGTTGCACTTGAGAAGCCACTCTCGCTCTGCGTGCGGGAGGGCCGGGCCATTGCGGAGGCGGTCAAGAGGTACGGCTGCATCCTGCGCACCGACACCGAGGTGCGAGCCTGCAAGCAATTCCATCAGCTTAGCCAAGTGGTGCGCAACGGGCTGATTGGCGACGTCCGGCGCGTGATTGTCACGGTGCCGAGCGACCCGCCGCCGCTCCGGGAGCTGCCCGCCACGGAGCCGGTGCCGCCTGAACTGGACTACGACCTATGGCTTGGGCCGGCCCCTGCGCGGCTCTATACCGAGCAGCGGGTGCACTACCGGCAGGCCGGTCTGGACTACGTGGGCGGCAAGGGGCCGGGGTGGTTCCACATCGAAGACTACTCGCTTGGCGTGATGCTGAACTGGGGCACGCACGTGCTCGACATCACTCAGTGGCTGCTGGATATGGAGCACGGCGGGCCGACGGAGATCAAAGGCTCGGCGCGCTTTCCAAGAAGAAGCTTCTGGAATGTCGCCGAGTCGTTCAAGATCAGGTTCCGCTACGCCAGCGGGGTGGAGGTGTTCTATTCAAACGCCGAAGCCGCCAGTGTCCGGGCGGAGGGTACAAAGGGGTGGATCGAGTTCACCTGGTTCAAGGAGAACGGCTTCAAGGCGAGTTCGCCTGCGCTGCTGACATGGAAGCCTGGGCCGAACGATTTGGCTTTGCCGTGTGTGGACGAGAAACAGGATTTCATCGACTGTGTCAGGAGCCGGAAGGAGCCGCTCATCACGGCCGAGAAGGGCCACCGCACGGCGACGATGTGCCAGCTCGGCCACATCTCGGCCAAGCTAGGCGAGCGGCTCGTGTGGGACGCGGCGGCGGAGCGCGTCGTCGGCAACGACCAGGCCAACGCGCTGCTGACGCGGCCGTACCGCGAGCCATGGGCCGTGCCGGGGTGCTGAGGGAGCGTTTGCATAGGAGTGAATATGCGTAAAAGAGGTCAGCGTATTTGGCTAGGGGTTGTTCTGGCGTTCGTCCTGTTCGCCAGCGCCGTTCGGGGTGGCGCGTTGCCCAACCCCTTCTTCGCGATGGATACGGGGTTGCGCGACGACCCGTCGCGGACTCCCTCGCAGCAGGCGCGTTTGCTCAAGGAACTCGGCTATGCGGGCGTCGGCTGGAGTCCGGCGATGATTCCGGAGATGCAGGCCGCCTGCGACGCCGAAGGCCTGAAGATGTTCAACGTCTATATCGGTGTCGAGATCGGGCCCACGAACCGCGTTGCGCCCGAACACATCCTGCGCGTGATCGAACAACTCAAAGGCCGGGACACGGCGCTCTGGCTTTACGTGCAGAGCAAGGCCTACGCGGCGCCCTCCGACGAGGCGGGCGACGCGGACGCGGTCGTGTTGTTGCGTGACATCGCTGACCGGGCGCGGCAAGCCGGGCTGAAGGTGTCGCTCTATCCGCACACGCGCTTCTGGATGGAACGCGTGCAGGACGCTGTGCGGCTGGCTCGGAAGGTTGACCGGCCCAATCTGGGTGTCACGTTTAACCTGTGCCACTGCATCAAGGTCGGGGACGCGGCACGTGTCGGGGATTTGCTGGAGCAGGCGAAGCCCTATCTCACTTTCGTGACGGTCAACGGCGCGGATTACGAGGGCGACTGGGGCAGGCTGATCCAGCCACTCGGTCAGGGCGCGTTCGACGTCGGTGCGGTCTTGATGAAACTGAAGGCGTTAGGGTATACTGATGCCGTGGGCTTGCAGCATTACGGGATCAAAGGGGACGCGCGCGAGAAGCTGAAGCAGTCGATGCAAACTTGGCGTGCGTTGCAGCCGAACCAGTGAGGAGCGGGTATGGAGCAGTCGAGACGGGGATTCCTGCGTGCGGTGTTGGCGGCTTCGGCCGCGCCGCTGATCGTGCCGCCGAGCGTCTTGGGCAGGGGGTGGACGGCGCCCTCGGAGCGTGTGACCATCGGTTGTATCGGCACGGGCGGCCATTTCATGGGCCGTAACTTGCCGTGTATGAAACTGGTTCCTGACCTTCAGCTGGTGTCCGTCTGCGATGTGGACGCCGAGCGCATGGAGGTTGCGCGGAAGGCGGTGGCCCAAACGTACGGCGAGGGCGTCACCGCGCACGGGGATTTTCGCGAGATCTTGGCAAAGAAGGACGTGGACGCGGTGATGGTGTCCACCGCCGACCACTGGCATGTGATGGTCTCGATTCTGGCGGCTCGCGCAGGCAAGGATGTGATGTGCGAAAAACCGCTCACCTACAACGTGGCGGACGGGCGTCAGCTGGTTGAGACCATCCGGCAGACGGGCCGCGTGTTTCAGACGGCGTCCGAAAACCGAACCATTCCCGAGTACAAGCAGATGTGCGAAATCGCGCGCAGCGGCCGCCTTGGGAAAATCCGGCGCGTGAGCGTCGGTCTGCCCGGCGGCTACTGGCCGGGCACGCAGGCGTTCAACCCGGTGGCCTACTGCGAGCCGCCTAAGTCTCTGAACTACGATATGTGGCTGGGGCCCGCACCCTTTAAACCGTACGCGCCGGGGCGCACGCACTTCGTTTTCCGCTGGATCTCGGACTACAGCGGCGGCATGCTCTGCGACTGGGGCGCGCATCTGCTCGACCTCGCGCAGTGGGCCCTGAACCGCGAGCACACGGGGCCGGTCTCGGTCGAGGGATACGGCTGGAAGCCGGTGCATGAGCTGTATGACACGCTGACCGACTTCCACCTCCGCTACGCGTACGAGGACGGCGTGGAGCTGTTCGTGGACGCCTCCGAGCCGATGCTGCGGATCGAGGGCGACGGGGGTTGGGTTCATTCGCAGAAGTGGCGCGGTCCGGTGCAGGCCTCCAGCCGCAAGCTGCTGGAGCCGGTCGGGCCCGGCGAGGTGCAGCTCAAGAGCGAGCGGGTCGACGGCGAACACGTGAGTTTTGTCAAGGCGGTCAAATCGCGCGCGTCGGCCTATGCGCCCGCCGAGGTCGGACACCGCAGCATTACGCTGGCGCATATCGGCAACATCGCGGTCGCGTGCGGCAGGCCGCTGCGCTGGAATCCGCAGGCCGAGCGCTTCGTGGACGCGCCTGACGCGGACAAGATGCTGGCGCGCGAAAAGCGCGAGAAGTGGAATCTGGTATGAGGCGTTTTTTGGGGTCAAACACAAGCTGTGGTTTTGCGCGTGCCGACTCGGGTCGGGACTGGTCCCCGAGCCGTCCGCGGACACCTACGGGGAGGCGTCCCTGCCGTTGGGAGCGCGTGTGGGTGTGCGTTGGCGTCGTGCTCGGATCGACTGCCATCCACGCACAGGACTTGGAGTCCGCCTGTGCGAGAGTGAAAGGCGCGAAACCGGACGCGGTCATTGCCGCGCTGGAGAGCGGCGACGTCTTCACCCGCGAGGCGGCGCTGGCGCAGATCGCTCGGGAGAACCGCTCGCCCGAACTGACGCGGGCCGCCGCAGACGCGGTGGCGACGGTGCGGCAGCCGGGGGTCAAGGCGCAGTTGATCGCGGTGCTGGCTGAGCGCGGCGACGCGTCGGTTGCGCCGGCGGTGCGCTTGGCGCTGACGGACACTGACCCTGAGGTGCGTGCTGCTGCGGCCGAGGCGTGCGGACTGCTCAAGGATAACAAGGCCGCAGAGGCGCTCTTTGGGATGCTGGAGGGCGGGCAGGGTGAGGCGGCTCGCGAGGCGCTGCGCCGCATTCCGGGCAAGGCGGTCGATGTCCGCCTGGTTGACCTGCTTCAGAAAAATGGAGGCCCCCATCGCGTACTTGCTGTCGAGCTGCTGGCCGCGCGGCGGTACAAGGGTCTCTTCCCGCTGATGCTCGATAAGCGCCTGTTCCTTTCAGGCGACGCGGCGCTGGCTAAGGCGGCTGCAGGGACGGTCCGGACGTACGCGCCAGCCGACAGTTTCGGACTGATCCTCGCGTTTGCTTTGTCGCTTCCCGCTCCGTCGGCGGAGCTGTTGGCGGGCACGCTGTCGGCGACGCTCGCAGAGGCTGCGGACATACCGGCATGCGAGAGGCGCATCGAGAAGGCGCTGGGGCAGGACGGTGCGGAGCACGTGCCGCTGCTGGTCGGACTGCTGGCCGCCAGTCAGGGGGCCGACGCGCTCAGAGTGCTGTCGAAGCGGCTGGATTCGGACAACCTTGAGGTGCGCAAAGAAGCGCTCCGCTATCTCGGCAAGTGGAGCAGTGAAGCCGCGTTGCCGCCTCTGGTGCTGGCCGCGAAACGAGAGCGCGACCCCGGCGCTCAGACGCTGGCGTGGCGCGCGGTCATCGACGTCGCGAATCGCCCGGACAAGATCACGGATTTCTATCAGCCGGTCTCCGCGATACAGCAGGCGGTCTGGTATGCGCCGCGGCGGGCGGAAAAGGTCGCGGCGTTACAGGCGCTGCCGCTCTACCATCCGAAGTCGTGGGAGGTCGAGTGGCTGCTGATCAAGATCGAAACGGAATTGCCGGAGATGGCGGAGGAGGCCAGCCGTGTCAAGGATGCGCTGGTGCCGCCGTTTTCAGGGCTGCTGGGAAGGTGAATGATTTGTGGCATGGGCGTCCCACCCATGATTCCACGGGCGGGACGCCCGTGCCACAGCGGGAACATGGGCGGGACGCCCGTGCCACAGAGAAAGGGTGAGACACATGCAGAAGATGACCGAACCGTTGGCCCGCGCGCTTTCGCGCCGGGAGTTTGTCGCCGTAACGGGCGCTGCGGGCCTTGCGGCTGCCGCTGCGCCGGCTTTCGCGCAGCAACAGCCGCCCGCAGGCCCTAAAATCAAGCTTGGCGTCGTCGGTTGCGGCGGACGCGGCTCGTTTGTGGCGGATCTGTTTCAAAAACACGGCGGCTATGAGATTGTAGCTGTGGCCGACTATTTCCAGGATCGTGCGGACGCGGTGGGCGAGAAGTTCGGCGTGCCGGCCGGCCGGCGCTTTTCCGGGCTTTCAGGCTACAAGCGTCTGATCGAGAGCAAGCCCGATGCCGTAGCCATCACGACGCCGCCGTTTTTCCATCCCGAACAGGCGGCGGCCGCTGTCGACGCGGGCTGCCACGTGTATGTGGCCAAACCCGTGGCCGTGGATGTGCCGGGGTGCCAGTCGATCGAGGCCAGCGGCAAGCAGGCGACCGCCAAGAAGCTCTGCTTTCTGGTCGATTTCCAGACGCGCATGCAGCCTTTCTATCAGGAGGCGCTGAAGCTGGTTCATCAGGGTGCGATCGGCGACTTCGTCTTCGGCGAAGCCTCCTATCAGTGCGGCCGGCTGGGTATTCACCAGCCGAACGAAGGGATCGAGGGGCGCGTGCGCAACTGGGTCTTCGACAAGGCGCTCTCGGGCGACATCATCACCGAGCAGAACATCCACGCGCTGGACGTGATGAACTGGGTACACGGGCGGCCTCCGCTGCATGCCTTCGGAACCGGCGCGCGCAAGGTGCGCGTCGATGTGGGCGACTGCTGGGATACGTTCTCGCTGGTTTTCCAGTATCCCGGCAACGTGGGCATGACCTTCAACTCGCGGCAATTTGAAGGGCACGGCACCGCCGAGGGTATCCTCTGCCGCATGTTCGGCACCAAGGGCGTTCTGGAGACCAATTACGGCGGCAACGTGATGATCCGCGGCGAAAATTTTTACCGCGGCGGCAGCACAAAGCAGATTTACGTGGAGGGTGCGAGCGCCAACGTGGCCGCGTTCCACACGGCGATCAAGGCGGGCGACGTCACGAATCTGACGGTGCCTCCCAGTGTGCAGAGCAACCTGATCACGATCATGGGCCGCAAAGCCGCCTACACCGGCAAGCTCGTGACGTGGGAGGAGACGGTCAAAGACACCGAGCGCCTGGACGGCAAGCTTGAGGGGCTGAAAGCTTAGCATGGCCGCAGTTCGCAAACCAAGGGATCAGTATCACATGCAACGCGTCACATTGGCCGTCTGCCTTGTTCTGGGGAGTTGCGCGGCAGCCTGCGGCGGCAAACTGGAGGGGTATACGGATGCGCCCGTTCTGCCCGGACAGGGCTGGCGGGTGCATGACAAGTTCCGGCCTGCGCCGTCGGTGGTTGTTCCCGCCCCGTATGTCCAATCCGCGCCGCCTTCCGATGCCGTCGTGCTTTTCGACGGCAAGTCGGTTGCGGCATGGGAGGGCGCGGAGGGCTGGCAAGTCCGCGACGGGGCGCTGATCGCTGAGAAAGGGGACATCCGCACGCGGCTGTGCTTCGGCGACATGCAGCTGCACGTCGAGTGGATGGTGCCCCTGCCGACGGCGGGCGGACATGTCTCCGAGCGCGGTAACAGCGGCGTTTACCTGCTTGACCAGTACGAAATCCAGATTTTCGACAACTACGGCGAGGACACGATCTATGCGGACGGCATGGCGGGCGCAGTATACGGACAGACCCCGCCGCTGGTCAATGCGTCGCTGCCCCCAGAGGCGTGGCAGACGTTCGACATCGTGCTGACCGCACCGATTTTTACCGGAACTAACCGTATGTCCGGGCATGTGACCGTGCTGCATAACGGGGTGGTTGTGCAGAACAACACGGAGTTGCTTGGGGCGACCCAGCATCGGGCCTTGCCGGTGGTGACGCCGCATCCCGTGCCCGCGCCGATCCGTTTGCAGGCGCATGGCAGTCCTGTGCGGTTTCGCAACATCTGGGTGAGACCATTGGCGTCGACGGAGAAGGCGCTGCCCGCCAAAACCGAATCCCAAAACTGAACGTATAAGTGAAAGCCAGCGGTGTGTTTTCATCGCTTGGCGACCAGTGTCGAAGCGACTGTTCAAAAGAAGGAGTCTGTCATGTCAGAACAAAATATGGAAGCGCTTTATCAGGCGAGGCTGCGGCGGTTCGTGACCGCGCTGAACAACAAGAAGCCGGACCGCGTGCCGATCCGGCCGTTCGCGGCGGAATTCACCGGGCGCCACGCGGGCTACACGTGCCAGCAGTTGACGCAGCACTACCCCGACGCGTTCGAGGCGATGATCCGGTGCTGCAAAGACTACGACTGGGACGCGGTGCCCGCGAGCATGGTGTATGTCTGGACAGGCATCACGGATGCGGCCAGCGTCAGGTACTACGGCGTGCCGGGCGTGGACGTGCCGCCGAACCACGGCTTCCAGTACCGCGAGCCGCCGGAGGACGCGTCGTTCATGCGCGAGGACGAGTACGAACGGCTGATCGATGATCCCACCGCCTTTCTTTACGAGGTGTGGCTGCCGCGCGCGTCGCGCAAGATCGCCGCGGCGGGCGAGCCCGTGACCTTTCGCCACAACGTGTCGCTGGTGTCGGCGGCGATGGCCATGACGCAGTACTTCAACGCGTTCGGGCCGCACTGCGCTCGCTTGCGCAACGAGTGCGGCATGCCCGGCGCGATCGCGGGCATCTTCAAAGCGCCGCTCGATATCCTCGGCGACAAGCTGCGCGGCTACATCGGGCTGACGATGGATCTGTACGAGCGGCCCGAGATCGTCATGAAAGCGTGCGAGGCGCTGATGCCGCACCTGTATTGGGTGGCGGCTGCCACGGCCGACCCGTCATCGCAGCTGCCGATCGGCTACTGGATGCACCGCGGCTGCGTGCCCTTTGTGCGGC
>CAYMLQ010000254.1:0-7074 GCA_964390795.1 uncultured Lentisphaeraceae bacterium
TGAGGCGGATAAATATTCTTTCAGGATGAGCCCAACTGGCGAACTCGGGTTAAGAGCGGAAAATGCGAACCTCGACCAAGCAATCATATTGGTTTGGAGCAGAAACTTAATGGGATCCAGTCTGGAGCGTATGGCCGCATCCGTCCCGTCAACCAGACACAAAGCGCCATGCCCGACCAATAACATCCGCCGCAATTCAGGCTTGTTCCCAAAAGGCACGGAGTCCTTCCATTCCCTTTTGTGAAAATATCTGCTTTTGATGGCCCACAGGCTCCGGATAAATAGTTCGTTTAAGGCAACGGGAATTGCCATGGCGGCTCCATGACGAAAATCGTAACCCTCCTGGAACACGCGGACAAAGATAGTCCCTAACGTTTGCCTGTCTTTGCCCAGGTTGCCGAAGTTGCAGAACTGCAGCAGTTCGTAGAACGGAATTGGCAGACCGCTCCCCCCGCCGCCAGGTTGACCTCGACTGCCAGAAGAACCGGCGATATCGGACATGACATGTCCCATCCAGTTACAGAAACCACAAAATATTCTGGCGACCAAAGTCCCGCCCTCTAGTTCAAAGGACTGCGTATTGATTCTGATCATCGCGCCGTCGCTGATAAAAGTTGAAGTATTCTGAAATTGATCAAGAATCGAGAAGAACAGGCCGATGATGTCTGGCGAGTGGCCCAGTGACTTGATATGGTGGTTCTTCGGAGCCATATCGAATAGGCTGTTTACGTCTTGGGTATGACGCTGGTCATAGTTTACGGCAAATCGCTTTTCCAGAAAACCGATAGCTCTGGCAATTGTGTCTGGCATATTGCGTGGCACATCGTTGCCGGCAAGATCATCAGTCCTGTATATTATTTTGGCGAATCCAATCACACAATCGTCGATTTTCTGACTGGTCCACTCCCCCAACGCACTCTGGCCTGGCATCCCCACGAAAAAGACATCGATTAGCCCCGTGGTAACGCCGCAGAAAGTCGCGATTAAATAGTCATACTTGTCGCACTCCGGTTTCTTCAGCGTGTAATCGTCATTGATCCTTTTTGCGATCTCCGCTCTTTGTGAACCGGATAACAAACGGTCGAACGAGTTCGCGCTCAGATCGATACGGTTACGCTCCGCATAGATGTTGATGTTGCTGACATAATTCTGCCAGTCGTCATCAACGGGGATCACTTGCAGATCGTCAAAGGCGTAAGTCGGGGATTCGGGCACCTGTGCCGTGGACAATTCGCATAAGACATCGCCAGCGCCGGCGTCTTCAGCGGTTAACTGATTGACATCAATATGGTTTTTTGAGCAAAAGTCTTCCGCAGAAGCGAGCAAGTCATCTAAGAGCGAGAGGTTGGCGTCGTTCTGGCCAGAAAGATCCGCAATCGCGTTGTCTAACCTGGATAAATTGGCTCCCAGGGTTTTACACTGGTGCTGTTGAACCGCATAGGCGTCAAGTTCGTCTTTGTCTTTTGTTTCCACGTGTGTTTATCAGGACATCACACTCTTTGCAATGCTTTTCATCTTTGCAAAAGAAGCATCGGCCAAATTGAAATACCCGATCGTGTTGACGGCCACGACGAGAGACTCGAGGTCGCTCTCAGAAATATTCTCCTTCAATACCTTGACCGCAGAGCCCTCCCGTTGAGCGTCCTCATAAAAGTTCAGAATCTGCTCGCTCAACTTCTTTTTTGTGGCCGCTGCGGTCAGTTCCGTCAAGCGCCCGACATCCAAGACCGCAGGGAGTTTAGTCCGATAGGATTCACTTTGGGCAAAGGCTGTCTTGCTGGTGACGAATTGCGTTGCACCCATCATGCGGCTCAGCATGGCGGAAAGCTTCTCGATCTTGACAGCGCCTTCCTTGCCCTTCTTGATTTCCTCATTAAGCTTCGAACAGATAAGGTTCACATCCTCAATAAGGTAGTTCAACGCCTTCTGTGAATTTCGGATTAGCTGTTGCAACATGAACTCCCGCTGCTTGTTGTTTTCAAGCTCACTGACGCCGGCTATTTTCTTGATTCCGGAGTAAGCGCCGACACCGAGCAGAACGACTACGCCGATGCCCGACACCATGCTTGAGAACCCCAGAAGCCCGCCCATGCCCAACGTCGCCAGACCAGACGTGACTCCAGCTGCGCTTAACCCGAGAACCGACCCGGAGAAATAAATGGCTGCAATAGGAATGCCAACCGCTCCGGCTTTCGCCGCAAGATCCGTGAATTGCTTCTGGATCTCCGTATCATTTTTGCGCTTTTTCAGTATGTCTTCATCGTTTTTAATGGATGACTCGATGAGCGCAGCCTGCTGGTCTGTCACTTTCAGTTTAACGCACATGTCTGTGATGAAGGAGTTTTCTTTGTACGAAGCTGTTTTCGGGCTCTTCACCCGATGCAGATAGATGAGGTCTTTTATGAGGGATTTTTGAAGGACATCCAGGCTGACTTCTGGCGTTTGGCCGCTGATTTCCTCAATCAGGGCATCGGTCTGAGAAGTGTCGCTGCCGCCATTCATATACGAGCGGAGCGCTATCCTCTGTTCACTTTCCAAGCCTATTCTCACCAAGAGGCACATAATCTCCACGTATTCTTTCGGGTCGATCAACCCGTCGTCCGCGAGCGCGAAATTGCAGAGAATCTTCAAGTACGCCGATTTGACGGCTTCGCTTAAATCGGCGAGCGGCAGGTTATTAGCTTTCCCTTCAAACCCGGCCTCTTTCCCGTCTTTAAGAATGCCGTTGATCAAATTCGCTAACTCATCCAGCTTGACACAGAACATGGATGTGATTTCGAGCAGCGTACCTGAGTCGGTGCCGCAAAGGGTTAATTTCTCCTTTGTTTCTTTTTTTCCGTTATCCTTAACTATTTCCTCTTTCGTGTAGTCAGCCCTTGCAATGTCTGCCCATTTGAAAATTTTTGTTTTCTCGAAAAGCTCTCGGAAGTAAAAAGAATCGCCCGTAATTACGGCACCTTCCTTTGCGCTTTTGAACAGGGTCGTGTCGATGATTCCAAGGATATTCTCGGGTGTGGCATCAGTGGCCATTGCGGCGATCGCGTTGTTGATTTTCTTTTCAGGTATCTCAGGCGAGATTAAGACTTGATCACCCACTTTCGGCAGATTTTCTTTAACAACCGCATAAATTGACATTTCTATCCCCCTTGTGTTGTGTTTACAGTCACGGCATCAGAACCATGAGCCATATCGTATACAGTTTGTAAACATGGGGCAACGATAATTATTAACAATATCGGCGGCTTGGTCTCGGGATCGACTTTAGACAAATGTAACAGCCGCCAAACACTCAAAATATCACTGTGCGCGGGTTAAGGGATGGGGTTCGACGCTTCCCCGCTCCATTCGTGATTCGCTGTTGCCGCTTTTCCACGCTCTTGATTGCCCGGCTGCCGTCCGTGCCTGCTTCATAACTCTGGAACGGCCAATCGGGCTTCTCACAAAGGCATGGAGAAACCAGGGCCGAATCAGCTTCAACTTTAAACGGGTACGGATAAGGTATTGGGAAAACATCGCCGGAATCAGTTCGGCGTTTTTGGCTTCGGCTTCGGCGCGAAGGCGTCGGACTTCCTCGGCCGCATGCAGAACTTTCACAATCCGGCTCGCGGGTACAGGTAGCTTGACCAAGCTCGGCGCGGGTACGCTGACGCTCGCGGGCGCCAATACGCACAGCGGCATAACGACCAACGGCGGTGGCGTGCTGGTTCTGGCGGATCCGTCTGCGCTGGCCAACAGCACGCTGGTAATGAGCGGCGGTCTGTTGGGCGCCTCGGCTGAACTGTCCAGCGGTTCGGGCGTCATCAACCCCGTCGTGTTGCGCCAAGACTGAGTAGCCACCAACGCCAGCAACCTGCGGCTGTCCGGTCTGGTCAGCGGCATGCCCAACAGCCTGACGAAGTCCGGCATCGGCACGCTAACGTTATCCGGCGGAATCACCGTCAGCAACGTGACGGTCATCCGATTGCATTAAGGCCATGCCTTTTACTTGCCTGTTGCCCTTTTGAGCAGCGGGGACAGGTCTTAAGCGACACTAACTCGCGCGCGAAAACGCCGTGCCGAGCCTGCAGGATGCCGTGAACTGGTCGTCCGGCGTGCGCAGCAGGGCCACGCCCTCGCGCTGGGCGACGCTGCGCATCTCTTCCGGGATGTCGCGGCTGTGCACGACGAGGATGGCGGGAGAGCCGACCAGCGTGCAGACCGCCACCGAGTTCTTGTGGTTCTGAACCGTGATGAGCACCGCCCCGTCAGGGCAGTGCGCCATGACGTCGCTCAGCAGATCCGACGTATAGGCGCCGGTCACCGACGCCTGCGCGTCCGGCACCAGCACGCCTTCGAGCCCGCAGGCGTCGATGAGTTGCTGCAAGGTCATGTCCTTCCCCCCGACTAAGTGGCCATCGGCTCGCCGATGTTGATCACCGACTTGACCGTGGTCCCCGACCCTTTTTTCGACGTGATTTCAAACTCGTCGGACACGCGCTTGACGTTCACAAGACCCATGCCCGCGCCGAAGCCCAGCGAACGGATCCACTCGTTGGCGGTGGAGGTGCCGTCGCGGCAAGCCCACGCCACGTCTTCGATGCCCGGCCCCGCGTCGCGCGCGATGATCTCCGCGCGTCCGTTGGAGATTTGCCACGAGAGCACGCCGCCGTCGGAATGCACGCAGAGGTTGATCTCCAGCTCATAAGCGGCCACGGCGATGCGGCGGATCACCTTGGGCTGGAACTTCTTTTCCTGCAGCACCTGCTTAATCTGGTTCGCGGCCTTACCGGCGTTCTCGAAATCGTATTTGCAGATGGGAAACTCGCGCAGGACATAGATGCTGTAGGCCCCGTCCAATCCAGGCGTCTGGGACGAACTGGTCTCGAGGCGGTTCAGCTCTTGCGTGAGTTCCACCAGCAGGGCTCGGTTGATATCGCGCTGGCAGATGATGCCGACCAGACGACGGTCGCGGTTGAGCACGGGGAAGCGCCCATAGTGGTAGCGGTCGAAGTAACGCAGCGCGAAGGAGAGCGGCATGTCGTCCTCGAGCACCACCAGCTTGGTGGTCATATGTATGTTGCACGGCTCGTCGATATAACCGCCGCCGAGGGCGCGGATGATATCGTCGATGCTGACCAGCCCGAAGAAACGGCCGTTCTCCTCAACCGGGACGCCGCTGATCTTCTTCTTGCGCATCAGCTCTTGCACCTCGCTCAAGGTGGCGGAGCGCGGCACGGTGGCAAGCTTGGACGTCATGACGTCTCGGACCTTCAGACGCTGGATCAGTTCCAGAAGGACCAACGGCTCGCTCTCGGCAGACGTCTCAGCCTCGACCTTCACGGAGCCGTCCGGACTCTGGGGCGCGTCGCTCATGCGGGTTTCAGCGCGGCATGAACCGTGACGCACGCGTCGTACTTGGAGAACCGGCTGACGGCGAGCGTCATGCGCAGGTCGTTGGCCACGTTCACCATCGAAGAGGGCAGCGGCTTGCCGTTGACCACGATCACGCCGACCGCACCGACGATCTGCGCCGTGCGCAGCACCTGGTCGCTCGCAAGCGACGTCAGAAGGAGCATATCCTCCTCGTCCACCATCAGCACATCGCTCATCAGATCGGACGCCATCACGTGGCGGATCGCCTTGTGGCAGCCCTCGCCCTTGACGAGCACATCCGCCTTCAACACGTCAGAGATTTCGAGAATGGTCATAGAAAACGCCTTGTTTGCAGGCACCAGCAGACACACCGGAACCGCGCTGCTGCGAACCCGCCTAAGTGAAGTCGGATATGTTATACGAGTGCGGCGTTTTGAACAATCTGAAAAACTTCCCTCTTTTGGCTTGGCACCGTCGCCAACTTTTGAGAAACTATTCAGATTATTTTTTTCAGAACCCCCCTGCCTTGGTACGGTTCAAGGCCGGGACAACGTGGAGGTGATATACCGTGAGCACCGCACCGACACAGGCGGAGGGCCTTCAGAAGCTGACGCCAGAGCTGAAAGCCTTTATCGCCGAATGGAAGAACAAGCCAGGGAATCTGATCATGGTTCTGCACCGCGTGCAGCAGGGCTTTGGTTACATTCCCCGCGAAGTGGCGTTTGAAGTGGCCGACCTTCTGGACGTGCCTTTGGCCAAGATCTATGGCGTCATCACGTTCTACAATTTCTTCAAGCTGAAGAAGCCGGGACGCAATCAGATCCAGGTTTGCATGGGAACGGCCTGCTACCTCAAGGGCGGCGAGGACATCATCCATGAGATCGAGGGCATTCTGGGTGTGGGCCTGAACACCGTGACGCCGGACGGCGAGTTCTCGGTGGAGGCTGTCCGCTGCCTGGGCTGCTGCGGTCTTGCGCCGGTGATGGTGATCAACGGCGAAGTATACGGCAAGGTCAAGACCGACGACTTGCAGGGCATCGTCGCCAAAATCCGGAAGGGCTGAGCTGTGCACGCGTCCGTCTGTGACACCATCGCTGATCTGGTGCAGAACTCGGTCGAGGCGGGGGCGTCGCGGGTGGAGCTGGACGTGTACACGGGGCCGGACAGGATTGAGGTCCGCGTGGCCGACAACGGCAAGGGGATGGACGAGGCCACGCTGGCCAAGGCGGTGGAGCCGTTTTACAGCGAGGCCGGCAAGCACGACCGGCGCCGGGTCGGGCTGGGGCTTCCCCTGCTCTACCAGACCGCCGAGGCGGTCAACGGCACGGTCGACATCCGCTCGCAGCCCGGCCAGGGCACGACGGTTCGTTTCACGCTCGACGCGGGGCACCTGGACACGCCGCCGCTGGGCGACCTGGCCGAGACCGTCCTGGGGCTGATGACGTTTGAGGGCGCATACGATCTGCTGCTGACGCGAAAGACGCCGACCGACGGTTATGCGCTTTCGCGCAGCGAACTGATCGACACGCTCGGGAACATGCAAGAGGCGTCCAACCTGGTTCTGGCCAGAGATTTTTTGAAATCGCAAGAGACTTGTTTGACTGACGCATAAGTGAAGGAAATCAACGATGGCAAAGTTAACGCTAGCTGATTTGCGCGCTCTGCGCGAAGAGAAACAGAAGGCGATGGTGAAGCGCGACCCCTCCAACAAGGACGCGCAGA
>CAYMLQ010000254.1:7174-8674 GCA_964390795.1 uncultured Lentisphaeraceae bacterium
GAAGAGAAACAGAAGGCGATGGTGAAGCGCGACCCCTCCAACAAGGACGCGCAGATCATCGTCGGCATGGGCACGTGCGGAATCGCCGCCGGCGCGAAAGAGACGTTCAACGCGATCATCGACGAGTTGGACGCCAAGGGCATCAGCAGCGTGCTGGTGAGCCAAACCGGCTGCATGGGCCTCTGCCACTCCGAGCCGACCGTCGAGGTGATCGTCCCCCATATGCCCGTCGTGATTTACGGCAACGTGAACGCGGAGACCGGCAAGAAGATCGTGAACGACCACATCGTCAACAAGCATCTCATCGACAACCACATTTGCGACAAGCCGGCCATGGACATCGTTGGCTGAGCGGGGAAAACACACCATGGGTTACAAACAGTACATCTTGGTTTGCGGCGGCACAGCCTGCGAGTCCAACAAGGGCGTCGCGCTGTTCAGCGCGCTGAAGAAGGCGGTCGAAGAGAACGGTCTGGTCAACGACGTGCAGGTCGTGCGCACCGGCTGCCTGGGGTTCTGCGAAAAGGGCCCGATCGTCAAGATCCTTCCGCAAGACACGTTCTATGTCGAAGTGACGCCCGAAGACGCCGACGTGATCGTTAAGGAGCACATCGTCAAAGGCCGCGTCGTCTCGCGCCTGCTCTACGATAAGACCCAGAGCAAGATCAATGTCGGCATCGAGGGCATCGATTTCTACCAGAAGCAGTTCCGCATCGTGTTGCGCAACTGCGGCGTGATCGACCCAGACAAGATCGACGAGTATATCGCCCGCGACGGTTACAAGGCGCTCGAGAAGGCGCTCTTCGAGATGAAGCCGCAGGACGTGATCGACGAGGTCTCCAAGTCCGGCCTGCGCGGCCGCGGCGGAGCGGGCTTCCCCACCGGCAAGAAATGGTCGTTCGCGGCCATGCAGCCCGCCGGCCAGAAGTACATGGTGTGCAACGCCGACGAGGGCGACCCGGGCGCGTACATGGACCGTTCGACGCTGGAGGGCGACCCCCACTCCGTGCTCGAAGCCATGGCCATCGCGGGCTACGCGATCGGCGCCAACAAGGGCTACGTCTACATCCGCGCGGAGTACCCGCTCGCGATCCAGCGTCTGGAAACCGCCATCGCCCAAGCCACCGAATACGGCTTGCTCGGCGAATCCATTCTCGGCAGCGACTTCTCCTTCACGATCGAGATCCGCCTCGGCGCGGGCGCGTTCGTGTGCGGTGAAGAGACCGCCCTGCTCGCCTCGATCGAAGGCAAGCGCGGCATGCCTACCCCGCGTCCCCCCTTCCCCGCCGTCAAGGGCCTCTGGGGCCGCCCCACGGTCATCAACAACGTCGAAACCCTGGCCAACATCCCCGTCGTCCTGCTCAAGGGCGGCCTCTGGTTCAGCAAGATCGGCACCGCGACCTCCAAGGGCACCAAGGTCTTCGCCCTCACCGGCAAGATCAACAACTCCGGCCTGATCGAGGTGCCGATGGGCACCACGCTGCGCGAGATCATCTTCGA
>CAYMLQ010000255.1:0-8617 GCA_964390795.1 uncultured Lentisphaeraceae bacterium
TGACCACACCAGCACACAATCTCAGACCTGAAAATTAAGATGCGTTTGCCCTGCCCCGAACTCCGAAGTTGCCGTTCCCTCCCTCACGGGACGAGAACCTTGAGCGTGTAGGGCGTCGCGCCGACGGGCTTGAGGCGCGCGGCCATGCCGGGCGTGGCGTAGATCGTGAGGGCGTCGGGCGTGTCGGGGATCCACAGCGCCTCGCAGCCGGGGTGGTTGCGGAGCAGCGCCGCGCCCTTCTGCGGGCCGAGGATGAAGACCGTGGTGGAGAGCGCGTCGGCCAGCATGGCGGTGGGCGCGAGCACGGTGGTGCCGGCCATGCCGCGCACCGGCATGCCGGTGCGCGGATCCATGATGTGCGCGTAGCGGACGCCCTCGATCTCGACGAAGCGCTCGTAGTTGCCGGAGGTCGCCACCGACTCGCTGTTGCGCATCAGGAACATGCCGATGAGGGCGCCCGTGTCGAACGGGTTGCGCACGCCGGTGCGCCAGCCGCCGCGTCCGGGCGCGGCCTCGCCGATGACCCGCAGGTTGCCGCCGAGGTCGATGAGCAGATTGGTGTGGCCCGAAGCGGTCAGGCGTTCCCACGCGAGATCCACGGCATAGCCTTTGGCGATCGCCCCGAGATCGAGCTGCATGCCTGCGGTGGGCAGGCGCACAGCGGTGACGTTGGTTTGCGAGGAGAGCTCGATCAGGCGCCAGTCGGCGAGGGCTGCCGCGCTCTGCAGTTCGACCGCTCCGGGCGGCGCGGGACGGGGAGCCGCGCCGTTGAAGCCCCAGGCGCGCATGACGGGCCCGATCAGCGGATTGAAGGCGCCGTCGCTCTCCTCGCATACCTTCAAGGCATACCGCAGCACGGTGTCAAACGAGGCGGGGATGGGGACCGGTTCGCCGCTGCCTGCTGCGCGGTTGACGGACATCAGGCTGCTGTCGCTTTTCCACGCCGAGAGTTCCGTGTCGAGCGCGTCAAAAGCGAATTGGGCGACGTCGCGGGCCTTGGGCGCGGACGCGTGGTCCGCGCACTGCACGGCGGCGAGGGTGCCCATGGTGGTCCACTGGAGGCGCAGGGGCTCGGGGGCGCGGCTGCAGCCGGCCGAGGCCAGGACGAGGGCGGCGAGGAGGGAAGACGCGGGGAGAGAACGCCGAACGCCGAACGCCGAACGACGAACGACGAAATGATGGATGGGGGCTAACGGGTGCCGAACAAACTGGAGCATGTGACCTCTTAGGGTTGGGTGACTTTGAGTCGGAAGAAGCTGGAAGGTTGTCCGCCGGGCAGTTCGGCGTGGAGCGGAGCGCCGGTTCCGGGGATGTCGGTGTAGCCGGGGAGGGGCAGCCACACGGGAGGAAGGAGCGTGGGCGTGGCCTCGACGGTGTAGCGTCTGCCCGCCGAGCCGTTCCAGTCGAGCGCGAGGATGCCGGGTTTTCCGGGCACCGGCTGTATGGCGACGGCGAAACAGTCGGCCGGGTCTGTGGCCGAGGTGCCGGCGGTCTCCTCGTCAGCGGTGCACATGCCGTCGCGGTCGAAGTCGCCCAGCGCATGGAGCACGAGCAGGGTGGCCGCGAGCGGCGCGCTGGCGTTACCGGCGGCGTCGAGCGCCACGACCTCGAAGGCGTGCGCGCTGTCGAGGCTGTTCGAGAGCGCGAGCGTGGCGGTCGTGCCGACGGTGCTGTTGGTGTGAACGGGGGCAGGCGCGTAACTGGCCTGGTCAGTGAGGCGGTAGGTGAGAGCGCTGCCGGAGGGCGCGTCCGTGGCAACGGGCCAGGCGAGGGTGAGCAGATTGGGCGTGAGGGCGTAGGGGCCGACGGCGCTGAGGGGCGACACGGCGAGCGCGCCGGGTGTGAAAGCGGGCGGCACGTTGTCGACGGTGAAGCGCGCGGTGGTGTAGGCTGCGCCGAAGTAACCGTTGGTGGCGGTGACGCGGAAGAGCATCTGGGTGCTGACGGTGAGGGGCGGGACGAGGGCTGCCGATTCCCACGTGGCGCTGAGCCGGTTAGTGAAGCGCGCGCCGTCGGAAGCGGTCGGCAGATTCGTGAGCGTGCCCGTGGCGGCGACCTCGGCGACCGTGCCGGTGGCGGCGAGGACATTGGTGAGCGCGGCGGGCAGCCAGGTTTTGCCGCTGTCTTTGGACCAGTTGACCGCGAGGCTGACCGGTTCGCCGTCGCGGTCGACAACACCGGTGGTGAGCCGGACGCGGCCGTCGCCGTCCGAGGATTGCGCGGCGCGCAGGTCCGGCAGGAGGGGAACGTCGCGGATCTTGAGCCGCCAGAAGAAGCTGGTCATGGGATTGACCGGGTCGTTACTCAGGATGGAGACGGTCAGGTTGTCATCCCGCCCGTCTACGCTAGCGGGCAGGTTGGCCCAGAGGATGCGCCGGTAACTGCCTGCGGGGATCGTGTAGTTGTAGGTGGGTTCGATGCTGTGCGAGAAGCCGTTTTGCCACACGAGCGGCATGACCGTGACGTCGTCGATATACCAGCCCTCGTTGTCGGTGTTGTTGTCGGCCCCGTAGTGGAACCGGAAGTGCATGACGCGGCCTTGGAAGCCGTTGAACTCGGGGTGTTCCTTGGCGAAATCAAAGGTGGCTGTGCGCCAGCCCTCCGTGCCTTTGCCGGCGAGGCAGGGCGTGCCTTCGGGCCAAGGCGAGGCGGCCCAGCCGTAGATGGTGTGGGTGTAGGGACCTTTGAGCTGCTGGAAGGTGGCGCCGTAATCTTTGGAGTACTCGACGATGCCGCCGTCGAAGGCGCGTGTCGTGGCCTGGTGCGGCTCGGAATGAATCCAGTATTTGAACGACAGGCTGGCGTTGGCGCCGATCAGGAGCGGCGGAAGGGTGATGGTTGCGCGCACGGCCGGGCCGGTCGTCGCGTTGCTGGAGGCGAGTCGGCTGTGAAGAGCGTAGGGGGCGGAGGCGCAGCGGTTGGTGGAAGCCTGCCAACGCTGGCCGAGGGAGACGCGGTTCCAGCAGGGCAGGGCTGGGTCAGTGATGCTCTCGACGCGGGCGAAGCGCATGGACCACACGAGGTCGGCGTTGCCGGTGTTGTAAAGGTTCATGTAGGCGGAGACGATTTGCTGGGTCGGGTAGGCCACAAACGAGAGGTCATGGAAGCGCGAGGTGTCGGCGACCGGGTAGCTGAGGAACAGGAAGGAGACGTCGGTCTGGCTGGAACGGCCCGACGGGTCTGAGGCGATGAGTTGGTATTCGAAGTCGTCGCCGGGTGCGGAGACGGCGCCGATCTGCGCCTCGAACAGATCGTTGGAGGTCATCCGCATGGGCGTGAGCTGCCAGGCCTCGGTTTTACGGTGCCAGCGGACGACGGCGCTGCT
The DNA here is from genome assembly GCA_964390795.1 of uncultured Lentisphaeraceae bacterium. Lineage (GTDB taxonomy): Bacteria > Verrucomicrobiota > Kiritimatiellia > RFP12 > UBA1067 > CAYMLQ01. The sequence goes on from CAYMLQ010000255.1 coordinate 3,326, forward strand.
GACCTCGTGAGTATCGGTGATGACGGCCCGGAGGGTGAAGGGGCCGGGGCGGGTCTGGACTTCGGCGAGCGGCGTGAAGGTGATGCGCGGCGGTGCGGGAATGAATTCAGCGACGAGCGGGTCGGTGCGGTCCTGGTACTCTTCGAGAAGGGTGTATCCGTCGGCGTCGCCGTCGGACTGCGGGCCGTGGCCGTTTGCGCCGAAGTATTGGAATTCCCACCAGTCTGGGATGCCGTTGGTGTCGGCGTCGAGGGTGGCGGGCAGGTAGCGGGCTTCGAGGGTGTGCGGCGCGTGCATGGCGAGCGTGCCGAACGCGGGCGCGCAGTGGCCGGGTGCGGCCGGGGTGCGTACGCCGTCGAGCAACCACTCCGCGAACGCGAGGGCTGTTCCGTTGGAGAGCGTGACGGTGCCTGGGACAGGTGGCACAAAGAAAGGGGCGTCTTGGTCGGTCCAGAAACTCTGCGACGAGCTGCCGTCGATGCTGGAAGTCAGGAGCAGGCGGTATTCGCATTGCCAGAGCCACGCCAAGAGCGAGTCGGTATCCATCTGGAAGGCGACGGTGAGGTTGGTGCCGCTCTGGGGGACGCTGCCCGTGCCGAAGAAGCCGCGGTTGGCGAAACGCGTGTCCTCGCTGACGACATGCAGCGCCGGTGCGGAGGCCACGGCGACCAGACCCGAGGCGAAGGCGTGGAGTCCGTAATCGGGGGTGACGCTGCCGTAGTCTGAGGGCGAGCCGCGGATATCCAGTTCGAGGCGGTCGGTGACCGTGAAAGCCGCTTCCCCGAGCTTGGGCCAGCGGCCTAAGATGCCCGCGCGGTTCTTGGCGCTGAGGACGTAATCGATGCGGGTTCGTGCGGGCTGGGGGGGGATATCGCCTTCGAAGAGGTTGCCTGTGGCCGAGGTCATGGTTTGCGTGTGGGCGACGCCGGTCTCGCGCGAAGAGCGCCAGACGAGCGCGACGGTGTCGGGGTCGTAGATTCCGATGGGTTCGACCGTGCAGGCGACACGGTGGAGGGTTTGGGTGTCGAAGGTGTTGATGAGCGGCTCGTGTGTGATCTCGGGCGGCAGGGGATTGACGGCGGCGGAGAACGGGGTGGCGGGGTCGCCGAAGAGGTTGAGTTCGTAATAGACCCAGCGCCAGTAGTTTGCAGAGGCGGAGCCGACCAGCGCGAGGTTCATGCGGCGTGACTGCTCGTTGACCTCGCCGAGGCGTGTGGCTGTGCCGCGGAGTGCGGCGTCCAAGAAGCAGCGGTGGTAGCGGTGCGAATAGCCGCCGACCACATTGGCGAACTCCCAGCCTTCGCGTGCGTTCATGACGGCGGCGAACGCGGCGTTGCTGACGGTGACCATTTGCTCGGCGAAGCAGTCTGGCGTGTCGAAGGCGCCGGGGCTGCAGGCCTGAGAGTAGAGGAAGTAGGGCATGTCGTTGGTGAAGGCGCGCAGGGCGTTCAGGTTGGCGGTTTGGGAGAGGGAGATTTTGAAGCACGACTTGGTGGCGCCGTGGCCGATGTGGTTGATCGACGCGAGGTTCTGGTTGAGGAAAGCAAGGACATTCGCTGCGGTCCAGAGGTAGGCGTCCGAATCATAGAGGGTGCGGTCGGAGTCGACGGCAGCCGCGTACGGCGAGTTCTTAAAGCCCAGCGAGTTGAGTCCGTAGCTGGTGCTGCCGTAGCGCAGTTCCTCCATGTACCCGGTGGCGTAGACGAGTGAGCCCAGATCCATCTTTTCGGCGATCAGGGCGTGAGGCTTGTGGTGGTCGGCAGAGGCGTTCTCGTAGCGCAGCGTTTTGCGAACCATGTGGGCGAGTTCGAGGGTGTTTGACACGGGGAAGCGTCCGACCATGACTTCGGCGGTGAGATCCACGTCTCCGCCGTTCACGCCGTCGGTCAGTTCGCCGTAGCGGCCGTTGCCGTTGTTGTCAAAGGTGCCGGTCATACAGCCATAATAAATGGCGTCGGCTGGGATTTCGGCGGTGCGGTCGATAAAGATGTCGCGGAACGAGACGTATAGTTTCTGGACGGGAAGGAGGGCGAAGGTTCCGCCCAGAAGGAGGTAGCGCACCCCCCAGTGCTGGTGGGCGTCCTGCACGAAGGCGCGGATCTTGGCGGCGGCGTTGGTGCCCGCATAGTTTGCCTCGATCCATTCGGTTGTGACCAGGGCGGGGGTAAAGCCGGCGCGGGCGCGGGCTGTGCAGAGGGCTTGGAGGTTCCAGGGGCCGGGCGCGTTGAAGATCAGGTTTGAGGTGGCGATGACGACATAGGTGTGCGGGCCCGGTTCGAGCGCGGCGGAGAGCGGGGCGATGTGTGCGGTTCGCTGGGCGGCGGCGGCCTGCTTGGCCCGGAGCGTGATTGTGACCGTGACCGACTCTGCGGCGAGCAGCGTGTTGCGCAGGGGGTCGAGCCGCACCGGGTGGACTTGCACGGAGAGCAGTCCGCCGCCGCCGGTGGCGTCGGAACGCCAATACGGGGTGCCGTAGTCAGGATAGGGCGACTCTCCGCCATAGATGGCCGGGTCGGGTGAGACGTTCGGGAAGGGCGGGTCGTCCGGCAGGCGCGGGGGCAGCCCCCACTCGACGGGGGCGCCGAGCGGGATTTCCCGAACGGGGCCGTGCGTGAGCGTGAGCGTGGCGACTTCCACGCCGCCGGGCAAGTTGAACGAGATGCCGGTCACGGGGAGCACGGGTTTGCCGCTCTGGAGATCGGGCATGCATTCCTTTAGGGAGACGCGTGACAGACCGTCCGGAGTCAGGCTGACAGAGGGGGAAGGAAAGACAACGGTGCGGGAAAGGCTGTCAAGTGTTTCGGCCTTCAACCCGATCGCCGCCAGCGCCACACAGGCGCCGAGCGCATTATATAGTATACCGCGCATATAGTTTTTATTGTATACCCTGTCGGGTGGTTACGTAAACCCTGAAATTCGGCTTGGTATCTGTGAGGCATTTCAATAAGATAATGCGCATGTTGATTTTTTCGTGTGCGTTGGAAAAGGGATGACTTATGCGTAAAATGTGTTTTGTGTTGGGACTGGCGGTGGGCTTGTACGGACAGGCGACGGCGGGCGATTGGACGCAGTGGAGAGGCAGCAACCGGGATCTGATCGTGACGGGGGAGTCGCTTCTGGCGAGTTGGCCCGAGGCCGGCCCGCAGCAGCTTTGGAAAGTCGAGCTGCCGGGCGAAGGATACTCCGAGCCGGTGGTGGTGGAGGGAAGCATCTATATTACCGGGTGTACGGGAGACAAGAAAGACAGGGTGGGGCATCTGTATGCGCTGGACGCCAAGACCGGCGCGATCCGCTGGGAGATGGAGTACGGCCCGGAGTGGGGCGCGAGTTTCGAGTTCGCCCGCACCTCCCCGACGGTGGTTGGCGGCCTCGTGTACGTGATCGGCGGCCAGGGGCATGTGGCCTGCGTTGACGCGAAGAGCGGCAAGGCTGTTTGGAAAGTGGACTCGCACGCCGTGTTCGGCGGGCGCAACATCACGTGGGGCATCGCCGAAAATGCGCTGATTTTCGACGGCAAGATGATCTGCCAGCCGGGCGGTGCGGACACTTCGGTCGTGGCGCTTGACGCCAAGACGGGCAGCCTGGTTTGGAAGAGCAAGGGGCTGGGCGAGCGCAGCGCGTACTGTTCGCCGGCCTTGCTGACACTGAACGGCAAGCGGCAGGTGGTCACGATGCTGGAGGACCATCTGGTCGGCGTCGATGCCGAAAACGGAACCCCGCTTTGGAAGTACGCCCACCGCAACAAGTATGCGGTTCACCCAAATACCCCCGTGTTGTGCGGCAAAGACCGCCTCTTCATCTCGTCGGGGTATGGCTACGGGGCGGAGATCGTCGAGGTCGCGGGTGACACCGCCAAACTCGTGTGGTCAGACAAAAGTTCCGACAACCATTTTCAGGGCGTGGCGTTCTATCAGGGCCGCATCTTCTCCTCCGGCGGCGGCAAGCTTTCCTGTTTCGACCCTGAGACAGGACGCGTGGTCTACCAGGTGGAGGGGGCCAAGAAGACCTCGTTCTGCATCACGCCAGCGGGGATGATCACGTATGACGAGAACGGCGGCAAGGTGATGCTGGTGAAGGTGGGCCCGGACGCTTACAACGTGGTCTCATCGTTTAAGATCGAATACGGTAACGGGCAGCACTGGTCGTCGCCGGTGGTTGCGAACGGGGTGTTGTACCTGCGGCGCGGCAAGGGACTTGCCGCGTTTTCGGTCGGCGCGAAATGACGTCTGACGTGTGAGACGGCGGACGGTTGGCGTCCGCCGACAGGAGCGCGAATATGAAAGCAGGGCTCAAGGGCGTGCTGGTGGCGGGTGTGGCGGCCGCGTGTGCTGCCGGGTGTTCTTTCAACAAAGGAGCGGATACGGTTATGAGTGGAGCAGGCGAACCTTCTGTGGTGGTGAGACCGTTCGGCAAGACCAAGGGCGGGCAGCTTGTGCATCAGTACACGCTGACCGGCGCCGGCGGCGTGGTGATGGACGTGATCGACTACGGAGGCAAGGTTGTGCGGCTTTTCACGCCGGATCGCGCAGGCAAGCTGGAGGACATTACGCTGGGCTTCAACGACGTCGCCGGGTACGAGACGCACGACAAGTACTTCGGGTCGCTGATCGGACGCTACGGCAACCGCATCGCGAACGGCACGTTCACTCTGGACGGAATGACCTATACGTTGCCGATCAACAATACGCCGGGTGACCTGCCCTGTTCGTTGCACGGCGGCAACACGGGCTTCGACGCCGTTGTCTGGCACAGCGAGCCGCTGTCCGAAGGCAAGAGCGTCGGCGTCAAGCTGACGATGACGAGCCCCGACGGCGACCAGGGGTATCCGGGCAAACTCGACGTCACCGTGTGTTACTGGCTGACACCCGACAACGTCTGGCGCATCGAGTATGAGGCCGTTACGGACAAGGCCACGCCTGTGAATCTGACCCAGCATCTCTATTTCAACTTCAAGGGCGAAGCCGAAGGCACCATCTTGGATCACGAGCTGACGCTTTTCGCCGATCACATCACGCCGGTCACCAAGGGGCTGATTCCGACGGGGAAGACCGTGCCGGTGAAAGGCACGCCCTTCGACTTCACGACGCCGTGGATCATCGGGGCGCGCATCAACGCCGACAACGAGCAGCTCCGGTTCGGCGGCGGCTACGACCACAACTGGGTGCTCAACAGCCAGAGCGGCAAGCTCGCGCCTGCTGCGGCGCTGTACGAGAAGACCACGGGGCGCTTCATGGAGGTGTGGACCACCGAGCCGGCCATCCAGTTCTACTGCGGCAACTTCCTGACGGACAA
>CAYMLQ010000256.1:0-8617 GCA_964390795.1 uncultured Lentisphaeraceae bacterium
TCGCCATGTCGATGTCGTCCACCACGTTGGAGAGATGGAAAACCGGCGTGCCGTCTGAGCGCACGATCACGAAGTCCTGGGTGTCTTCGGCCTTTTTCTTGATCGTGCCCTTCACGAGGTCGGTGTACTCCAGCCGCCCCTCTTTGGGCATGCGGAAGATCACGCACTCGCCGCCGCCGCCCTTGGCGTCCCGGTAGGCGAACCCTTTGCGGACCAGCTCTTCCGCCACAGCCAGATGCCGCTCCATCTGCCGGCTCTGATACACCGTCGGCTCGTCGAAGTCGAGCCCCAGCCACGCCATACACCCCAGCAAGGTGTCGATCGCCTCCTGCGTGGAGCGCTCGCGATCCGTATCTTCCACGCGCAGCAGGAACGTGCCCCCCGCGTGTCGAGCGAACAGCCAGTTGAAGATCGCGGCACGGATATTGCCGATGTGAACATTCCCGGTGGGACTGGGCGCAAAGCGGACTCTGACAGACATCTCAAAAAACTCCTTCTTACCAAAAAAATGGTTGGGATGAGTGTACCCTGATCCGTCCCCGTTAACAAGTCCGCACGATATTTTGGAGTTAGCCGTAGAAACGTTTGACGGCCGCGACAATCTCGCGGATTTGCGAAAGCTCCAGCTCGTAGAACATCGGCAATCTCAGCAGGCAGTGGACGAACCGTTTGCAGTTGACGAGCGGAGGCCCCTGATACTTGTCCCGATAATACGCAGAGTCGTGGAGGCTCTGATAATGGGTGGCCGCGTGTATCCCGCTCTCCAGGAGATGGCTGATCAGGTGGCCGCGCTCCTCCTGCGACCTGCAAACCAGATAGAACATGTGCGCATTGTTGGTCGCATAGGAGGGGATCTGCGGAAGGGAGAAGCATCCTTTGTCTGCCAACGGTTTCAGGCCCGCATGGTAGCTCTCCCAAAGCATGATCCGCTTGTTTTGAATCTCGCGCAACGCGTCCACCTGCGCCCAAAGAAAAGCTGCCGTGATACCCGACGGCAGAAAGGAAGACCCCACATCGACCCACTCGTATTTGCTCACCTTGCCTTGAAAGTACTCCGCACGGTTGGTGCCTTTCTCCCAGATGATCTCGGCGCGGCGGAGGAACTGCGGATCATTGATCGCCAGCATGCCGCCTTCGCCGCACTGGATATTCTTGGTTTCATGAAACGAAAAACATCCGAGGTGCCCGATACCGCCCAGCGGGTAGCGTGCAGCCTGCCTTTTAAGCCTCCGCTGCCAGGAGAAGTGCTTAGTGGGCAGCGGCCCGGTATAATAGGCGTCGATCGCGTGCGCCGCATCGGCAATCACCAAGAGTTTGTACTTCACTGCCAGGGACATAATGCTGCCCATATCGCAGGCAACGCCGGCATAGTGAACCGGTACGATTGCCCGGGTACGCGGCGTGATCAGCGTTTCGACTTTGTCGGCGTCCAGATTCGGGTTGTCTTTGCAACTGTCCGCGAAAATGATCGTTGCCCCTTGCCGGACAAAAGCCACCGCCGTCGAAACAAAGGTGTAGGACGGCACAATAACCTCATCGCCCGGCTGAATATCGGCGAGGATAGCCGCCATCTCCAGCGCATCGGTGCCGGACGTCGTGAGCAGGCATTTGGTGTACCCGTACTGCTCTTCAAAGAACGCCTGACACCGCTTGGTGAAGGGGCCGTTGCCCGAGGTCTTGCCGCCCGCAACCGCTTGGGCGATGTAGTCGAGTTCCTTGCCTACGATAAACGGTTTGTTGAATGGGATCATGTTTCTCCTGCCCGCTGCGACCCCTCTGCGGAGGTGATCACTTCTTTGACGGTCACCTGCGGCTTTCCGTTGCTGTTCAGGTAAAGTCGTCCGAGATACTCGCCGACCAGCCCGAGCGAGAACAGCAGGATGCCGCCGATGATCAGTTGCAGAATCACCAAGGTGATCCAGCCCTCGACATGTTGCGCCCAGAACACGTATTGCAGAAAATAGAAGAGGGCCAGCGCAAAGCCGCACACCGAACACAACATGCCGATGCAGGACGAGAAGCGCAGCGGCCACACGGAGAAACCGGTCGCCAACCGCATGAAGACCAACACCGACTTCACCAGCCCGAAGTTGCTTTTCCCTCGATACCGCTCGTTATGCGTCGCGTCCGCCTGTCCGAACGCGTGCGTGATGTTGAGGATCAGCCCGTCGACATACGGAAAGGCGCCCGTGTACTTGATGACCTCCGCAACAATCTCTTTGCGCACGATCTTGAAGGGTGACAGGTAGAGGTTCTTCGGCTTGGCGATGACGATTTCTGCGAGCTTGCCGTTCAGCCAGCTTCCCGCTTTTTTCCACCACACGTGCCTTTGGGAGGTAAAGCGCGCATAACAGACATCGGCGCCGCACGCCTGACACTGCCGGTACAAACCGGGGATGTCGTAAGGCGAGTGCTGCAAGTCATCGTCCATGATGACGACGAAGTCTCCTTGCGCCCTGCGAAGCCCGCACAGGATGGCATTGTCCTGGCCGGCGTTTTTTCTCAGGCGGATTCCGCTGATGGCCACCTCGTGTTCGCACAGCCGCCGGATCACGCCCCAACTGTTGTCCGTGCTCTGGTCGTCGACGAGAATCAGCTCGTACGTCATGCCGCGCAAGGCATCCGCCACCTGGCGGTTCAGCTCTTCGAGGCACGCTTCGCTGTTGTAAACGGGAATCACCACACTCAGTTCCACCATACCACCTCCACGACCATGTCGCGCGCAACGCTCACGACGCGGTAATCGAAACCCACTTCCGCCTTGAGTTCGCCGAGCGTTCGGAGCAGCGACGTTTCGTCGAAGCGGAACGTCTCCTCCTGCGTATCGGCGCGGGTCAGCGTCCTTGCAAGAAACCGGAGAAACCCGTTGGCGTGCGTCCAGTTCCTGACAGGCTCCGACAGGATCAGGCGCGGCGCGGCGGCCTTGAGGCGCCGGAAGAGGTCGGGAAGCTGGGTTCTAAAATGATAAAGCGACCCCATCATGATGCAGACGTCGCAGGCGGGCAATGCGCCCGGCTGCATCACGTTTGCCAGGCGCGCGTCAAACCGCTGGCGCGCGGCATAGGAGACAAACGCCTCGCTCAGGTCCAGCCCGCTCCAAGATACGCCGTGACTGCGGCAATAGTCTGCGACAACCACATCGCCGAAGCACAGCTCCACCACCGTGCGATCCGTTTCCCGCAGCAGTTCGCAGACGTTCGCAAAGCGCTCGCGATACCGACCCCTGTACAGCACGTTCATCACCAAGCGGTAAACACCCACACTGCGATATATGATACTACTGCCCATATTCGGGCTGGGATTCTTACACGATTCTAACCGACTCACAACCCTTTTTTTCGGCAAGAAATTTATTTCGCGATCTTCTTGCAAGAGGTTGATCGTCAACACCGCATGTGCTAGATTAGTCCAAATTGTTTTTACTGAAATTCTAAAACAGGAGGTCGCATGCGTGCGGCGGCGGTTGCGAATCAGCTTTTTGGCAGAACCCTCACTTCGCGTCTCGTATTTGGAGGTCTGTTGCTGCTGCTGCTGATCGTCACCCGGTGGGCGTGGATCGATTGTGACGGCGGAACGCCTTCGCTGATGGAGTACGGGTACTTCGCAACCGACGAAGGGTTTTACACGGGCGGCGGAAAACAGAAGCTGCTTTTCGGGCGGTTCATCAACGCCACCCGCGCCGCGCCGTGCACCTACGCCATCTGTCCCTCTTCGCATGTCTTGGCCTGGTTCGCTTTTTCAATCTTCGGCCAGACCACGTGGGCACATCGCGTTCTTCCATTTTTCATCAGTAGTGCCGCATGGCTGTGCCTGTTCCATTTTCTTTCGCGCAAAACACTCGCCTGGATCGCGTTCCTGCTCTGCGCCGTATGCCTCTCGAATCCGTTCCTGATGGTCTATGGGAGAACCGCGTGCAACGACACGCTGATGGCCTCCGTGCTGCTCTTCGGCTACATCGTCTCCCGCAAGAAGGGGCTGCTGCTTCCTTTCTTAGGCGGCTTTATTTTCGGTTTTGGGCTTTGGGTGAAACAGTCTATCTGGGTTCTGTTCCCCCTTGGCCTGAGCGGGGCGGCGATGACGAGCGCACCCAACGAGCGCTGGCGCCGCATGGCGTCCTGCTTTTTCGGATTTCTGGTCTCCGTCTGTGTCCAGTACGGACTGATCCGGCTGATAATTTACTGGGATGCGGTCTCGCAGGATGTGTCGATCGATCACCTGATGACGGTTTCGGATTCGAGTTACCCGCTTCCAAACCCTTTCGACTGGGCGCAGACAATGAGGGGCCTTTCCTCTTTTCCCCGGTGCCCGTCCGACGGGCTGCTGAGCGTTTGGATCACCCTCTTCCTTGTGTTGCCGACGCTCCTGCTGCTGAGGCGGCTGACGGACACGCCGAGACGCTGGGACGGTCGCCTCCTGCTGTATTTAACGCTTCCGCTGTATGCCGCAGGCATCATCATCCTTCCGGTCTTTTACGCTCACTACTACATTCCCATCATCGTCTTTGTTCCGATTGTCTGGTTCGAGGCCCGCCGCGATTTGAAGGCGTGGGCTGGAAAGAACCCCTATTTAAGCGCAGCTCTGATGGCCGTTGCGATTCTTTATGTGCTCGTCAGTTTCAAGTCGTTTGTCATCTACCCGGATCAGGCCGTAAGCCTGACCCCGTTTTTGTCAAATGCCTACAATTTGCCCCAGAACATTGTCTGGAGCCGTAACGGACTGTACATTCTCGCGGCTGCCGGCCTTTTCACTGTCTTGGGCCTGTGGGCACGGTCGCGCAAGCCGACGGTTGCGGTGGCTCTCGGCGTCGTGCTTTCCGCGCTGGGCGTCGCCGACCTCTGCTTCTCGCAGCTTCCGCTCTCAGAGGCGTACAAATACACGACTGTTTTCTCAGTAACCATGAAGGACGTCGCCTGTGTGTTACAGGTGTGTTCCCTGATCCTGTTTTTCGTCGTCTGGGGAATGCCGCAGGTGTTTGGCCGCAGTATTCGCTGGTATCTCCTTCTTTTGGCGATTTTCGCCTGTGCGACGCTTGCCAACCCGGTGTGGCGCGCAGGCGCTTACGAGTTGACCCAGCGCGGACATCTGCACAAACAGGCGGTCGCCGCACTCGCCAAGCTCGTGCCCGACGATGCCGTCGTCTTCGGCGAACGCGCGCCCCAACTCTTCCTTTCGCTGAAAACGCGGGTCTCTCCGGTCCCCAACCACAACCCAGTTCCCTTCGTGCTCGACGTGCATAAAAAATTCCCGGAGCGTCCGCTGTTTGCGCTTCTGGACTCCGAGCACAACTACCACTTTAAACACTACGAAGATAACAAAGACAAGATTCGGACGACCGTCGTGCATACGTTGCAGCTGCCCAGCTTCAACACCGGCCTGCCCTCAAATGTCTATCTCGTCCGCTTGCAGGTTCTCACCAATCCGGTCAAACACGGCCCGTTTATCCGCTGAGGAAATTTCCTCTTGCGGTATCTGCCCAAGACGTTTATTCTCATGACACGATAAGTCCGTTTAGCGGCATCCTTTCCGGGGGGGGGCAGGTGCGCCGCAAGAACCGAGCGCAATGCAAATGGCAAACACTCAGGATATTCACTATGCGGGTTTCTGGCTGCGCGTGTGGGCGGCAGCCGTTGATCTGCTGTTCTTTTTGCTGGTCACCGTGCCGCTCCTGTACGCGATTCACGGGCGCGACTACTTCCGGTGCGACGTGTCCGACCGCGGCCCGGTGGATTTCCTGAACATGTTCGTGCTCCCGAATATCATGGTGCCCCTCTGCTGGCTTTTGTGTTCCGCCACCCCCGGGAAAATGGCGATCTCGGCCAGGATCGTCGACGCCAAGACCGGCATGAAGCCTCGGCCGATCCAATTCATGATCCGCTTTCTGGGCTGCTACCTCTCTTTCTTGACGCTCGGCCTGGGCATCCTATGGATCGCGTTCGACCGCAGAAAACAGGGCTTGCACGACAAGCTCGCCGGCACCGTGGTCGTCCATACGAAATAGGACTCTGCTGAAAGAGGGCGCCTGACCCTGTAACGTTCGGGCTCTCTTGAGTGTAACACCTGTATAGGAGGTTTTATGAACGTTTGTTGGGTTGGGTGTGTGGCTGTCTTGCTGGCCGGAAACGGTGTCGCCGAAAAGAGCGCGGAAATGCCGTCTGCGGCGAAACAGGTGGTCGCCAGAATGGAATCATCCGTTCTTCAGGCCAAAAAGAAGGCGGTTTCTGAGCTGACGTCGGTAATGAACTCCGAGACGCGTGCGGGTCGGCTCGGAACAGCTGTTTCGGTGAGCGCGAAAATCAAAGAGCTGAGCGCCGAGATCTCCGTTCTGGAGGGGGGGACGACCTCCAAAAAGGGCGAGGATTTCATTGCCGGCGTCTGGCGCGGTCACAACGGGGTGCTGTTCACGCTTGAGAAGGGCAACACCTTCGCGGCGAGCGGCGGGAATTTCAAGTGGCAGGGCAAATGGCGCGTGGAGGAAGGCAAGCTGATCGTCGACAGCGCGGTTTTTGTTGACACCTATGACCTGCCCGCGCAGAAAGAAGCGCGCGACGGCAAAGCCGTCTGGACGCTCAAAGGCAAGAACAGCAAGGGCGAGCCGGTCTTTATGGACAAGCAGGACTAGCGGACTCGTGCAAAACTCCGTTTTGCACGAGGAGGGTTCAGTATTCAGGGGTCAGAGGTCGAATCCTGTTTGCCGCGTGTGTTGCTTTTCCTGAACCCTGACACCCTGAACCCTGTCGGCAAAAAAGAGAGCCCCGGCTTTCGCCGAGGCTCTCTTTTATGTCCCGATGAAGAACAGGGTGGCTGTTACACCAGGCCCTGCTCCAGCATCGCTGTGGCGACCTTCATGAAGCCGGCGATGTTCGCGCCCATCACGTAGTTGCCCTTGTGGCCAAACTCTTCGGCGCGCTCCCAGCACTGGCTGTGGATGTCGACCATGATCTTGTGCAGACGGTCCTCGACCTCTTCGCGCGTCCACGAGTAGCGCATCGAGTTCTGGCTCATCTCAAGACCCGAGGTCGCCACGCCGCCGGCGTTGGCGGCCTTGCCCGGCCCGTACATGATCTTCGCGTTCACGAAGAGTTCGACGGCTTCCGGGGTGCTCGGCATGTTCGCGCCTTCGGCGACCACTTTGCAGCCGCTCTTCAGCAGCTTCGCGGCGTCCTCGCCGTTGATCTCGTTTTGCGTCGCGGACGGGAAGGCGCAGTCACAGGGGATGCCCCACGGACGCTGGCCCTCGATATAGTCGCAACCGAACTTGTCAGCGTACTCCTTGATACGGCCGCGCTTGACGTTCTTCAGATCCATCACGAATGCAAGCTTCTCTGCCGTGATGCCGGCCTTGTCGTAGATCGTGCCCGCGGAGTCGGAGAGCGAGACGCAGGTGGCGCCGAGCTGGTTCAGCTTCTCGACCGTGTACTGGGCGACGTTACCCGAGCCCGACACGGCGCAGATCTTGCCGTCGAAGCTCTCGCCGCGCTTCTTGAGCATCTCCTGGGCGAAGAACACCGCGCCGTAGCCCGTGGCTTCCGGGCGGATCAGCGAGCCGCCCCACGTGCGGCCCTTGCCGGTCAGCACGCCCGTGAACTCGTTGCGCAGGCGCTTGTACTGGCCGAACATATAGCCGATCTCGCGGCCGCCCACGCCGATATCACCCGCCGGCACGTCGGTGTCAGGGCCGATGTGGCGGAAAAGCTCGCTCATGAATGACTGGCAGAAGCGCATCACCTCGTGATCCGACTTGCCCTTGGGGTCGAAGTCCGAACCGCCCTTGCCGCCGCCCATGGGCAGGGTCGTCAGGGCGTTCTTGAAAACCTGCTCGAAGCCGAGGAACTTCAGGATGCTCTGGTTCACCGAGGGGTGGAAACGCAGACCGCCTTTGTAAGGCCCGATCGCGCTGTTGAACTCGAAGCGGAAGCCGCGGTTGATTTGGTACACGCCTTTATCGTCCTGCCAAGGGACGCGGAACGTGATCGAGCGCTCGGGCTCGACCATCCGGTCAAGGATGCGCTCTTTCTCTAAAATAGGACGGGCGGCCAACACGGGTTCGAGTGATTCCAGAACCTCTTGGACTGCCTGCAGAAATTCGGGTTCATTCGCATTGCGCTTGCGGACGTTTTCGAGAACGTTCTTGACGTAGCTCATCTTAGACTCCTAACCGTTTGTGCCTACAATTTTGTCACCCGTACTTCGAGTGCTAACCGAGATACAAAGCACGGAGCATGCCATACTAAAGAACAAACAGAAAACGTCCACTCTCTTTGTTTTATCTCGCCAGAGGCCGGTTTACGTTGGCACATAAAAGACAATTATGTCGTACATAATTGTAGATTACGACGAAATTGTATCTTCTTTGGCGCTTTCCCCCGCAGGACTGACGCATCCTTGTTGAGGGTCGGTGTTTCATAATCATAATCTTGCTCGCAATCGTAATCCGTTTGAAGTTATAGGTAAGCCCGCCGCAGATGAAACGCGGATGAAACGCAGACTCCTTTTGACCTTTTCCTCTCCATCCGCGCTAATCCGTGAAGATCCGTGGCTAAAAATGAGATGCGCCGGCCCTGCGGGTGCGATTTTATTGTGTTGAAGGTTAAGCGGCCTTGTGGTGCGAGCGGTAGCG
>CAYMLQ010000257.1:0-8616 GCA_964390795.1 uncultured Lentisphaeraceae bacterium
AGTAATTCCGCATGGGTAAGGGTAAATAGTGCCGCCTATGGGATGCTAGTGAGTCTGATGCTGATTTTCACGGGAGTGTTGATAGGTGCCGCGTCGGTGCTGGCGGACATTTTACCGGCGGGAGAGCTGCTGGTGAATCTGGACATGGCGAGCTTGTCGGGCCTCGGCAATGGGGCGACTGTTTCAGCCTGGCCGAATGCGGGCACGCTGGGCGGAAACTTCACGCCGGCCGTGAGCGGGCAGGGCGCGGTTTACCAGACCAGCGTCGGCGGCACGCCGGCTGTGACGTTCGTGGCCTCGGCCAACTCGGTCATGACGAACTCTGTTCTTCCTCCCCAGTCGATTCTGAGCAACAACATCTGGAGCGCGGAAATCTGGGTGCTCAACCCGACGCTGGAGGGTCCCGAAGACCAGCTCGTGTGGACCGACCGCGGCAACTGGGTCGGCCTCGCCGACGGCACCTGCATGGAGATCCGCTACTGCAACGACGCCGCGAACGCGGTGGAACACTACAACGGCAATTGCAACATTCCTTGGACAAGCGCCATACCCCAAGCGGGCGTTTGGCATCACGTCGTGATCACGCGCGACGCGAGCGGCGTAGAGCGCCTGTATGCGGACGGCGTGCTGAAGACCACTAAAACGCCAACGGTCGCCAACCTGCGCGGAGGCGGACGGTTCGCGCTGGGCGGCGTCTGGGATCGCGCGGCCTCCAACTGGCAGATGCTTTTCAGCGGTTCCCTTGCCAAAGTGCGCGTGCACAGCGGCACCCTGAGCGGCGCTCAAGTCTTGAACAACTACCTGTTTGAGACCAGCGACTATCAGCCCGTCTGGACCGGCACTGCTGGAGCGACTCTGCCTTGGGCTGACGGCGCCAACTGGCTGGGCGGCAACGTGGGCTCCGCGGGCGAGACCGTGGCGATCACGAACGGCGGCACGGCGTCCCTGTCAAGCAGCGTTCAGCTCTACACCCTGTTCGCCACGCACGGCGGGCTGGTTGTGACCAACGGCGCAGACCTCACGTTCCCTGCGATGTCCGCGACCCTCAACATGGGCGATGGCCCGGGCAAGCAGTTCGCGCTCACAGTGGCTGACGGCAGCTTCAAGCTTCCGGGTGCCAATGCCAACAACCTCTACATGGGCGTGAATGGCGGACGCGTGGATGCGACCGTCGGAGGCGGCACCGCGGCCGCCGTGATCGAGGTGGACCGCGACGTGCTTCTCGGCAGCGGGTCGGGAAGCGTCGGACGCATGACGCTCGGGGCCAACGGCGGAGTCTACGCTTCGAACGGCTGGTTCTACGTGGGCAATGCCATCACTGGCGATGGCCGTCTGGAGCTCAACGGCGGCACGGTCGGGTTCCGCACAGCGGACAAGTCGCTGGTCGTCGGCGGCAACGGCGCGCGCTCCGAGGTCGTGGTCAACAGCGGGCTGGTGGATGCCACCGGCGACATCAAGTGGGCCGCCGGCACCTCGACCAACCGCTCGTATGGCGTTGTCCGCCTCAACGGCGGCACGATGCAGGCCAAGCGCTTCGAAGCCGATACGACGGCCGGAACGAACCTTTTCTACCTCAACGGCGGCACGGTGAAGGCGCGCGTGTCAGCCACGGATTTCATGTTCAACCTGACGGCGGCCTACGTGCAGTCCGGCGGCGCGGTATACGAAATTCCCTCGGGCGTGACGGTGACCAACGCGCAGGGGCTTTTGGCTGATCCGCTCAGCGCGGGCGGCGGTCTGACCAAGAAGGGCTCGGGGCGTGTGGCCTTCACCGGCGCCAACACCTTCACGGGAAATATTGACGTGCAGGCGGGCGACCTCTTCTTCCGCAACGCAAGCGGACTGCCGGCCGGATACGCCGGGACCGTTACGCTGGCTAACAATGTCGCGATCGGCTACGAGAAGGCTGGCGGTGCGACGCTTCTGGCTTCTCAGCTCACTGCGACTTCTTCTGGCTATCTGACGCTCTTTGGAGCTAACGCGGCGGACACGGTCGACTTCTCGACCTTCCCCAATATGAAGTTGGCGTTTTTGGGTCTCGCGAATTACACGGGGATCTTTATACCCTACCAAGGGATCTACACCCTTAAAACGGAAGGCACGGTGGTGACGAACGCCATGGTGATGGTCGATTCTGGCTCCGTGACCGGGCGGCTGAGCGTCACCGGCGTCTCGGGCGGCGGCTTGTGGCTGACAGGTAACAGCTCGTTCAGCGGCGGGGTTGACATCGATGCCGCCTACGTGGTGCTCGGCCATGCGAACGCGCTCGGCGCGCAGGCCACACCCGGCGTGCGCGACGTGCAGCTTCGCAACGGCGGCACGCTCCGGTTCGACGCGGCCATGGACGTCGGCGCGTTCGTCAGCAATCGCCTCGACACCGCCTCGTCGGGCATTCTCCTGATCGGCGCGGCCAACGCCGGGAAGAGCATCGACCTTCGCAGCCATCCCGGCATCGTGGTCGGCTCGGGCGAACTCAGCCTCGACTACTCCGGCACGCTCACGCCCTTCGCCAGCGCCTATCGCTTAGGCGGCGGCAACGCGGTGTACGCCGGCTCGGGCAACCGCGGCCTCTCGGTCAGCAACTTCGCCGACAGCGCGGGCGCGACCGCCGTGGTGATCGGCACGCCGGGCATCGCCGAACTGAAAGCCGGAAACACCTATTCGGGCGGTACGGTGGTGTCCAATCGCGCCGTCCTGTTCCTGAATACGGATGGTCTCGGCGCGGTGCCCGCGTCGCCTGACGCGGCCAACCTCACCGTAAACAACGGCGTGATCCGCAGCGGCGCGGTGAACTTTTCGCTCAACGCCAACCGTGGCGTGTCGGTCGGTTCGGGAGGTATGGAACTCCACCCGTGGGGCGGGTACACGATGACCGTCAACGGCAACCTGTCGGGCTCCGGCCGGATCACGACGACGGACGGCGGCACCGTCACCTTCGGCGGCGCGGTGAACAGTTACAACGGCAACGTGGTGATCGGCGGCGGGCAGAACATCCGCATCGGCACGGGCCCCGCCTTCAGTTGGGCCTCGACCGGCGGTGTGACCGACAACGGCACGCTCTGGCTGAAGACCGACGGCACCTCGACCTTCGGGGACTTGGTCAGCGGCAACGGCACGGTGCGCAAAGAGGGCTCTGGCCTCTTGACGCTCTCTTCGCAGCAGACGTACGCGGGCGTCACCTACATCGACGCGGGCGTGCTGCAGGTCTCCGCCACCAACGTACTGCCGCGCGGCGCGGGCAAGGGCGTTGTCGAGATCAAGAGCGGCGCGGCCCTGGATGCGAACAACCTCCACCTGCTGGTCGGCGGCCTCAGCGGGGCCGGACTGGTGACCAACAGCGCGGGCGGCCTGAGGAACCTGTACGTGGGCGAGAACAATGTGACCTCAGTCTATTCCGGCGTGATCGATCCCGCGCTGTCGCTGGTCAAGATCGGCGCAGGCAAGCAGACGCTCGGAAACACGAACGGCACGCTGTCTCAAGCCGCTGTCCAAGCGGGCGCGCTCGAGCTTGCGGGCCCGATGACCGTCATCGGCAACGTTTCCGTCGCGGATGGCGCAACGCTGGTCGTATCGGATGCCGTGAGCGGGCTGGTCGGCGAATTCTTCGACCTGACGGTCGCACCCCTCACGGCCAACTTCGTGTCGCTGTCCGCGATCAACACCTTCCTGACGGGCAAGACGCCCGCGTTGACCGTCAACAGCTCTTACCTCGGTGCCGGCTTTGATCTGGGTGGGACTGATGGAGGTTATACGCCGCGCTTCCCAACCGCATACAATACCGCCGCGAAAGACAATTTTGTCACGCGGTTTACGGGTTGGTTCAACGCCGAGCAGGCGGGCAGCTACACCTTCGCAACCGCGAGTGACGACGGCAGCATGGTCTTCATCGATGGCGCCACCGTGGTGGACAATAACTACATGCAGGGCTACGTGCCCGCCACCAAGCGCAGCGGCAGCGTCACGCTGACCGCTGGCATGCACGCGATCATCATCGTGATGTACGAGGCGGCTGGCGGTCAGGGGCTGACCGTGTGGCTGACAACGCCGGGCGGCACGGAGCAGGTGCTCCCCAACCGTTTGCTCTTCAGCGGAAACACGGGCGCGGCGCAGGTCGGTTCGCTGTTCGGCAGCGCAAACAGCACGCTGAGCTTCGTGACCGGTTTCGGAGCGATCCTCCGCGTCACGGGAAACAGCGATTCGACCTTCTCAGGAGCGATTCTGGGGTCGAACGCCAACAGCCGGCTGGTCAAGGAAGGCGCTGGGGCGCTGACGCTCTCGTCGGGCAAGAGCGACCACTACGGCACGCTCGACATTCAGGGAGGCAAACTGATCCTGACCAACGGGCCCTCGGTGCTCGGCACGCTGGCCATGGCCGACGGCGTCACGACCGAGGTGTCGGGCATAAACGGACTAACCATGCAGTTCTACAACCGCACGACCGCTGACGCGGTTTACACCAAGTTCCTGACGCAAGATGTATTCACTGCCTATCTGAGCAGCACGTTCCCGAGCGGCCCCAGCTATGTCACCAACTCCCTGATGCTGGGAGCGAATCTTGACTCGGGTGCCGGCGGCGAGTACTGGCCCGCGCTGTATAAGCAGGGCTCCGGGGCTGAAAACGACACGTACGACGCCTACCTGTTCGGCAACATCTATCTCGACCGGTCGGGGACTTACACCTTCGGCACGGCCAGCGATGACGGCTCCATGCTCTTTATCGACAAAGCACTGGTGGTGAACAACGGTTTTGACCAAGGCGTAACGGCCCGCTACGGCGCGCTCACGCTGAACTCTGGCTTCCACGAGATCGCGATTCCTTACCGTGAGAACACCGGCGGAAATGCCTTGCGCGTGTATATGGCCTATCCGGGCGGAGCGACCAACCTGATGCCTCAATCGGTTCTCTTCGGCGGGGCAGTCCTGCGCGGGCTGGCAGGCTCAGCGGGCAGCATGTTCAACCTCGGGACGAGCGCTTCGGTCCTGCTGAATCAGAGCGTCAGCACGACGCATGCGGGCACGATCCTCGGAGGAGCGTCGAGCTTCATCCAGAAGAAAGGCTCCGGCACGCTGACGCTCACCGACAACAACGCCGGCTTCTACGGCAAGCACATCGTCAGCGAGGGCACCCTGCGCGTGGGCGACGGCGGCGCGACCGGCGCTCTGGGACCGGCCACCGCTGAGATCGGCGCTCTGGGCACGCTGGCCTTTGACCGCACGGGCACCGTGACGGTGGGCGGACTGCTTGTCGGCACGGGCCTGATCCGCCTGGATGGCCCCGGCGAAGTGTATGTGACCTCAACCAACTCCTTTGCGGGTGCGGTGAAGATCAACAACGGGAGACTGACCTTCGCCCCAGGCGCTACGCTCGGTTCGTCCGCGACCGTCACGAACGCAGGGGTTGTCGAGGTCAAGACCACCGGTACCCTGGTGCAGAGTGGGATCACGGGCGCATTGGTTGGCGGCGGCGAACTCAACGTCACCGGCAGCGGCACCCTTTTCTTGAACCGGGACAATGTCTACACCGGCGTGACGCGCGTGGCCACGGGTGCCACCCTGCGTGTTGCGCGCCCGTCGCAACTGGGCGGCGCTGGCAGCGTGGCGCTCGACGGCGGCACGCTGGCGATCACCCCGGAAGTGACTCCGGGTACGAACGCATTGCTCCCGGCGCTTGGCGCTGCGGCCTGGAGGCTCAACGGCAACGCGATCTGGTCCAACCGCTACAGCAGCTCTTGGATACAGCTCACGGCGAATGCAGGCAGTCAGGCGGGTAGCGCGTTCAGTAACACCAAGGTCAATCCTGCGGTGCCGTGGTATGCCTCCTTCCGGTACGAAGTGGGCGACCACAGCGTCAACGCTGCGGACGGCATGGCTTTCATCCTCCAGAACAGCAGTTCGACCAACGGCGCGCTGGGCGGCACGGGCGGCTTTATCGGGGTGAACACGATCACGCCGTCGATCGGGTTCTACTTCAACCTCTACAACACGGCCTCTGTCGGCTGGATTGTCAACGGTGCAAAGAGTGGTGATACCACGGCTCTCAACGGCATCATTCCGACGAATGGCGTGGATGTCGTGGTGTCCTTTGACGGCGACAAGCTGAACCTGACGCTGACGCAAGGCGTTAAGATTTTCACGGCCTCGCTCACCGTCAACATGACCACCCAGTTCGGCGGCAACACGGCCTACGTCGGCTTCGGCGGCGGTACGGGCGGTGCGACTGCGCAGCAGTTCGTCGGAAACTTCTCGTTCAACGACGCAAACCCCGGCTCGACTGCCTTTGCCAATAGCGTGACGGTCGGCGACAGTCTGACCGGCGCGATCGCCCCGTCGCTGGTCAACAGCAACGCGGCCTTCAGCGTGAACGGGTTCGGGCTGGGCTCGAACGCGACGCTCAACGTGGCGGCGGCTGTGGGCTCGATTGCCAATTCCGCTTACACCGTGGCGGCCAGCAACGTGACCGTATCCGCAGGTAGCGCGACCGTCAACATGGCCGCGAATGGCACGGGCAAGGGCGTCTTGGCCCTGACGAAGCTGACCGTGGGCCGCGGTGCGAAACTGGTCGTGACCGGCGCGGTCTCCGTGCCCGGTGGCACCCTAACGGTGGTGGTGCCGACGCCGGTGCCGCGCGGGATCACCTTGCTCGCGGACTTCACGGGCGCGACCTGGGTGGGCGGACAGCCGACGCTCCTTCTCGTGGATGCGCAAGGCAACAGCGTGGACGCGGCGATCGCCTTGCGTAACGGTAAACTTTACATCAACACCGTGCGTGGCACGGTCATCCTCCTCCGGTAGGCACCGGCAGGGCGGCGGCCCTTGCTATGCGCCGCCGCCCCGTTCCGAATTTTTTTTCCGAATTTTTTTGTAAATAATCGCCTTTGACTATGCGGCAATTTTTGATACAGTTACTTCACATTTTGCGGGCGTAATTCAATGGCAGAATAGGAGCTTCCCAAGCTTCACACGTGGGTTCGATTCCCATCGCCCGCTCCATTTTTTATCGTCATAAACCGCTTAACATCAACAAGTTAGGCGGTTTTTTGTTGCCCCTAGGGGTGAACGGGGGGGTGGACGGAAACGGCCTTTTGTGGTATCTTTGCGCCTCGTTACTAATGGCTGCGTGCAAGGAGGTTATCGATGTGCGTCTACCTGAAGCCCGGAAAGAAACGATGGTGGTATTCAATCTATCGCGGCCCCGGCAAGCCGCGCCTGCGCGGATCGACGGGCAAGACGGACCGCGCGGAGGCCGAGGCGGTCGAGCATGTGATGCGCCTGGCCTTTGCGGGCAAGACCTCCGCAGACCGCCTGCACGCCATGATCGACGCCTTGTCCGGCCAGAAGCACGCCGGGATGCCGCTGGCCGGCGTCTGGGGCGCTTACGAGGGCTGGGCCAAGTCGACCGGGCGGACGTTGGCCGACATCACCTGGAGGCAGCGGAGGCGCGCCTGCGAGCGATTCTCCGAATGGGCGGCTGAAAGCTGGCCCTCGGCGGCTTGCGCGGGCGAGGTTGACCGGGCTTGCGCGGCCGGGTTTGCCGCCTGGCTTTCCCTCCAAGGGGCGGCGGGCAAGACCCGGCGCAATCTGATCGCCGATCTCGGGACCGTGTGGGAGGGGCTCCGGCGCGTGCGGGATGAGGTTAAGGAGAACCCTTGGCCTCTCGTGCTGCCCGCCGACGACGGGAAGCGCGGCCTTGCCTTCACGCGCGAGCAGGAGAAGGCCGTGATCGAGGCCGCGGACAGGATTGGCGGCGGCTGGGGGCTTGCCTGCAGGATCGCCCGTTTCACCGGGCTGCGTTACGGGGATGTCGCGCGGGTCAAATGGGACGCGTTTGACCTGACAGGCGGCGTGGTTCACCTGGCGCCCTCGAAGACGGCGAGGCACGGGGTGTGCCTGGCCATCCCGTTGTGCGACGAGTTGCTGGCCGCGCTGCGTTCGGAGCATGCGGCAAGCGGCGGCGCCGGCTTGCTGTTTCCGACCCATGCCAAGACTTATCCGAACCCCCACAAGAAGGGCGGCCCCGGCGCGTTCGCCGTGGTGCTGGCCGCTGCCGGGGTGCCCGGCGAGTACGATTTTCATTCCTGGCGGCATACTTTCCGGACGCGGCTGGCGGAGGCCGGGGTCAGCGACGAGATCGCGAAGCGGCTCGGCGGCTGGACGGTGGACGCTACGGCGTTGCGCTACGACCATGACGGCCGGATCGAGGAGCTGAGGGATGCCGTTCAGCGGGGGTCGGGCGCCGGCCTCGACAAGAAGAGGCGGGGTGCCCCCGCGGCTTCTTGAGAGCCGGGGAAGGGAAATGCGGTTTCGGCGTGAAACCGCGCCGCCGGTTTGGGCTTGGTGAGACGGTTCTTTTGAGTTATCCTTGTCGCATTCTTTTGGAGACTGATTATCGAATCGACTTGAACGAGTCTAAAAACTTTGCGTAGCTTCGGCTGCTGACCACAACGAAACGGGAATTTCAAATGGGAAGGCAGCGCTCAAAGCACGCCCCGATTGGGGCGTGCCGAAAGCGCTCTTCCCAAGGCATTCCCGTGCCTGTTGTGGGGCGTGAGTAGGCACGCCCCTTCTTTTTTTGTCAGGCACGGTGGCTTTGGGGAGAGAGCCGGCCGGCGGCGAGGT
>CAYMLQ010000258.1:0-8573 GCA_964390795.1 uncultured Lentisphaeraceae bacterium
TGACCGTGGCGCTGGTGACTGCATCCGGCTTCGCCTCAAGATTCTTGCGCTCCCAAACCGGCCCGTGCTTGCGGAAAAACGCGTAGCCGAAAGCTCCGATCACGGGCAGTGCGCTGAGGCTCAGCAGCAGCTCGCGCCGTTCAGGCGATGCGATGGCCGGCGTCTGGTCAGTCTTGTCCTTCGCAAGCTTGCGCTTGAAGGCCCGGCGCGGAAGAGCCGCCAGATAACCGCCCAAACTGTAAGAGGGCAGCACCATCACCACCAGCAGCGCCGCGGCTTCCACCACGTTGCGGTCGATCCACAGGAAATGCCCGTCAGCCGAGGGCGCCAAGAACGGGGGCTGGGCAACAAAGTAGAAAAGCAACAGCACAAAGCCGGCTGCCGCGGCAGGGCGGACCAGCAGTCCGACGATCAGCGCAAGCCCGATCGCGGTCAGCCCCCACATGTTCAGAAGGTCGACCGCCTTCAGCAGCCAGGGCGTCGCCGCTATCTCGTGAAACACCGGAGCCGCAAACCACTGGCTCGTTCTCAGATATCCCTCCGCCGACCAGCCGCCCGGCTGCACCAGCTTGTAAAGGCCCTCGTATAAGAAGTGCCATCCGACCAGCATTCTAAGCACGGTCATCGCATACGTTTTCTTCATCCGCTTCCCCCCCGTTCTCGAACCAGTAAAGGCGTATAAAATAGACCTTCCTCGCACGTTTGTAAAGAGAACGCTCACAGGCGAAACGGTGTTGACAGGCGAGCGGAATCATACGACACTTTATTTCATGAAGAAACCGAGCTAGGGAGAACAGAATGAACCGACGCGACTTCTTGAGAACCCTGACCCTTGCAGGCGCGGCCTGCCTCACCGCACGGGCCGCCGCGCCACACGGCCAGCCGAACATCCTGCTGCTGTACACCGACGACCAGACCTTCGACTCGATTCACGCGCTGGGCAACGGCGAGATCCGCACGCCGAACCTCGACCGCCTCGCCGCCTCCGGCACCGTCTTCAAGAACTGTTACAACCAAGGCGGCTGGCACGGCGCGGTCTGCGTCGCCAGCCGCACCATGCTCAACACCGGACGCTTCCTCTGGGAAGCCTGCGCCCTCGAGAAACACCTCAAGGCCGAGGCCGAGCACAAGCGACTTTGGCCTCAGCTCATGCGCGACGCCGGCTACCGCACCCGCATGACCGGCAAATGGCACGTCACCGGAGTCAAGCCCGCTGACCTCTTCGACGAGGCGCGCAACGTGCGCGGCGGCATGCCCGGCACCGGCGACGATGCCTACGAGCGGCCCAAAGAGAGCGCGCCCGACCTGTGGCAGCCGTGGGACGAGACGCGCGGCGGCCATTGGCAGGGCGGCACCCACTGGAGCGCCGTGACCGCTGACGACGCCATCGCCTTTCTCGATGCTCCGAAGCAGGACGGCAAACCTTTCTTTATCTACGCTGCCTTCAACGCGCCCCACGACCCGCGCCAGAGTCCCAAGGCGTTCATCGAGCAGTACCCGCCCGACACGATCGCGCTGCCGCCCAGCTACCTGCCGTCCAATCCGTACAAGGACGCCATCGGCTGCAGTCACACGCTGCGCGACGAGCGGCTCGCGCCCGACCCGCGTACGCCGCATGCCGTGCAGGTCCACCGCTCGGAGTATTACGCGCTGATCACCTACCTCGACCAGCAGCTCGGCCGCGTATTGGACGCGCTGGATAAGTCCGGCCAAGCCGCCAACACCGTCGTCTTTCTCACCGGCGACAACGGGCTCTCGGTGGGACAGCACGGCTTCATGGGCAAGCAGAACATGTTCGAGCACAGCATGAAGGTTCCCCTGCTCGCCTCCGGCCCCGGAATCCCGAAGGGCCGGCAGATCGCTGCGCCGGTCTACCTGCAGGACCTCATGCCCACCTCGCTCGAACTGGCGGGAGCCGCGATTCCCGCGCACGTGCAGTTCAAGAGCTTGCTGCCTCTCATCCGCGGCGAGCGCGCCACGCAGTACGACGCCATCTACGGCGCGTACATGAAGCTCCAGCGCATGGTCCGCGTCGGCGACCTGAAGCTCATCTGGTATCCGGAGCCCAACGTCTTCCTGCTCTTCGACCTCGCGAATGACCCTCACGAGCTGCGCAACCTGGCCGATGATCCCGCTCACAAAGAAACGCTCGCCACGCTGAAACGCCGCCTCGCCGCCCTCCAAAAAGAGATGAACGACCCGCTCCCCCCACTCCTAACTCCTAAATCTTAACTCCTAACTCCTCCTTCTCTATGAACAGACGCCACTTCCTCCACTCCCTCACCCTTTCCGCCGCCTCTCTTGTCACCGGCACAGCCGCAGCGCAGCCCCCCCCCGCTGCTCCGCTCGCCGGACGCCGCCCCAACATCGTGTTCGTCATGACCGACGACCAGGGCCTGGGCGACATGGGCTGGACCGGACACCCCAACATCCGCACGCCAAACCTTGACGCCCTGCGCGCGCAGTCGCTCTGGTTCTCCGACTTCCAGGTCAGCCCGACCTGCGCTCCCACGCGCTGCGCACTGATGACCGGCCGGCACGAGTTCTATTCCGGAGTCACCCACACCATCTACGAGCGCGAGCGCATGAGCCTCAAGGCCTTCACCCTGCCGCAGGCGCTCAAATCCGCAGGCTACGCCACCGGCATCTTCGGCAAGTGGCACCTCGGCGACGAGGAGCCCTACCAGCCCGGCCGCCGCGGCTTCGACGAAACCTTCATCCACGGCGGCGGCGGCATCGGACAGACCTACCCCGGCTCGTGCGGCGACGCTCCCAACAACTCCTACTTCGATCCGGCGATCCGCCACAACGGCACCTTCGAGCGCACCCAGGGCTTCTGCACCGACGTCTTCTTCGACCGCGCCCTGCGGTGGATCGACGCCCGGCGCAAGACCGGCGAACCCTTCTTCTGCTATCTTACGCCCAACGCGCCCCACGGCCCCTACCACGCGCCCGACGCGTGGAAGAAGCGCCACGTAGAGGCCGGGCTCGGCGACGACGCGGCCGGCTTCTGCGGCATGGTGGAGAACATCGACTGGAACGTCGGCCGCCTGCTCGCCAAGCTGGACGAGTGGAAGCTTTCCGAAAACACGCTCGTCATCTTCCTCGGGGACAACGGCACCTGCCAGTCCAAGCTCTTCAACGGCGGCATGCGCGGCGGCAAGGGCACGCCGTTCCAAGGCGGCACGCGCGTCGGCCTGCTCGCCCGCTGGCGAGGCGCGCTGCCCCAAGGCGAGGCCTGTCCCGCGCTCGCCGCGCACCTCGACCTCTTCCCGACCTTCTGCGCCCTCGCGGGGGCAACGCCGCCAGCGGACAAGAAGCTCGACGGCCGCTCGCTGCTGCCGCTCCTCCAGAACCCGCAGGCCGCCTGGGAAGATCGGCTGCTCTTCACGCACGTCGGCCGCTGGAAGCCCGGTGCCGATCCCGACGAGTCTAAATTCAAGCAGTGCGCGGTGCGCACCTCCCGTTTCCGCTTCGTGAACAACACCGCGCTTTACGAGGTCGCCTCCGACCCGCTGGAAAAGACAGATGTGTCCGCCAACCACCCCGACGAAGTCGCCCGCCTGCGCAGGTCCTATGACGCCTGGTGGGCAGACGTCCGCACCGGTATGGAGAACGAGAGCCCTCAGAACGTCCCAGCCCAGAACCCCTACAAAACGCACTACTGGCAGCAGTTCGGCCACTGACGGCGGATGACGCCAGCAACTCTACTTTTTGGCATCTCTTTCGTTCGCATCCGCGCCCGGGAGGTCGCGGGCAACCTTGCGCGGCGCGTCTTTCAGGGGTGGCACGCGGCCTCCGGACGCGCCCTGCGCATGATTTCGCACCTGTTTGCGAACGGAACAGTCAAAATTTGAATTGCTGCCGACGTAATCGGTTGGGGTGTTCGAGGAGTGAGCGTTGCTGGCGAACTTGTGCCCCCGCTCCCAGCGCTATCGGCCAGTGACCTTGGTGCGCATAAACCTGCGCGGGGCGGCGGGAACGGGCGTGTTATCGCGGACTTTGAAGAGGGTGGTGTCGTTCTGCAGCACGGTCACGTCATTCGTCCAGCCCGTCAGGTCGGCGCTGACCTCGGCGCTGAACTGGACGTCGGTCGCAGCGGGGTTTTTCAGGGCGGTCACCGTGAGATACTCCGTGCCGTTGTCAGGGGCGAGAAGTGCCGAGTAGCGCCCGGCGACGCCGGAACCGTTCGGGTCGGTGCCGATCGCGTACTCAAACAGGTTGGAGAGCCCGTCGCCGTCCGGGTCGGCGTCGAAGCCGCTGACTCCGAAATCGGCCAGCGCCGCCTCCGCGAAATGGCCAATCCGCCAGCGATCAAACGGCGACTCCTGTCCGGTCCGCGTGTCCACCTCATACCACGCGGTCCGGTAGTCGCGGCTGATGCTGAAGGCCGCTTTTCCGCCCGCGTCGAAAACTGGCACGCCAGCCTTGCGCACGCCGCGCTCGTCCAAGGCCCAGACGCTGACCGACGTTGCGGGACGGTCGATGACAATGGCCGCAGGAATCCCTTCAAGCAGGGTCGGCGCGGAGCCCCAGTTCGTGGACGCGACCATCGAGGTGAGGTTGGTCGGCCCCAGGCCGGGGCTCCAGAGCTGGCGGTAGTTGTCGGTGTAGCCAGCGGCGGTCAGCAGGATGCGGCTGTCGGCGCTTTGGAAGCCGGTGCCGTCCCTGACCAGCAGCGTGAGGACGCACCAGCCGCTGCGCTGCAGGGTTGCGCCGGGCGTGACCACGACCCCGTGGCCGAGGTCGAAGGTCTGGCCGTCGGCGTCGCCGATGAGGGCCTTGGCCAGCGGCGCGCGCACCGTGACGACCCGCTGCGACACGCCCCACGACAGTTCGCCCGTGTCGCTGAGGAGGGCGGGCGCGGTGGCGTCACGCCACGGCGCGCAAACCGACATGATCGCGCCCGTGCTGATCGCGAGGCGGCGGCACAGCGCGAGCCGGCTGTCCACGCCGAAGTCGGTCGTTCCGAGCGAGACGTCGGTCTGCGCGATCCGGGCGAGCGCGACAGCGACCGGAACGGTAACGCGCGCCTCGCCGACCGCAGTCGAAACGTCGCTGCGGCGCAGCGCCGCCGCGGCGAAGGGGTAGGTGGTGATTTTGGCAGGCTCGCGCGCGCTGGAGAAAAAGCTGCTGAAGTGCCCCTGGCTCCAGTTGGTGTTGTCGTGATACTGGAAAACAAAGATGCCGTCCCACTGCTGCAGCGCGGCGTAGGCGGCGTTGAGCGGCAGGGCCTCCGCGGTGAACGTGAGCGGCGCTGGGTGGTTGAATTCCGTGCAGACGAACGGCTTGCCGGACACGCGCGTCTGCGCGCGGCCTGGGATGTTTCCGCCGGCGGCGTCGCCGGTCATGGGCTGGTTCCTCACGGTGTAGTCGTTGGAGTCCCACGGCCTGTTGGGGAACGAGGGGTGCTGCCAGTAGCCGTGGCTGTCCACGACATCGAACTCGGCTTGCAGGAGAGACGGGCTGTAGGAGGTCTGCGTGCCGATCAGGAGGGATTTCGCGCCCAGCGTGTTCCGGATATAGTCGCGCATACCCGTCCAGTAACCGCGTTCCGTGTCCCACAGAAACCGCAGCCAGTCGCGCTGCGCGGCCCGCGTGCGCAGGGCGAGATCCGCTTTGGTCGCGACGAGGCTCACACTGCCGAGCGTCTCGCCGCCGGGCAGGCCGACCGACGGTGAGCCGACTCGCAGCGAATGCGCGGCGAACCAGGCCCGTCCGGTCTGCGAGGCCAGGCCGCTCACGCTCAGCCGCGCGTCGTACTCAGTCGCGCTGGGCGTCATGACGACCGTGAGGAACTGCCCGTTCGTCGAGAGCGTGACCGTCGCGGAGGCGAGTCCGCCGTAGGGATCGTTCTGCTGCATCAGGTTGAGCGCCAGTGTGCGCGGAAACTCGGTCTTTGCCCAGAACGTGAGCGTGTAGGGCTGCCCGTTCGTGACGTGCAGATTCGACTGATAGTACTGCACATGCCACGTGGTCGCATCGTTCGTGGCGACGTTGATCTCCAGCGCGTTGCCCCCATCCGGCGCGCCGTTCGTCACGATCAGCCTGCTCGCGGCGGCGGGCGCGACAACTTGGAACGCCCAAGGCGAAACGAAGCCCGCCGCGAGGTTCCCGTTGACCAGCAGTTCGGAACTGGAGAGTCCCTCCGCGCAGGCGTACGACGGCCCGAGCAGCGCGTTGCCGGCCTGCGCGGAGAGGCCCGCGAACCACACCGCGCCTGTCTGCACGCCCAGCCCCTCCACGGCGAACCGGCCGTTCGTTACGCTGCCGCCCGGTTCCAGCACCAGCGTATGCTTCTGCCACTCGGACGCCAGCGCGACGTGCGCCGAGCCGAGCGTCTGGTTCGGGGCGAAGCCGACGCTGGCCGCACGCGGCGGTTCGGCTTTCGCCCAGAACGCGACCGTATACGACTGATTCGACGTGACCGCGACGCCGCCCTGAGCGAGCCGAACCGTGCCAGTGGATGTGACGCCGAGCCGCAAGGCGTAGCCGCCGTCTGGCGCTGCACCCGCGACGAGCTGCGTGGCGACCGCGGCGGGCGCCACGGCCTGCGCCGCCCAAGCCGCCTGGGTGCCTGCGGCGAAGGCGCCGTTGGTCAGAAGCTCGGCGCCATAGGGCTGTCCGGCGGCGGGAGCCCAGGCGTTGCTCAGCGCGTCCGTGTCGGCGTACGCGGCGGCTAGCCACGCGTTCCACTGCGCGGCTAGCTCGTTCACGTAATTCGTGTGGAGTCCCGCGTCGAAGGAGCCTCGCAGCCATTCGTAGATGAGCCCGTTCTCATTATTCACCTCGATGAGCGCGAGCGCCGGTTCGTCGACATAGGCGTTGCCCGTGTAGGGGTTGACATGCGTGAGCAAGTCGCGGGCGAATTCACGCTGAAGCGCCACCAGCCCCGGCATGTAATGGTCGACGCCCTTGAAATAGCTCGGCACGCCGTTGGTGGGATAGCCGGGGTAGCTGCGGCTGACGTGGAGGTTCAGGTTCGCGTAAATGCCGCAGTCTTTGAGTCGCGCGATGAAGAAATCGAGGTTGTCCATCTGAACCGGGTCTAGGGTGCGCAGGTAAGCGGAACTGCTGCTGGCGACATTTGTGAAGATGCCTCTCGGCGCGACGCTCATGTCCATGTGGTGGAACCGCACGCTGTTGACTCCGAGCTTGGCCAACCGCGCCGCGAGCGGGCCAGCCGACGCGTGGTCGGGGAAGGCAGCCGCGAAAACCATGTTCACGCCCAGAAACCGGATGGGCGCGCCACCCGCTTCCAGGTGCCCGTCGGTCGCCGTGACCCACGCGTCCGCCGGCCCGGCGGACAGGCCGCTCAGGTCCGCGACGCTGTTGGTCTCGGCATCGTCCCACGGCATCGTGAACGGGAACCGCCGGTACGCGAAGACCGCGCTAGCGCTGCGGGTCGAGCTGAAGCCGGCGGCATCGTACGCCGTGACTGAATACCCGTAGGAGCGGTACCTGTCCAGCGGCCCCTCGTCGAAGAAATTCGTGGTCGCGCTCGTACCGAGGAGCGATCCGTCGCGGTACACGCGGTAGCCGACGATGGTTGAAGCGTTGGTCGGGGCAGTCCACGTCACTGAGGCGGCTGACGGACTCGTCTCGGCCGCACATACGTTGGTCGGCACACTCGCCGTTATCGGCAGCTCCTCCTCGAAGACCTGCAGTTCGCTGAGGCCGACCCTGAAATCCGTCGTGCTGTAATTGGAAAGCATGCGCAAGGCCAGCCAGCGTCCCTGCAAACCCAACAGGCTGATGTCGGGTTCTCCCGCATAGGTATTGACGCCCGGAGCTTTCGCCACCGTGATTTTACTGATCACGCGGGTCCACTGGGCCGTGTCGTTAAAGTTCGTGCCCGGCGTGGTTTCGAGGCTGGACAGGTAAACCTCCGCCTCTCGTACGCCCCGGTTCGTGGTTGCGGAGGAGGCACTCCAATAGTTGCAGTTCCAGAGTTTGAAATGGTCGAGCGGGCGTACCTGTCCAAGATCGACCCGGATCCACTGTCCGGAAACGGTGGACGCCTGCGTCGCGCTCATCCATGTCGCAAAGTCGGCGGTGTTGGTGTGCAGGCTGCCGCTCAGGCCCGCGCCGTTGATGGCATACTTGGCCTCGCGCAGAGAGGCAGAGGAAGAGGCCGCGGCCGAGCTGTCGCCAAGAACAAGGCGCGTGGCGGCTGAGGCGTTCACCGCCACTGCGGAACCGATAACCGCAATCGTCCATCTGCAAGCCCTGTTCATCGCGCCCTCCCCGTCTCGTGTCGCAAGCCACACATAACCGTGCTCACTTTGACAGAATAACGAAGGCACCACAAGCGGATATCGTTTGGTGCGACTTCCGTCAGACCGCGCGGGCGAAGGGGCTGGCACAGGAGGATCGCGACCTGTCGCAGACGACATCCAAGAAGCGCCGGAAGATCTCGTGACCGCAGCCCGTTTCCATGCACGAGGCGAACACGTCCTTCACATCAAGACCATTCGCGACTAGCGCATCTTTGCTGTGCAGCACATAGGCCTGCACGATCCGGCTGTCGAATTCGGGGTGGAACTGCACACCCCACGCGCACCGGTCGAGCG
>CAYMLQ010000259.1:0-8569 GCA_964390795.1 uncultured Lentisphaeraceae bacterium
CCGTAAAGACACCCGTACAATAGCACTTTTCAAAGAGACAAGGTCGCGGGCCACCTCGCGCGGTGCTTCTTTCAGGGGTGGCGCACGACCGGGCGTGCCCTGCGCTCATTTTCCGCGCAGTCCCGTGAACGAAAAGTCAAATATTGAATTGCTGGGGGTGCATGGCAGTTCTGTTGAGGTCGGCGATTCGTAGTCGTAATCTTGCTCGTAATCATAATCTGGTGCGAATTGTCTCGATGCTGGTGGGCTTGATTCGTAGCACGTCCGCTGATCGTATCATGAGGAACAGGCTGAATATGAGACCGACAGCCGGCGGTTAGCGGATTAGGATTAGGATTAGGATTAAGATTAAGAAAGGTGTCCACCAACAGAACGGCCCTGGTGTCCCTGCGGAACCGGCTTGAATCGGGATAATCGTGTGTGCTACCGTTCACATATTGAGCGAGGAACTGATATGTGGCGATAATACGACCCAAAGGCACATTTCACGCACTTTTAAAACAGGGAGAAGTTCAGGTATGACACCCAAAGAACGCATCTTGGCGACACTGAAGCGCCAGCCCACGGATCGTGCGCCGATCGACCTGTGGCACACGCCGGAAATCGGAGCAGCGCTGAGGAAGCACTTCGCCGTCGCCGATGACCTCGCCGTGTACCGCGCGCTGGGGCTCGATAAGATCTTCTGGGTCTTCATGGATTACAAGGCCGAGTCCGGCGAACGCGCGGGCGGACAGTCTGGGGCGGGCGCGGAGTCGGGCGGCAGCCGCACGATGTGGGGCGTGCCGCTCAAGGGCATCCAGACCGGCGATTCGTATTATGCGGAATTTGGGGAAGCCCCGCTCAAAGGGTTCGAAACGCCCGAATCGCTGGCTGACTATCCGTTCTGGCCGGACGTGGCGAAGTTCGATTACGACGGGGCCGTGGCCAAGGCGGCCGAGGCGTCGCAAGAGTTTGCGGTGATCGGACCCTGGGTCTCGTTTTACGAGATCTACTGCCAGATGCGGGGCCTGGAGCAGGCCATGATGGATCTCGCGCTCGACCCGGACTACGTGGACGCTGTGCTCGACCGTATCGAGAGCATTCAGACCGAGATGATGAAACGTTTCTTCGCGCGTGCGGGAAACACGCTTGATCTGGTTTTCATCAGTGACGACATCGCGGGTCAGACCAGCCTCATCATGTCGCCGGAGATGTGGCAGCGGCACCTCCAGCCGCGCCTCAAGCGCTGGTGCGACCTGATCCACGCGCACGGGCTGAAGGTCTTCTATCACACGGACGGAGCGGCGCGTCCGCTGCTGAAGGACATTGTCGCGTGCGGCATCGACGTGCTGAATCCCATTCAGCACGCCTGTCCGGGCATGGACTTGGCGGAACTCAAGGCCGAGTTCGGCGACCGCGTGATCTTCCATGGCGGAGTGGACAACCAGAGCGTGTTGCCGTTCGGTACGCCGGAGGTCGTGCGGGCGGAGACGCTCGAGTGTTTGCGTACGCTCGGCGCGGGCGGCCAAGGCTACATCTGCTGCTCCTGCCACAATGTGCAGGCCGGCACGCCGCTGGAGAATATTTTCGCGATGGTCGAGACGGTGCGGGCGGGAGAGAAGTGAATTAGCCAATGGCCAACAAGGAATGTCCAATGATCAACGTG
Source organism: uncultured Lentisphaeraceae bacterium (assembly GCA_964390795.1). Taxonomy (GTDB): domain Bacteria; phylum Verrucomicrobiota; class Kiritimatiellia; order RFP12; family UBA1067; genus CAYMLQ01. Next base: position 1,646 of record CAYMLQ010000259.1, read on the forward strand.
AGAGCGTGGCTCGTCGTGCTGTGCGGTGCGTGGTGGGGAGCGGTGAGCGCGGCGGAGGCGCCCCAGATTCAGATCCGGCGGTTTGAGCCGGAGGCGAACGTGTGTCGGGCGGGACGAGCCGAGCCGGTGGTGGCGGTGCTAGAAAACCTGACCGAACGGGAGATTACGGTTCTGGCGCGGCTCGCGGTGCCGGCGGGCGTCAAGGTGCTGCCGCCTGAGGGGGGGACGACTTCCGTGCCGGCCGGCGGGCAGGCGGTGATCCGGTGGCAGGTGGAGGCGGCTGCGGCGTGTGACGGAGAATTGGGATTGGAGATCCTTTCTGATACGCAGGCGATTGCCCGGTCGGCGTTGCGGGTGCGTTTTCTTCCGCCGCTGGAACGTCGGAAACTGGGTGCGATCCCGCCGCCCGAGCCGGTGCGCACGGAGATGCTGGTCGGCGCGCACCACTGTCCGCTTTGGGAGAAAGACAAGCCCGAGATGTGGGCGAACCTTCTGAAACATCCCGAGCGCACGCCCGCGCTGGGGTTCTACGCGCAGGAGAATCCCGAAGTTTCGGACTGGGAAACGAAGTGGGCGGTCGAGCACGGGATCTCGTTTTTCATCTACTGTTGGTATCGCACGGCGCAGGGCGGGCCGGTGAAGACGCGTTTCAGCAGCGCCATCCATGAGGCGCTGCACAAGTCGCGGTTCGTTGACCGCATGAAATACACGATCATGTGGGAGAACCAGTCGCGCGGTTCGGCGGGCGTGTCGGGTGAGAAGGATCTCTTCGAGAACCTCCTGCCGTTTTGGATCGAGAACTACTTCAAGCATCCCTCGTATCTCAAAGTCGACAACAAGCCCGTGCTCTTTGTCTACCGGCCCGAATATCTGGTGCAGGATCTCGGCAGCAAGGAGGCGGTGGCGCGCGCGTTCGACGCCATGCGTCAGGTGTGCCGAGAGGCCGGCTTCAGCGGGCTCACCATTCTCGGCGAATACCGCGGGGTGCAGCCGGCGCATTTGAGTCTGTTGAAACAGCTCGGCCTTGATTATACCTTCGCCTACTGCTGGGGCATTCCGGGCAGCCCGGCGCCGGAGCAGGCCATTGCGAAACAGATGGAGTACATCCGCAAGACGCAGGAGCTGAACATCCTGCCGCAGGTGGTCACCGTGTCGCAGGCGTGGAGCGGCTGGCGCGACGAGGGGAGCATCTGGAAAATCCCTCCGGACGGGTTCGCGTCGCTGCTGCGGCAGGCCAAGGCTTTTGCGGAGACGCTGCCCGAGGGCGAGCTGGGCCGGCGGATGCTGCTGCTGGACAACTGGAACGAGTGGGGCGAGGGGCACTATATCGCGCCCTACCGCGAGTACGGGTTCGGCTATCTGGATGCGGTGCGCGAGGTGTTCGCGCCTGGGGCGGGGCAGCATGTCGATCTGCTGCCCGAGGATATCGGCCTCGGGCCGTACGATAAGGCGATCCGGGCGGAGTTCGATAAGCGGGAAAGTGCCCGTCAGGCCGTCCGGCGGCATGTGGCGAAGCCGGGCGCTGAGGAGCGCGGTTTGGTGGGGTGGTGGGCGTTTGACGAGGCGGCGGATGAGGCGGCGGCGTACGACTATTCAGGGCGGCGGCGGGGCGGACGGCTGAGCGGCGCAGCACGTGCGGCGGGCAAGGACGGCAATGCGCTGGTCTGCACGGGCGGGTGCGTGCAGGTCGAGAGCGATCCTGCCTTCAACGTGACGACCGGCGTGACGGTCACATGCTGGGTCAAGACGGACGTGGCCGGGCAGAGTCAGGCTTGGATCGTGAACCGTGTGCAGGGAGGCGGCGAGGCGACGGGGTTCCGGCTGGGGGTCATGGGAGGCCGTCCCTGCTTCAACGTGCCTAAGACGGCGTGGAGCCACACGGCGCAGTCAGAGCGCCCGCTGCCTACGGGGCGCTGGGTTCATCTGGCCGGAACATTCGACGGGCAGACGATACGCGTGTACATGGACGGCGAGGTCTGCGGTGTTCTGGAACGTCCGGGGACGGTTGGCGCGAACGGTTTTCCGATTACTCTGGGCTCGTACGCACCAGGACACACCGCGCATTTCGATGGGCTGTTGGATGAGGTCATGCTGTATAGCCGGGCGCTCTCACAGGCAGAGATTCGAGGCCTGTTGAGAAAGGAGTAGTTAGTAGTTAGGATTTAGGAGTTGAAAGCGCTACGACCCGCGAAAACAGGGCGTCTTTTGAGTTTCTACCACATCTCATGGAGCGGGGGAAAGTGGTGTCCTCATGCTAAAGACACTAAGAACCGCCCTTTATCGAATCGTATAAGTTCTTCTTCAAGGCATTGCAACTCCTAAATCCTAACTGCTAACTCCTAAATCGGGTGCGGATTCAACAAAGTTGAATCGCACCCATTACGTTCCTGCTTGTTTGTTCTCAAGCGAGTTGATAGGATATTCACCTATATCTTACAAATGGATTTGCTGACGGTGAGATGGCTGATAAGAAATGGAGTCGTATGAAGCGTTTTGTTGCTCAATTTTCTGTTTTCACCGCCTGTTGTTTGACTGTGCAAGCTGCCACGCGAAACGTCTTTTTTGCTGGCGGACAATCCAACGCGACCGCCGCATGGGGTGCCGCCTTGGCCAGCGGGCTGCAGGCGGAGTACGGGGCCGACCTCGTGATGGTGCATGTCAACCACTCGGGTGAAGCCATGGACCGGTGGTTTACCACGTCGCCTCGTGCCAACTACAGCAATGATTTTTTCAACGCTTCAGGAACGGGTGCATTACAAGCGCAGATACACGCGATCACCAATGCCGGGGATCAGGTGGCGTTCAAAGGCTTTTTCTGGTTCCAGGGCGAAAGCGATACCGGGTCTACCTCGACAATGGATGCCTATCCGGGTCGTTTTCTGGGTATGATGGCTCAGCTTAGGTCGGATCTGGGGATGACCAGTGATATCGATTTTACATTGGCGGTGATCGATATGAACCCGGCTGCATTCTATGACGATCCTGCCAACACCGGCGGACGTACCCGGGCCGATATGGAGTATTTCCGCGCCATTCAAACTGCAATGAGTACGGGAGCGCACCGCGCCTATGTGGATACACGCGGGTACACACGGACAGACACCTGGCATCTGACCACAGATGAGCGCGTGCGTCTGGCTGCAGCCATGAGCACCACGCATAGTCTTGCTTTCGGCACTCCTCATACGGTTGACATCTTCAGCGCCGCCGCCGATGGCTGTGTTTATGCCGGCGGATTTTTCGATGCGATCGATCAGATCTGCGGGAACGTCGACAGCAACGCCTACAACGGGATTTCCCTCTTTAAACTGCCCTCCAATCTTGTGGACAGTGCGAGCCTCTCTCTAACGGTTGTCACCGATCATGGCGCAATGACCAATGCCAATATCGACCTCTGGGGGGTGGGTTATGTAACCACGCCGGTAATGAACAATACGTGGCTGTTGCTGGGCAACACCGATACGCGGCTTCTCCTGAATAACACGGCACCTGTCAAGATCGCCGACAACATTGTCACGAACGGGCAGCCGATGCCGGCCAACACGGTCTGGCAGACGGACGGAACGCGGCAGGTTTCCTTAAAGAACTTCATCAACGGTCTGTATGCTCAGGGGGCTATGCCCGGCGACTATGCAGTGATCCGCACCAATCCGGATGCCGTGCCAGCGGCCAGAACGGCAGGCCTGCGCTGGGGTGGTTCACACCAAACGACAAACAAACAGGCAAAACTGACGGTGACGCTTTCTGAGGTGCCCATTTTGAATAATTCGATTACGCTTATCAGTCATCCATCCGATGGTTGTGTCTATGACACCGGAACCTTTGTGGATAATGATCTTATCTGCGGATATACAGGCGGACACCCCTATAACGGGATTGCGTTTTTTCAGCTGCCGTCAAACCGCATTGACACCGCAAACATTCGCTTTACGGTGCATGAGAATTATAGTCCTTTGACCAATGCCAATATCGACGTGTGGGGGCTGGGCTATATAAAAACGCCGGCCATGAATAATACATGGCTTTTGATGGCGGATACCGATACGCGCGCTCTGGTCAACACCAATGTGACCTTTACCAAGATAGCGGATGATTTTGTCCCTTCCAATACGGTAACGGCTGTGGGGACGATCACTCAATTGGCCTCGCAGCAACGTACTAATCTGGTTGCCTTTCTCAATAGGCTGTATGACAAAGGTGCGGTGGCCGGTGACTATGCGGTCATCCGTGTCAACCCCGACGCATGGTTTACGGCGAATCAGAATGTCCGTTGGGGCGGAACTGCAAGAACGAGCCCAGACCGCCGGACCACCATGACGATAACGCTCACAGATGAACCTGTGATACCGGATGATGTAACCCTCTACAGTCATGACAATGACGGCTCCGTTTACCAGACCGGGATATTCCCCTCCCAGCAGATGATCTGCGGTACGGCGGGCAACCCCAGCACGCTTCCTTGGAACGGAGTTTCTTTCTTCCAGATGCCCTCCAACCGGGTCGTTTCCGCAAACCTGATCTTCACGGTCTATCAAGCTTCCGCATCATGGTCCAGTACGGGCGCCGGCATTGATGTCTGGGGGCTCGGCTTCATAAGCGGATCGCCGACCCTGGATGCCGCATGGCTGCTGATGGCTAATACCGACACGCGGACGCTGCTGAACAACGCCCCGCCATCGAAGCTTGCCGACAACCTTGTCGCTGCCGGGGCCTCCCCCGTTGCTGGTGACGTTTACAAGCTGAGCGCAGCACAGCGCTCGGGTCTTGTCGCGTATATCAACGGGCTCTTTGATAACGGGGCGAAGCCTGGGGACTACGCGGTCATCCGCATGAACCCGGACACGGCGATTCCTGCCGGAGGCGTGAGTCTCTATTTTGGAAGTTCTTCTGCGGTGAGTCCCGACCGCCGGGCACTGATGACGCTGAGGCTTTCCGCTGAACCCGTTATCACGCCGACCACCCAGACGATCTACAGCCATGAAAATGACGGAACGATATATGGAAGCCCGGCGGGATTTTTTTCAACGCTGCAGCTTATCTGCGGAACAGCGGGAAATCCTAATACCCGCCCCTGGAACGGCATCTCTTTCTTTCAGTTGCCGTCTCAACGCGTTTCGGCAGCCGACCTGGCCTATAAGGTTTACTCCGCAAGCGCTGGATGGGCTGCCACAGGGGCCGCCATTGATGTCTGGGGCCTTGGCTTCATACGAGGAACGCCGACCTTGGTTGCCTCCTGGTTGCTGATGGGTAACACCGACACACGGGCGCTGCTAAACGGTAGCATGCCCTCCAAAATCGCCGATAATTTGTTGGTGGCCGGTGTCACGCCTGCGGTTGGTTCGGTCTGGTCGCTGAATGGGGCACAAGGCACGAACTTAGTGGATTTTATCAACGGTCTGTTTGAAAAAGGGGCGCAGCCCGGCGACTATGCGGTCATCCGCATTAATCCGGATACCCCCATTGCAACCGGCGGGGTGAGCATCTATTTCGGGAGCTCTGCCGACGTCAGTCCTGACCGCAGGAATGCGTTAACCTACACGGTCAGCGGGGCGTCTTGGCAAGACGGACTCTTCCAGCACTACAGCCAGGCGGCTGATGGCGGCGTATACGGATCCGGGGCAAACAGCACCTGGGATCTGTTCAGCGGCACGGGTGGCAGTCCGACATTTGACATCAGCGGAATTGCGTTCTTCGCCCTGCCCGAACAGCGGATGACTTCGGCCACGCTTGCGCTTGTTGCCGAGACCTTTTCGGGGGCGCTGGTCGGCGCTAATCTGGACGTTTGGGGGCTGGGGTATATGGCCTCGCCTGCCTTGAATCAGAATTGGCTTTGCATCTCGAATGGAGAAACACGCACGTTCCTGAACGGATATAGTCCAGTCAAACTGGCTGATAATGTTGTGACAGCAGGGCAGACGGTTGCGGTCGGATCAGTCTTATACTCGACGGACGCGCAACGCCTGGTGATTGCGGAGTACCTGAACGGTCTTTATGACAAGGGGGCCAACCCCGGCGATTTTGCCGTGATCCGGATTAATGCGGACGCAAGTCAGGCCGGGCTGAATACCGGGGTGCGCTGGGGTGGCTCGCATCGAACCGCTCCTGATCATCGGCCCTTGATGTACGGCGTGCTTCAGGCTGCCACGAACTATCTTGTCAATAGCAGTTTTGAAACCGGATCGGGCGCTACAGTTGGAAGTTGGGCTCTTGTTGCAAATGGTCATGAGGGCGAGCGCGTCACGTCCTTCAGCCGGAGTGGCACCCATGCGTACAAGATGTCGGCGAACGGAACAACAGGCACCTATGGCAGCATGTACATCGCGCAGGATGTCAACTCTCCTGACTTTGCAGGTCGCAGGGTGACCTTGAGCGGATATGCCTGTCATGACTCAGCGGATCCCATGGTCAGCAATTCGGCTCAGAGGGTCAGCTTCCGGATTTTCTGGCTGGGTGGAGCACAGGCGAATACCTGGGTTAACAGCTCCGACTTGCATAACTTGCTTCCAACGGATGTGAAGGACAAGCATAAACCGATTTATGTTTCAGCGATCGCTCCTGCTGATGTAACGGGCATCAAGGTGGTTATTATCTTTGATACAGGCACGACGGCTGATCCTTCCATCACGACCGGGGCGGGTCTTGTTGACGATCTGCGCCTGACCGTGTTTACGACGGCACCTCTTGCGGGCACGCTTTTGCTTCTGCACTAATTGGGCGCAACCCCGTTTCACTGACTTGTCGGGCAGTATCTTGCGCAGGGCGCGCCCGGAGGTCGTGCGCCACCCCTGAAAGACAAGCCGCGCAAGGTGGCCCGCGACCTCCGGGCGCGGGAGGTCAATGAAACGGGGATGCCAAAATTAGAATTGCTGTTTCGCTTGCGCCGCAAAACCGTAAAGCATACTATTTACGCCATGGCTGGATTCT
>CAYMLQ010000260.1:0-8539 GCA_964390795.1 uncultured Lentisphaeraceae bacterium
CCGCGCAGCGCGGCCACCTCCGCCAGCACGCGCACAAGGTTCGCCGGCTGGTTCAAGGGCTTTCCGTCCGCTCCGATGGCCGCCGGCCGGCCGCCGGTCGGAAAGAGATCCGGCGTGTCGGTCTCGATCAGAAGCTGGCTGTCCGGAATCTCCTTAGCCGCCGCGCGGATCTTTTCGGCCTTGGGGTTGCAGACCGAACCGGCGAAAGAAACATAGCCGCCCAAACTCAGAATTTGCTTCAGGATCTCCGCAGAGCCGCCGAACCCGTGCGCCATGAAGCCCGGCAGCCGCCGGGCGTAGGGCTTGACGGCCTCGACCAGCCGCCCCCAGGCCCGCGCGCCGTGCAGCACCACCGGACGCCGGACCCGCTCCGCCAGTTCGATCTGCCGCACAAGTGCCCGCTCTTGCACAGCCATGGGAATGTCGTCGTGTACGCCGTCGAGTCCGATCTCGCCGATGGCTGCCACGGGATTCCTGTCCAGATACGCTTCGAGCGTCTCAAACCAGCCGGGGGGCAGGTGCCGCACATACCACGGGTGAACGCCGAACGCCGGCACCAGCACGAAGGGTAACGGGGCGCGCGCCAGCTTCTGCGTGCCCGCCCAGTCGTCGGGCGTCGTTCCGCAGCAGCACACACCTGTGACCTGGGCCAACGCCGCCTGCCGGACCACCTCGCCGAACGCGTCGCGCAGCCGCGGGTCCTGCAAGTGTGTGTGCGCGTCGAACATCGCGCCTATGAAACCTGCACGGCGGCTTTGACGTACTGAGACCGCTCGAAGCCAGTGCCATCCTTCAGGTCGGTCTCGCGCAGCTTGCCGCGGAAATCGGCGAGCGAGCTGTACCCTTTCCGATCCATCCAGGCGGCCAGTCCGTCGAGAATCTCGCGGATGACCCCGAAATCGTGACGGACATGCAGCACCGAGCAGATGTAGCCGACATCCGCGCCAACCAGCAGCGCCTTCACCAGCTCGTCACTGGTGTGGATGCCGCCGCTGACAGCCAGGCTGCCGCGCACCCAGTCGCGCAGGACGGCCGTCCAGCGCAACTGCGAATGCAGCACCTTGGGCGACGTGTAGTTGGTGGCGTAGTAGATCGACTCTTTCTCGATGTCCACATCGGTCTGCAGAAAGCGGTTGAAAAGCACGAGCCCCCGCACATTCAGCTCGTCGAGCATGCGCCCGAACGACAGCAGCGTGGTGTAGTGGTGGCTCAGCTTGACGGCGACCGGCAACCTGACCTCCGCGACAACCGCCTTGACCACCGCCAGGCGGCGGGCCTCAACCATGGCCGCGGTCTCGTCCGGATCGACCGGCATGTGATAGAGGTTCAGCTCCAGCGCGTCCGCTCCCGCGCACTCGATCTTCTTGGCGTAGGTGACCCACTTCGAGGCGTTCACGCAGTTGACGCTCGCGATGATCGGGATCTTCACGCGCTTGCGCATGTCCGAGAGCTTGTCGAGGTACTTTTCCGGGCCGAGCTGGCCGGGCAGGTCGGCCCGCAGGTACTCCATCGCGGCCATGCTCGTGTCGCCTTCAAGGGCCTCGTACATGTCGGACACGTCCGCGCTGATCTGCTCCTCGAAGATCGACCGCATCACCACCGCTGCGGCGCCCGCCTGCTCCAGCCGCGCGACCGCCTCCACGTTGTTGGTCAGCGGGTTGGAGCTGACAACCAGCGGGTTCTTCAGCTCAAGGCCCAGATAGGACGTTTTCAGATTTGCCATGACAGGCACCTCACTTGGCTACGATCTGCCCCGCCTTGGCCAGCATTTTGGCCTCGACGCTCTGAATCTCGGCGAAGCCCTGCGAGCTGACCGGATTAAGCCCGTTGCTGGCCTCCATCGACGAGTCCGCCTCGTTGTAGATCGAGCCTTTGCAGTCGGTGAGCGCGTTGAAGAAAATGTTGCCCTTGTAGAGCCCCACCTCGACCGTGCCCGACGCGTGCTTGGAGAACACGCCGATCGCCGCGCGCGCAGCCTGCGTCACGGGGTCGAAGTAGCGCCCGTCGTAGATCTGGTCCGCCACCAGCTTGGACAGTTGCCCGAAGAGCAGCCCCGAGCGGCGGTCCATGGTGGCCTGATACACGTAGCGCAGGCACGTGCCCAGCAGCTCCATGCCCGGCGCCTCGTACACGCCGCGGCTCTTGGTGCCGATGATGCGGCACTCGAGCGCGTGCTTCATGCCCACGCCGTTGCGACCCGCCAGCTTGTTCGCGAGCTGCATCGCGGCGACCGGCGCCACGTCCTTGCCGTTGATCTGCACCGCGCGTCCCTTCTCAAAGCGCACCGTGACCTTCTCGATCTTGTCGGGGGCCTGCTGCGGCCACACGCCCATGGTGGGCTCGACGATCAGCATCGAGGTCTCCATGCTCTCGAGGTCTTCCGCCTCGTGCGAGAGGCCGGCGAGGTTGGCGTCGGTGGAGTACTTCTTCTTCGCGCCCACGAAGGCCTGAATGCCGAACTGCGCCAGGAACTCGACCATCTGCGTGCGGCCCGGAAATTTCTTGAGCAGCTCCGCGTCGCGCCAGGGCGCGTAGACCTTCATGGCGGGAGCAAGCACGTTGGTGTAGCGCTCAAAGCGCATCTGGTCGTTACCGCGGCCGGTCGCTCCGTGAACCAGCACCGAGCACTTACGCTTCTTCATCTCGGCGATCAGTCCGCGCGCGGTCACGGCCCGCGCGATGCCGGTGGAGTTCCAGTAGCCGCCGTCATACATGGCCTGCGCCTCGATCACCTGAAAACAGGCCTCGGCCATCGGCTCCTTGAGATCCACGATCACGGTGTCCACGCCGCACGGCGCCATGCGCTTCTTGATGTCGTTGATATCCTTCTCGTCGGGCTGCCCGAGGTCCGCCGAAAAAGCGACCACGTGTACGCCCGCCTCAACCATCACCTTCGCGATCGTACGGCTGTCCAGCCCGCCCGAAACGCACGCGCCCACCGTCTTGCCCTTCAAATCCGCCAATGTCAGTGCCATGTCAAAAACTCCTATGGATGTGCAATGCCCTTTAAGAGTACTGACTCCCCTGTCCGAAATCAATCCAAACCGAACGAGCGAGGCGGTCAATCAATCAGTGACGGGTGGACGCGAGTCTAATACATATTGAGCGCGCAGCACAGGAGGGACGAGCGTCTGCTCGTCCGGGCTCTGGGCCGGCTGAAGCCGGGACAACATGCCTCTGCGTCCGTATGTTGACTTCAGCCGGCCCAGAGCACCAGTCGGCACCGCGTCGCATGGGAGCGCCAAACCACGTCCCAGATCGCGTCGGTTTTCCTTGAGCGTTGAAAGTTGACCGTTGAACGTTGAGCTTTCCCCACCCCTGCATCCGTCCGCATCTCCGGTAGCCCTTATTCGCCCGGCACAACCTCGCGGGTCGGCGCCAGATACTTCAAGGGCGGCGCAGTCCGCCCGTCCGGTGCGCACGCTGTATCGAAAGTCTGATTCTGGCAAACGATGCGCCACGTCATGTACTTGGGCCGTGCCTTGAAGATCGCGCCGCCCTTGCGGATAATCACGAAGCCTTTGTCACTAAACGGAGTCTTCCAGCAGGGATCGAAGCGCAGCGTCTTCTCTTTGAGTTCCAGTTCACCGGCCCTCGCTGCCAGCGACGACGCGTCGACGTTGCGGGTGACGAGTACGGGCGCGATGTCGTGCATATCGCTATGGACGTTCTTGGCGATGGTCCACATATTGTTGGCAGCAGCAAATCGCCTATCGTCTGGGCAAGCCTTCACGCCTGCCCCCGCCAGCTTGGAGTAGTCGAATCCCGCCGCTCGGGGAGATCCGTTCGTGGTGCTCCAAAGCACCTCTTCATGCAGCCACCTGAAGTAGTCCGTGCTGTTGTCGAAATCGAGTCGCGCTAGCTCCGCAGCGTTCGTGTCCACGGAAGGGTCGAAGTCCCGCGGCCAGATGGGGGGGGCAGTCCCAGCGCCTCCCGCTCGGCGTTCGCCCCTGTGATGGCCACCCAGATGTCCCTGCCGCGCGCACCGACTGCGGTCATGTTTGCACTCATGACGGCGTTTGAGGGATTACCCATCGGGACGCCTGCTGAAAACAGCAGCAAAATGGCGATCACAACCACCAGCTCGACCAGCGTCAGCCCGCATTCGGATTTCAATTTCATAGAAGGCCTCATCCGCCCTGAGCGTTGAACGCCAAACGTTGAGCGTTTTCCCGTCTCCCCGCTTGTCCTGGCACCGTCAGGCGATTCCCGGCTCCACCCAACAAGCCCTTACCGGCCCGCTACGAACGGACCGTCCCGTGCCGCAGCCGCCCAACTCCTAACTTCTCCTTCCTAACTCCTCCCTACACACGGGTCGCACCTTGAGCCCGGCCTTCTTCGCCAGCGCCGTCTGCCGCACGTCGAACGTGTAGAACGCCTTCGCGCCAAGCGTGACTGCCGCCGCAACATGCAGGATGTCGAACGACCGCGTTCCTAGCATGCCCGTATGGCGCACGCTCAGAGCTTCCGCTTCGGCAAAGACCAGACTCCAAACCAATGGCACAGCCAAGAACGATCCCTGATCGAGGTCGTCCGTCACCTGTTGCAGAATCCTCTGACATGCATCGTCCTGCAGATGTCCGCGGAACACAGAAAGACGCAGCGCGTTACGCAATTCGTACCGCTGAAAATCTGTCAGCAAAAACGTCAAGCCTCCGCCTTTGACGGCCCGCGCCGCCTGCAAGGTGTTGGCGTCCTGCGCATAAAGCGAGAAAAGAAAACTGGTGTCGGCGTAGACTACCACCGGTATCCCTCCCTCTCCTCCAAAACCATGTTGGGGATGATCTTGTCTCCAAATATCTCCTTGGCGCGGGCCGCAAAGTCCGGCATCTTGGGCCGGGGCTGTGGCTCTGCGGGGCGCGGCGGACACAGCCGCGCCACCGGCTTGGAGCGCTTGAGCACCGTAACCTCCTCGCCCTCCGCAACCCACGCGAGCACCGTGCCTAGATCATGCCGCATCTGCCTGATTGTTGCCGTTTTCATGTGACACATGATGGTACACATGACCCCAAATGTCAATTATGAAGGCCGATCAACGTCGCGCCTGTGACCTGCTATTCCAGCATCGCTGGCAACGGGCGATGCCCTGTTCGTTTTCATCGCCAGCAGACGCCCCACCTGTTCCGCGCATCGCTCCAGCATACCGGGCCCGCACGCGGGCAAATCCTCTTCGGAAACGGATTCCTCCAATGCGGAGAAGTACGCCCCGATTCCGGCGGCATGCACCTTCTCGACGCCCGGACCGAGCGACCCGCAGATCGCGATCACCGGCACGCCGTGCGCCCGCGCGATATTCGCCACACCCGCCGGCGCTTTGCCGTGAACGGTCTGCCCGTCCAGACGCCCCTCGCCCGTGATCACCAGATCGCAGCCCTCCAGCTTCGCCTCAAGGCCGCTCACGCCGATGACCAGTTCCGCGCCCGGACGCAGCCGCCCGCCGAGAAACGCCACGAGCCCCGCCCCCAGACCTCCCGCCGCACCGCCGCCGGGCAGCGCCGACACATCCATCCCCAGGTCGCGCTGGATCACCGCCGCCAGCCGCCGAAGCCCGGCGTCGAGCCGCTCCACCATGTCCGGCGTCGCGCCCTTCTGCGGGCCGTACACACACGCGGCGCCCTGTGGCCCGAACAGGGGGTTATCCACATCGCACGCCACGTCCACGCTCACGCGCCTCAGTCTCGAATCCAGCCCGCTCATGTCGATGCGCGACAGTCTGTCCAGCGCACCGCCGATACCGTCCAATTCACAGCCCTGCTCGTCCAGAAAACGAACACCCAACGCGCGGGCCATGCCTGTGCCGCCGTCGGTCGTCGCGCTGCCGCCGATGCCGATCAGGATCGTGTCCACCTGCCGGTCGAGCGCCGCGCGGATCAGCTCCCCAGTGCCGTGCGTGCTCGCAAGCAACGGGTTCTGCTCGCTCCGCTTGAGCAGCGCCAGACCGCTCGCCAGCGCCATCTCGATCACGGCGGCACGCCCATCGCCTGTCAGGCCGAACCCCGAGCGGATCACGCGGCCCAGCGGATCGCGGGCCGGGCATGTCACCCACGTCCCGCCCGTCGCCGCAACCACGGCCGCCGCCGTGCCGTCGCCGCCGTCCGCGACCGGCACCTGGAGGAGGAGACAGTCGGGCAGGGCCTTCCGCAGGCCGCGACCGATGCAGTCCGCAGCCTGCTCTGCCGTCAGGCTTCCCTTAAACGCGTTTGGCGCAATCGCAATTTTCATGACCGCCTTATGGCTTTGCCGTCGTCAGGCTCGGACACACGATGCGCACGGCGTGCCTGACCGGCCAGACCGCGCGCTCGGGGCTGGCGTAGAGACCCATCTTCTCGATCGGCAGCGGCTTGAAGCCTGTCTTGAAGGCGGGTGACTCGGGCTTTAGCCGATAGTCGTCTTTCGCAGCATTCACGAAGAGCGGATCAACGCCGGCCAGGTTGTTGTCTCCGATCAGCCACGCGTCCGGCGTGCGCGGATACGCCTTGTAGTGGACCATCCACTCCTGCGGTCCGCCCCAGATCACGTTCCGCTCGACACGCGTCCGCGTCGCGGGCGCGCGGAGCGTCTTGTCGCGGATCGCGTTGCGCAGCATCGCCAGTTGCGGATAACGCTCTTTCCAAGGCGACGCGTCGACCGGCACGGCGGCGAGCATCTCAGGCATCTGGGCATGCACGCCTTTGGGCGGAATGAACGACTCGGGCGTGACCCAGGTCTGCCAGCCTGAAATGGCCGGATGGCAGTCCACAAACACGTTGTTGTCGATCACGTTGTCCACCGCGGACAGCGAGATGCCCTCTGCGACGCGCACGATCAGGTTGCTGGTCATCCGCATGCCCGCCGCGCCGTCGTCCAGCATGATCGCGCGGTTGCGCTGCGAGCAGGGATTATAGATGTCGTGTACGTAGTTGCCGTTGATCACGTTGCCGACCAGGGTCCAGTCGCGGCCCGTGTAGAACGCGCCCATCTCGCCCGACGTCAGGCAGATGCTGTGAATCTCATTGAACTCCATCACGTTCTCGCGTCCGCCGAACAGCACCGCCACATGAGGCCCGTCGTGGATCAGGTTGTGTGACACGCGGTTGCCGCAGCCGCCGATCTGCACCGCCGCGCCGTAGGTCAGGCAGAACCGCGCGTAGTCGCTGATGTGGTTGTTGTCGATCACGTGCCCGCTGTGCGCCAGCTTGGCGGCGTCGCCCGCCCACACCGCGATGCCGCCGTTGCCCAGGTGCGCCAGCTCGCAGCCTGCGACGCGGTGACGCTCGCCGTTGCGGATCTCCACCGCCGAGCCGCCCATGTTCCTGATCGTACAGCCCACCACCGCCACTTCCGCGCCGCCGTCAATGCGCACCGCGCAGCCGCGCCCGTTCTCAAACACAAGCCCGCGCAGCGTCACGTTCGTCACGTTACTCAGGCGCAGCAGATCCACGCCGACCGACACCTCTCCGAAGCCCTTGGCGGCCACATCGGTCGGCCAGAAGTAGAGGCGTCCGCGCAAGCGGTCCACATAGTACTCGCCGGGCGCGTCCAGTTCGCAGAGAAGGTTGTAGCCGTACCAACGTCCGCCCTTGCGGAACCCATAGCCGCTGCCCGGCAGCCGCTGCGTGAGGGTCTTTGTCGCGGGGTCGAGCGCGTCAAACGCGATCGCGCAGGCCGCCCAGTCGTGCGCCCAGTAACCCTGCCCGTGCGGATCAGGCTCACCTGCCCAGCGCGAGATGCGCTCTTCGGCATAGGTGAAGGTCGCGCCTTTCGGCCCCTGCGGCAGTTCAGCCACGGTGACGAACCCTTCGTTCGGCCAGCGCGCCAGCGTCATCGGCGCGTCGTTGTAGGTCAGCTGCATGCCGGAACAGGGCTGCGCCTTGGAGCCCGTCGGCTCCACGCCGTAGTCGAAGAGTCCCTGGGCCACCAGATCGACAACCTGCACCTGGCCGCGCGCGGCTTCGGGCAGCCGCTCCAGGATGTTCGTGTCGCTGAGCGTCCGCATCTGCCACAGCCGCACGCCGCCGCTGAGGCGCACGTCGGCGCCGGAGGCCGCACGATAGAGGATCGGCGCGTCGGCCGTGCCCGAGTCCTCTGCCGTGAACGCACAGGGCGCGGTCTGCTCATAGCGCCCCCGCTGGAACTCGACCGTGACGCCCCCGGCCGTGATCTGGCCGCCGCACCGCCGCCGCCGCACCGCATCGCGCGCGCCGGCCAGCGTGGCGAGAGGACCGTCGGTCTTCGCCGCATTCGGCGCAGCCGAAAGACCGCTCCATGTGTCCTTTCCCTGCGGCGACACGTGCAGGGTCAGCCCCGCCGCCAACGCCGCGCCAACGCCCGCGCCCCAGCATACGCCGGCCAGACAACAGCCGCGCCATCCGTGAGTCATAACCAACCGTCCTTTCTTCAACGCCATACGATGCGGGTAACTATAGCACGCGAAACAGCCCGCGACACGGCCTTTTTCCGCACCTCTCACGAAACGTCATCGTTCCGTCTCGCGTCAGATTCGTCACTTTTGCTCTGTTCCCGTTTCCCGGTTTTATGTTATAAAAACCATATGTCTGAT
>CAYMLQ010000261.1:0-8530 GCA_964390795.1 uncultured Lentisphaeraceae bacterium
ACCTTGTCCTTGGTCTTGTTGTTGCCGCGGATCACGATGTTGCGGATGTAGACCAGCTCGCCCTCGCGAACGTCGAAGGTGATGGCCATGCGGCCCGGCTTGCCCGGCACCGTCTCGATCACGGGGCGAACCGCCGTGTCCACATACCCGCGCGAGCCGTAATAGTCGCGGATATCTTTGGCCGCGTCATTGATGAGCTGGCGCCCGGCCGTCGCGTTGGCCTTCAGCCGCGAGGAGGCCAGCACCTCCGTCTCGGGAAAGAGCTTCACGCCGCGGATCGCCGTGGACTCCACGCTGTAGATATCGCCCTCGGCGACCTCGAAGATCACGTCCACCTTCTCTTTGCCGACCTTCTCCATCACCGGCATCGAGACCTTGGCGTCCAAGTAACCTTGGTTCTGGTAGACCTCTTCAGCCTGCTGGCGGGCGTCGTCGAGATCCTGTTGCGAGACGGGCGTGTCCGTGAACCAGCCGCGCGGATCATACCAGGGGCGCTGCCCAAAGGAGGAGCGCAGCTCTTTCTCCTGAATCGACGGGTTGTTGGTGAAGCGGAACTTACGGATCTTGGCGCGCTCGCCCTCCTCAATCGTGAAGATCACGTTCGCGAAGCCCGCGCTGCCTTCGATCGGTTGCACCTCGGCGCCGATCTTGACGTTGGGGAAAAACTTTTTCACGTACTCGTCGCGGATCACGCCGGCCTTGGTCGACAGGATCGGCTCGTCGATGTAGTCGCCGCTCTTCAGCTCCGACAGCTTGCGGATCTTGCTCTCGCTCAGGTAATCCGCACCCTTGATTGACATCGGCTCCTGAAAACGGTAGCGGCGTTTGACCACGTAGATCACGCGGACGCCGTCGGTCGCTTTGTCCAGCTCCACGCCCGCATAGCCGAAGCGTCCGGTGTCGAGCAGCGAGCGCACGTCTTTCGAAAGGGCCTCCTGCGACAGCTCCTCGCCGGCCTTGACGCTGCAGTACGACAACACGTCCGAGGCGTCTGTTCCGAATTGGTCGAGCACGCGGACCGTGACCTCTTTCACCTTGTTTTCCGCACCGACTACCCAACCAGCTGCGAAGATCGCAACCGCCGCCAACGCACGCATCGACATACGCATTGTTTCAGCTCCTCTAGAGGTTCCATACGCAGACGGAAACACCGATGCCAAAAAGGCAGGTGCCGTTAATTCGTAAGGTTTGACCATTAAACCGTATTTCGCGGCGGAACACAAGCACCGATAATCTACCGCTGATACACGCTCGGGTCGGTCGGAGGGATGCTGAAATCGGGCGTCCACTTGGGCGACGAACTGTAGAAGCGCATGGCCGTGTTGAAGACCAGATCCGCGATCACCGCCTCGCTGTGGCCGTCCCCGCGCATGAACGCCACCACCTTGACGAGCGACAGCGGATCCGACACGCCCCAGTCGGCCGAGCCGTTGACGATCACGCGTTCGGCGCCATACCGTCTCACCATCGCCGAGACCCGCTGCGGATTGAGTTTGGAGTAGGGGTAGACCGTCATCCCGGCGTAGCACCCGGAGTCCAGCGTGTGCTTGATCGTCTCTTCGGTGTTGTGGTCCACATCGATGCGCTCCACCGTGAACCCCTCCGCCTTGATGATCTCAAGGATGCGCAGCGTGCCGCGCAGCTTGTCGACGTGCGGCGTGTGCAGGAGCACCGGCAGCTTGCGCTCCTCGGCCATCCGCAGCTGGCGGATCATGGCATACTCTTCGTTGGGCGTGTTCAGGTTGAGACCGATCTCGCCCATCGCCACGCAGCGGGGGTGGTCGAGGTAGGGCGCGAGCCCGTCGATCACCTCGTCCGCCAGCGCGCGGTCGTCCGCCTCCTTGGGGTTCATCGCGATCGCGCTGAAGTGGTCGATCCCGAACCGCGCCGCGCGCACGGTCTCAAACTCGAGGATCAGCCGGAAATAGTCGAAGAACGACCCCGCGTAGCGGCGGTTGGAGCCGAGCCAGAAGGAGGGCTCCACGCAGGCCCGGATGCCGGCCTGATACATGGCCTGATACTCGTCCGTGGTGCGCGACAGCATGTGGATGTGCGGTTCAATGATCGTCATGTTGGCCTCTTTTCCTATTAAGCGCTTCCAGTTAACCATGGGTTCACGCCTACGTCAACTGTCTGTGCGCGTGGGATCCCGCCCTACCGGACGACACGCACGCGGAACGGACGCGCGAAGCCTGGTAGGGACGCCTCCCCGCAGGCGTCCGCAGGGCAGTGCCGCGACAGGGACCGGCGGCGGGTTCGGGAACCGCGCCCTACCTAGGGGCGTTTGCCCTGCCAGTCCGGATTCTTGGACTTGTACGCCTGAAAGGCTTTGTACTCGCCCTCGGTGACGCGGCCGTCGCGGTCGGTGTCGATCACCTGAAACAGCCACTCCCAACCCTTTTTGCCTGCGTCCCACTCGGCCCGCGTAATCCGTTTGTCGCCGTCCAGGTCGCACGCTTTGAGGAGCTTCTCCATGGAGTAGCCGCCCGCGCCCCCTGCGGGGCCGACGTCCTTCGCCGGATCCCACGCCAGCTTCTGCCCCGCCTTCTCCAGCGCCGCACGGTACGCCGCCGGATCGATGCCCTGCACCGTCCTCTTCTCAGCCAGCGCGCGGCAGGCCGCGATGCCGGCCGACTCGCCGCAGATCATGAAGACCGGCTCCATACGCGCCGAGGCGTAGCCCAGATGCGTCGCGGAAAAACAGATCGGCACGAGGAGGTTGTCGCACTCCTCGGCCTTCGGCGTGAGCGTGCGGTAGGGAATCGGATACGGCACGTTCGTCGGCCCCCGCGACCCGCCGAGGAACATCTTGCCCTCAAGGCCGACCCACACCTTGCCGTCGCGTTCGAACCAGATCCGCCGCGCGGGATAGGTGTCGATCCCGTACTGCGCGAGGCAGACGGGATCGTCCACCTGCGTCCGGTTGTGAACGTCGTGGGCCGTGATCGTGTAGCGTCCGCTCATCCTGCGGGTCACGCGCACGTAGAGCTGGTGCGGCCAGCCCCCGGTGTCAGGATGCGGGCGGCGGTCGAGCCCCAGCGCGGCCACCTCCTTGCGGTAGGACTCCGGCACCCGCACGTCGGCGCTCATAAAGGCGTGCAACCCGCGCAGATAGTCCTGATGCTGCTTCCAGACCCGCGCCTTGTCCGCATACTCGCCTCCCGCGTACAGGTGGCTGATGCCGACCGGCGACATCGAGAAGAGCGAATCCCGCTGGTAGTTCCACTCGCCCGAGTTCTTCCAGCCGGGGAAGATACCCACCAGCCGCTTGTAGAGTTCGCCCTGCTCCTTGACCGTTTCCACCAGATAGGCCACGTAGCGCCCGACCAATTCGAAGTCTTTCGGGTCGTAGCCCTCCGGCGGAGTGAGCGGAATGCGGTTCGTGGGGTCGGACGTGGTGTAATAGCGGTAGTTGTACGCCTGCGTGTAGCCGTCCGCCGCGCCCACCGGCTTGCCGTGATCCTTCTCCACCCACTTGACCAGACCGCTCTCCGGCTGCCCGGGCACCACAAAGGGGTCGATCGGCGCCGCCTCCATCGGCGGCTGCACGCCGGCGTGCTCTTCCTTGTATTCGTCGGCGGCCTCGCGGCCGATGCGGGACGACACGCCCGCCTTGTCCATCAGGTCGCCCTCGTAACTGGCGTCGATGAACACCTTGGCCGTCACCCGCAGGCAGCCGCGCTCGGCGGGCTCCGCCACCGGGCACCCCAGCGCGTCGAACGGCGCGCGGTCGAACAGCGCCGCCGCGAGCGTGGCCCCGCGCTTCTCGCAGGCGGCGATGCGATGGTCGTGGATCACGCGCACGTCCCACTTCTTCAGCAGCGCGGCAAAATCCTCGCGCACGTCCTTCGGGCTCATTTTGGAGAGCGCGGGCTTGCCGTCGCCAACCACCCCGTCCGTCCACTCGGGGCAGCCCAGCGTGCGGAGCAGCTCTTTCGTCAGGCCGCCGGTCGCGTTGTAGTTGGGGCAGTCCTGCATCGGCTTGAGGCCCGCGCCCAGCACGCCGCCCACCCAGGCCCCCGGCTCGACGATCACCACCGACCGCCCCTCCCGCCGCACCGCGACCGCCGCCAGGATGCCCGAGGGCGTGGCGGCATACACGCAGACGTCCGCCTCGACCGACCTCGGTTCGCCCCGCACGGACAACCCCGCCAAAAGCGTCAACCCCGCAAGCGCGGCCGTCCGGCGGGCACGCATTCCACTCAAACAGTTAACCGCCATAACCCTTGCCTCCCCTCCGCTCATTGCACGCAGGCACCACACGTTGCCCATTTACTTAATCAAGCCCCTTCAAGCGGGCGCATCATAGCACGGATGGTAACGCGTATTCAATCACGGGTGGCTGAGCTGCGGCTGAGCTGCGGCTGAACACAGGCCTGCGGCGTCAGTACTTTATCCGAAGATCATGGGGGATCGATCTTGGATCACCGCCCGGCTCGCTGATTCCACACTTCTCGAAGTGTGGAAATGGCGGGCACCTTGCTACTGGAACTAGAACGTGTCGCGATGATGGTTGTCGGCGGCTCGTCATCATTCTCACACCTCCAGAGGTGTGAGAATGCAGCGTGCCGATCATGGAGGACAAGGATACCGGCCAGAGTGTACTTCGAGGAAGCACGGCGCATGGAAGCCGACGGTAAGCCCCGATCCCGCACGCTCTTTTTTCTTTTTTCTCCGTTGACGCTGTTTCGGTAATTTGGTACTGTTATACCCAATGAAGCGCAAGGAAGGGTTTTTACCATGCTCGGACTTTTGAATATCTCGGAGGCGATGTCTATCGCACTGCACACCTGTGCGGTGCTCGCGGAAGAGCCGGAGAAATTCGGCTCGGCCCGCACGCTCTCCGACAAGCTGGGCTTCTCGTCCCACCACTTCGCCAAGGTCGTGCAGCAGCTCGTGCGGGCCGGACTGCTCGAAACCGAGCGCGGCCCTGCAGGCGGCGCCCGGCTGGCCCGCCCGCCCGCGGACATCACCCTGCTGGAGATCTATGTGGCGGCGGGAGGATCCCCCATTTACAAAGGTTGCCTTTTGCGGCATAACATCTGCAACGGCGACGGGTGCGTGCTCGGCAAGATGATGGCCAAGGAGAACAAGCGCCTGATCGACCTGCTTCAAAACGTCAAGCTCGACAGTGTCGTACACTCGCTGAAGAAGAACCGGATCGCCAAAGCCTCTACCGAAAGACAACACCCATGACACGCAAAATCATCACCATCGACGAAACCCTGTGCAACGGCTGCGGCCTCTGCGTCAGCGCCTGCCACGAGGGCGCTCTCCAGCTCGTAAACGGCAAGGCCAAGCTGGTCTCGGAAAGCTACTGCGACGGACTCGGCGCCTGCCTGCCCGAGTGCCCCACCGGCGCAATCAAGATCGTCGAGCGCGAAGCCGCGGCCTTCGACGAGGCTGCCGTGGCCGCCAGACAGGCCGCCGACCATGGAGCGATCACACGAACGTCAAACGCCGAACATCGAACGCCGAATGCTGAAGTGCCTGCCGCGCACGCGCCGAACACGGGCGGGACGCCCGTGCCACAGACCCCAGCGCACACGGGCGGGACGCCCGTCCCACAGACTCCAATGCACACGGGCGGGACGCCCGTGCCACCGCTGGCCTGCGGCTGCCCCGGAAAAATGGCGAAAACGATCACACGTGCGTCCACTTCTGAATTCGCTGTTCAGCGTTCGGCATTCGACGTTCCATCGGCCCTGGTCAACTGGCCCGTGCAGATCAAGCTCGTGCCGGTCAGCGCACCTTACCTCAAGAACGCCGCCCTGCTGATCGCGGCGGACTGCACCGCCTTCGCCTACCCCGACATTCACCGCCGCTTCATGACCAACAAGGTCACGCTGATCGGCTGCCCCAAGCTGGACGAAGGCGACTACGCCGACAAGCTGACCGCGATCTTTCAGGCCAACGACATCCGCAGCGTGACGGTTCTGCGCATGGAGGTGCCCTGCTGCGCAGGCATCGCCAACGCCGCAAAACAGGCGCTGCTCAACTGCGGCAAGATGATCCCGTGGCATGTGGTCACGATCTCAACCGACGGCGTCATCCTCGACGAATAGTTTCACACAACCCAACAAACCAAGGAGTCACACCATGAGCGAGATGTTCTGTTTCCAATGCGAACAAACGGCGGGCGGCAAAGGCTGCACGCACGGCGGCGTCTGCGGCAAGAAGCCCGAGTCGGCGCACCTTCAGGATGAGATCACCGCTGCGCTGGTCACGCTGGCCCGCGCGGCGAGCGACAAGCCCGCCTGCACGCGCTGCGAGTCGCTCTTTATGGACGCGCTCTTCATGACCGTCACCAACGTGAACTTCGACGACACCGTGCTGACCGCCATGCGCGACCGCATCCTGCGTGCGGTCACGAAATACGGCGGGGCTCCCGCCTTCAGCCCGGACGACCTGTTCCACGGCAACACGGACATCGTCTCGCTGCGCTCCACGCTGCTCTTCGGCCTGCGCGGCATGGCCGCCTACGCCCACCACGCCCGCGTGCTGGGCAAGACCGACCCGGAGGTCTCGGGCTGGTTCGTAAAAGGTATGAAGGCCGTCGGCGACGACCACAGCGTCGAGGAGTGGCTCGGCCTGATCCTCGAGTTCGGCAGCATCAACCTGAAGTGCATGGCCCTGCTCGACGCGGCCAACACCGAGACCTACGGCAACCCGGTCCCGACCCCGGTTCCCACATCGAAGGAAAAGGGCCCCTTCATCGTCATTACCGGCCACGACCTCCACGACCTCAAGGCGCTTCTGGAGCAGACCGACGGCAAGGGCGTCAACGTCTACACCCACGGCGAGATGCTGCCCGCCCACGCCTACCCGGAACTCAAAAAACACCCGCAGCTCAAGGGCAATTTCGGCACCGCATGGCAGAACCAGCAGAAGGAGTTCGACGGCCTGCCCGGCGTCGTGCTTTACACCACGAACTGCATCATGCCGCCCAAGCCCACCTACATGGGCAACCTCTACACCACGGCGGAAGTCGGCTGGCCCGGGGTCAAGCACATCACTGCGGACGCGGACGGCAAGAAGGACTTCTCGGGCCTGATCGCTCAGGCGATCCAGCTCGTCGGGTGGACGCAGGACGTCGCGGGCGAGCCGCTGCTGACCGGCTTCGGCCACAATGCCGTGCTGTCCGTGGCCGACAAGGTGGTCGCCGCTGTCAAGTCCGGCGCGGTCAAGCATATCTTCCTGGTGGGCGGCTGCGACGGCGCCAAGCTGGGCCGCGACTACTACACGGAATTCGTGGAGAAGGCGCCGAAGGACACGCTGATCCTCACCCTCGCCTGCGGCAAGTTCCGCTTCAACCACCTGCAGGCCAAGCTGGGCGACATCGGCGGCATCCCGCGCCTGCTCGACATGGGCCAGTGCAACGACGCCTACTCGGCGATCAAAGTCGCGGTCGCGCTGTCGCAGGTCTTCAACTGCGGCGTCAACGACCTGCCGCTCACGCTCATCCTCTCCTGGTACGAGCAGAAGGCGGTCTGCATCCTGCTGACGCTGCTCGCGCTCGGGATCAAGAACATCCGCATCGGGCCCAGCCTGCCGGCCTTCCTCTCGCCGACCGTGCTGAACGTGCTGGTCGAGAAGTTCGGCCTCACCCCGATCACCACCGCAGACGCGGATCTGAAGACGATTCTCGGCTGAGGAGAAGAGGTCAGGGGTCAGAGTTCAGAGTTCAGGGGTTCGTGTGCGCGAGACGCAAGAACTTCCCATACGACTGAACCCCGAACCCTGAACCCTCTTTTGGCGCGTCCCTTGCCGGACGCGCCTTTTTTTCTGCTCGGGCGTTTTTGGCATTGTCAAGCCGCGCCGAACTTCTTTATCTTATATTCATCTTAAGGGAGGTGTCGTTTGATTTATCCGGTGGTCACGTTCGGACATGAGATTCTGCGGCAGAAAGCTGTGCTTGTGATAGAGGTCACTGACGCGGTTCGCCAGCTGATCCGGGATATGCTGGAGACCATGTACGCCTCCAAGGGCGTGGGTCTGGCGGCTGAGCAGGTGGGCCGAACCGAGCGCGTATGCGTCATCGACGTGCCGCGCGACGCGGAGAAGGAGGCCTGCCGCGAGACGAACGCCGCAGTCCCCATGCCGCTGGTGCTCATCAACCCCGAGATCGTCGCGACCGAGGGCAAGCAGCGCAACGAAGAGGGCTGCCTCAGCTTCCCTGAAATCGGCGCGCCCATCACGCGCGCGGATAAGGTGACGGTCACCTACACCGACCCGACCGGCGCGCTCCAAACGGTCACCGCCCGCGGCCTGCTCTCGCGGGCCATCCAGCACGAGGTCGACCACCTGAATGGCGTCCTGCTCGTAGACAAGATGAGCCCGCTGCAGAAAATGTCCGTGTCCGGCCAGCTCAAGCGCCTGCAGTTGCAGGCCCGGTAGGGACGCCTCCCCGCAGGCGTCCGCAAGGCACGGGGACCGGCGGCGGGTTCGGGGACCCCGCCCTACCGAGTGCGCCCTACTTCAGCAGCTTGATGAAGCGCGCGTAGACCGCATCCCACGCCGCGGGGTTCTG
>CAYMLQ010000262.1:0-8523 GCA_964390795.1 uncultured Lentisphaeraceae bacterium
ACGCTTACCAGAGCGTTACAGGTTTGAATGGCGCTAAGGAAGCTTGATTCCGGTCTTACCGGTTTCTCCGTTTCGCAAACAGGAAGGGGAACACGCCGAGCATGTTGACCAGCACGACCATCAAATGGCCGGCCAGGCTGAGGGTCACCAGATGCGTGTTGTCGAGCTGCATCGGGCCCGAAATGCCCTGCGCCACCATCTCGCGCAGGCCCAGCCCGCCGATCGAGACCGGCAGCGCGGAGACGATGCCGAACAGCGGGATCACGAACCACACGCAGAAGGTCGGGATCGCCAAGCCGAGCGCTCGGATCACGAAGGCGTTGTGCCAGATTTTGAGAAATTGCGAGCAAAAGGCGGCGGCGAGGGTGGGAAAGAGCAGCCGCGGCGTGGCGGCCAGTTCGAAGACCGGCTCGGCCAGCGCGGCGACCTTGCCCAGCAAACCCGTGTTCGGCAGGCGCTTGACCTTGCTCTGCAGCCAGCGCGACGAGGCGAGTACGGCCAGCAGGAGAAAGGCGAGCAGCGCCAGAAAGGCGGCCGCCCAAAGCGGCTGTTTCATCTGGACCAGCAGCGTGACCACGCCGATGCAGAGCAGCATGCCGAGGTTGATCACTCGGTCGAGCAGCAGGCTCGTCACCACAAAGCCGGTCTGCCCCTGGCCGCGCGCCACGATGTAGCCCTTGACCACGTCGCCGCCGACATTCGAGGGCAGGAAGCTGTTGAAGAACATGCCGCTCCAGTGGCAAGCCGCCGCCTCGCGGTAGGTGAGCGTCGGCAGGCGGGTGCGCAGGACGCAGAACCACGAACCCGCGCCCGCGAAGCCGCCGAGAATGATGATCAGCCCGGAAAGCGCCAGCAAGCCGACGTTCGCGGTGCGCAGGCTCTCCAGCAGCGTGTCGAACTTGATCAGACAGAACGACACGGCCAGCAGGCTCAGCGTTACCGTCACCTTAATGGACGCTTTGAGGCGGGCTTTGGTTGTGGGGGTCATGTTAAGAACCTTTTTGTGAAGACAGGGGAAACTCTCAACGCTCAACGCTCAACGCTCAAGTTTGAATAACCGGAGAAGGCACATTCTATTCTCCACTTGAAAGTTAAACGTTGAACGTTGAACGTTGAGCGTTCTCTCCGGGTTTATCCCCGCGCCGCAGCACGTAGGTCACGGCCGTGCAGCGCGTCGGTTGCAACAGGCTCACGCAGAGCGAAGCGGCCGCGACGCGCAGGCCGCGCAGCCACGAACGATCCTTGCGCTCTTTCTCGGTCAGCAGCGGAATATAGAGCGGGTCGAACAGCAGCGGACGGAGCGCAACCACGTCGAAGCCGTGTTTCGCCGCAAGGCGGCGCATGGTGTCCGGCGAGAAATGGAAGAGGTGGCGCGGCACGTCGTAGGCCGCCCAGAACGCCTGGTAGACGCCCTCGTCGTAACAGGTGTGGTTCGGCACGCCGATCAGCACGGTGCCACCGGGGGCGAGCAGCCGGTCGATTTCCCGCAGGCTGCGGTTCACGTCGTGCGCGTGTTCGAGCACATGCCACAGGGTGATCACGTCGTAGCTTTTGTCGAACAGTCCGGCCTGCTCGGACACGTCCGCCACAGGCACGCCGAACCGCGCTTTCGCCGACTCGCGCGCGGCCGCGTACGGCTCTACGCCCTGCACCTGCCAGCCGGCCTCCTTCATGATGCCAGCGAACTCGCCGGTGCCGCACCCGATGTCCAGCAGCCGGCCCGACGTGCGCGCCGTGAGGCGGCTGACCATGCGGCGCTTGGCGCGCAGCATGACGCGCCGCGCCAGATGGTAGCCTTTGTTGATCAGCCCCTTGGTGGTGTTGCTCACCGGCACGTAGTCGTCGCTCTCGTAGAAGACGTGGATGTCCTCCTGCGACGGGTACGGATTGGTGAAGCGGAAGCCGCACGCCTCGCAGACGCAGATGGCAAAGGTTCCCCGGTGTGTGAGCCGGTCCTCGCAGGCCCAGAGGCCGGACAGCCGTTCGCCGCCACAAACCGGGCATTGTTTATCAGTGATGAGATTCATAGCATTCGGGATACAGGGTTCAGAGTTCGGAGTTCAGGGTTTAGTCAAACGTGATCCGGTAGGCGAAGGATTGTCCGTCGCAGGCGAGTCGCAGCGTGGTGCCGTCCTGCGACCACGCAGGGGCTTTCGCGGCGGCGTTGGACGGATCGACCGCCTCGACCGCTTTGACCTTCGCGCGTTTCGCGCCGAACGCCTCGAGCCGGATCTCCGCGCGGAACGGATTGCTGCCGGGCAGCGGAATGAGCTGCCACGCCTTGCGCTCCGCATGCAGCAGCCGGAACGCGCCGTCCGTGACGACCGGCCCGAAGTCAAGCATCCGCTTGTCGACGTTCAGGCCCAGCGCCTTGTCGTCGGTCGCGCTCGTCTCCAGCGCGAAGGTGCCGCCGGTGAAATGATCCCCGCTCTTCTCGACCTTCATGACGCCGCCCAGAATGCGCTGGCCGCCGTCGGTCACGCCCCGGATCGACATCCGGTCGCCTTTGCCTGGGAGGTAGAGTCCGTACCGGATCTTGTATTCGCCTGCGGGCAAGTTCTGCGGCACGGTGATACGCGAGGTGGCCGTGAACGCGCCCGCCTTGGCGAGCAGGCTGCGGTCAAACGGCATCTCCGCCTGAAACGTGATGCGCTCGCCGCTGCCGCTCTTCTGACCGTCGTCGCAGACATGGACAAAGGGCGCGTAGTCCGCGAGGGAGGGCTCAAGGACATTCCAGTCGAAGGTGACCTCGAACGCGCCGTTGCCGAGATACTTGCCCGCCGTTGCAGACGAGGCGACCCGCATCCTGCGCAGCGGATTGTGAACCGGACGCGCGTCGGCGAAATACGTCTTCTTGGACTTCGCGAAGCCGGCCCGCTGACCGTCGATGAGCACGACGCCGGCCTCCGCGCCGGGCGTTGCCACATAAAAGCCGTACTCGGGCAGCGCCTTGCCGTCCGCCACCGTCCAGACGATGTTCGAGCCGCGGTTGGCCCACACCTGCCCGCCGCTGCTGAAGGCCGTGTGCTGCTGCCGGATGCCCGGGCCGAACGCGTGCTCCTCGAAGGCCTCGCGCGCCAGCGCGTCGCACACGTCGTGAAGCAGCCAGTAGGTCATGACCGACCGCCGCGAGAAGGGGCCGTCGCACATCGGGTTGCGGCCGCCGAGCACCGTGTTGGAAAGGTAGTCATCGCTGCCGTAGCCGTGCAGCGGCTTGCCCGCGTGGTCGTCCCAGTCGGCGGCGCTGTAGCGCGGACCCAGGCCGCCCGCGAACAGCACCATCTTGCCGTGCGTGGCCATGTCGTGCCACGGCGTGCGGTCGGCGTCGCCGAACGCCTTCATCCAGCGCTGCGCCGGGAAGTGGTCGGCCTGGCCGCCGTCGAGCGACCCGATCAGCGCGTCGGTGCCCGCTTCGCTGAGCATAGGCGCGCCTTTTTTCAGGATGGCGCGGCAACTGTCGAACGCGTCGCGCCACTCTTTCTGGGTGCGGGTGCGCGGGTAGTAGGTGCCGGCCCGGTCATAGTAATCGAACGGCGAGATCGCGGTGAAGACGTCGATGAAAAGGCTGTCGGGGCGGAAGCCGTCGCGCATCATCGCCATGTTGGGCTCCAGCCACGGGCGGAACCCGTGCGGCTGCCAGCGGTAACTGAGCGCTTTTCGGCCCTGGTTGTACCAGGCCCTCATGGGCTGGCCGTCTTCGCGGAAAACGATCCGGTCGTAACTGAAGCCCTCGGCGTCGGGATAGAAGTCGATGTAGTTGTCGTGCGGGCAGAAGAGCATGCCCGCGTTCTCCGTGGCCGTCCGCATGGCGAGGAACGGCTCCAGTCCGCCGGCCGGCGGATAGATCTCGGGCAGGCGGTAGTCATAGCCCCAGCGCTGCCACACGTGCTTCACGAAGACCGCATGGCTCATGCCGTACCGCGCGGCCTCTTCCAGTCCCTTCGCGGCCTCCAGGTAGTCGCCGCCCCACTGGTCGAGGCACATGCGGCCGAGCAGCGCGTCCACGCCGGGTCCTTTCTTGAAGCCGCAGAGGTCGCGGTACGTGCGCGCCGCCGCAAAGGCTCCCTTGGCGGAGGGAACGAACAGGAAGCTGGCGTCATGCGAAGTCTCCAGCGCGAAGCGGCGCGTTTCGGGCGCGTACGTCAGGCGGTCGGGGAAGATGTCGCACGCCTGGACGAGGCTGAGCCCGTTGGTGTAGTCCGCGCCGGTGTGGCGCGTGCTGAGCACGAAGCCGCCGCCATGCAGGTCGAACGCGCCGGGGTATTCGATCACGTTGCCGAAGCCCGCGTAGGCCCGCCACACCGGCTCGCCGCACGCGCCGATCCCCAGCCGCGTGTAGCGCGGCGTGCCGCGCGCGTCGCGCACGGCGCCCGGCATGTCCCACGCGATGCGCAGCGCGCCGCCCTCGGCGCTGACCTTCGCCCGCGCCGTCAGCGTCTGTCCTTTCCCGTCCTTGCCCGACCGTGTGATTTCATGCGTCACGACCCACGCGCCGCTCTCGGTCGCGGTCTCGACGCGCAGCACGGGCTGGCCGTTCTCGACGCCGCCGACAGAAGACGTGTCGATGTCGCAGGCGAAGCCGCGGTAGGTCAGTACACGCGCGCCGTCGGAAAACGCGAGCACACCGTCGGTCAGGCCCTGCACGCCCAGCACCACGGCCGCGCCGAAGCGCTGGCCGTCGGCCTCCAGGCGGAAGCTGCCGGTGCCGCGCTTGGGCTTCTTGGTCACCGCCAAGCTGGCGCACGCCGCCGCCTCCTGCTCGCGCGCCTGCCACTGCGCCTCGGTCGGGAGGGCGGGCAGGGTACCGACGGCAATCACGGGGTCGCCCCAGTAGCACTGGTCGCAGGTTGTGTTGTTCTTGGGGCCGGGGCCGGTCCAGAGGCGCAGCGTGATGTGCTGGCCTGCGTAGGCGCCGAGGTCCACGGCGGCTGGCTCCCACGCCTTGCTGTCGCTGAAGCGCGAGAACAGCTCTTTCTCCACGAAGGCGGCGTCGATGGCGAAAACTTTGAATTCCGTGCCGTCGCTGGCGGGCTCGGAGGTGCCGTGGTCACGCAGCGCCGTGAAGAAACGCAGGACGGCGGGCTTGCCTGCGGGCAGCGCGAGCTTGAAATCGTTCCACGTCACGCCGGGCCCGCCGCGGTAGGGCGGGTGGATCGCGAAGCCGCCGCGGGCCACGCCGCCGCGCGTGCTGGCTTCGCAGTGCATGCCCAGGCCGGTCGCCGCGTCTGAGCCGGAGAAGTTCACGCCCAGTTCCTTGACGGCGTCCTTCTGGCGCGAAAACACCCGGCGGGCTGCGCCGCTGTCGAGGCGCAGCACACCGTCGCCTGGCACGGCCTCGGCGAACGGCGCGTCGGCTTTCGCGGCCGCGGGCCGCTCGGCCTCGAAAAGGGCGATGGGATGGAGTTCGACGATCTTGCCTCCCGCAGCGAAAGCGAGTTTGGCGTGAATGGGGTAGAGCGCGTTTAGGACGGAAGGCCGGGCGGCGGCGGAGCAGGTGGCCGAGGCGCTCTGGCCGGGCTCGGCGCTGAGCGCGACCGCGTTGGTGGCGAGCATCTGCCAGTCGTCGTTGAGCCACAGGCAGACCGTGCCCGCGACCGGCTGCGAACACTCGTTTTTGAGCGTCACCGTGAAGGACAGCGGCTGGTCGGTCGGCACCTTGCGCACGGATACGCGATCCTTGTCGGACTGATCCGGGAATCCCTCGATGCTCAGCGTGACGCCTTCCTGCGTATCTGCCGGCGGGCTGAACGCCACAGCCGAAGCCGCACACAGAAGGACATTGACCAGAAACAGACCCCAGAATCGATACTGCATAAAGTTCCCTTTGTAAAGAAACGCGTTTTGGAATATTCAAACACAAAGACACAGAGAGACCAAGGAGAAACAGCAATTCAATTTTTGACTGTTCCGTTCGCAAACAGGCGCGAAATCATGCGCAGGGCGCGTCCGGAGGCCGCGCGCCACCCCTGAAAGACGCGCCGCGCAAGGTAGCCCGCGACCTCCCGGGCGCGGATGCGAATGAACGGAGACACCATCTTTGAAGTGCTGTCCGCTGGCGCGTAGGTGTGGCGCAACGGGCGGAAACGCGCTATGATAAAGCTCACTTTTATTCGGAGGAGCGCGTTCATGGTTACGAAGAAACGGAAAATGGTCGTCACGTCGGCCCTGCCTTATGCGAACGGCGACATTCATATCGGACATCTCGTGGAGTACCTGCAGACCGATTTCTGGGTACGCTTCCAGAAGATGCGCGGCCACGACTGCGTGTACGTCTGCGCCGACGATACACACGGCACGCCGATCATGCTGCGGGCACGCGCGGAAGGCATCACGCCCGAGACTCTGATCGCGGGCAGCTTCGAGCAGCACACCAAGGATTTTGCCGACTTCGAAATCCGCTTCGACAATTATTACTCGACGAACAGCGAGGAAAACCGCACGTTCAGCAACGGCATCTACAAGGCGATGCAGAAGAGCGGCGCGATCGACACGCGCAAGCTGCCGCAGCTCTACTGCGAGCACGACGCGATGTTTCTGCCGGACCGCTTTGTCAAGGGCCTCTGCCCCAAGTGCAACGCGGAGGGCCAGTACGGCGACGCCTGCGACATCTGCGGCCAGACCTATGCCGCCGAGGAGCTGAAGGAGGCGCGCTGCGCGGTCTGCGGCCGGGCGCCGGTCATGCGCGACAGCGAGCACCTCTTCTTTGAGCTGGAGCCCTTCCGCGATTTTCTCAAGGCGTGGATTCCCAAGCACACCGCCTCGGATGTGGCAAACAAGCTGCTGGAGTGGTTCAACGAGCCCCTGCGCGGCTGGTGCATCTCGCGCGACGCTCCGTACTTCGGCTTCGAAATCCCCGGACATCCCGGCAAGTACTTCTATGTCTGGGTGGACGCCCCGATCGGCTACATGGCCTCGCTGCAGAAGTGGTGCGATGATCGCTGCGAGTCGTTCGACGCCTGGTGGCAGAATCCCGAGTCGGAGCTGTACCATTTCATCGGTAAGGACATCGTGCGCTTCCACTGCCTCTTCTGGCCGGCCATGCTGAACGTGGCAGGCTTCAAGACGCCGAATCAGGTGTTCGTCCACGGCTTTCTGACGGTCAACGGCGAGAAGATGAGCAAGTCCAAGGGCACCTTCGTCAAGGCGCGCACCTATCTGGATCACCTGAAGCCGCAGGATCTGCGCTTCTACTACGCCTGCAAGCTGAACGGCACCACCGACGACATGGACCTCAACCTCGGCGATTTCGTGAACCGCGTGAATTCCGACCTCGTGGGCAAGATTACCAACCTCGCTTCGCGCGGGGCGCAGATGCTGCAGAAAAGCCTGGGCGGCAGAACCGGCGCCATGGACGCCGAAGGGCGCGCGCTGTGCGAGAAGGCGCAGGACTGGGAGCAAAGCATCGCCGCTCATTACGAAGCGCGCGACTTCAGCAAAGTGATGGTGGCGGTGCGCGACCTCGCGGACCAGGCGAACCAGTACTTCGACTCCAAGGCACCTTGGGCGCTGGTAAAGAGCGACCCCGAGGCGGCGCGCAGCGTCATGACCTCGGTGCTCAACATCTTCCGCGTGCTGGCCATCTACCTGCAGCCGGTGATGCCCGCCTATGCGGCCAAGGTCGCCAGGCTCTTCAACGAGGCGCCCTACGTGTGGGCGGATGTGAAGAAGGTCGTCGAAAACGTTCCGGTGAACCCGTACGAGTATCTCGCCACGCGCGTCGAACAGGCGTCGGTGGACAAGCTGGTCGAAGCGAGCCTGGTCGTCGAGAAACCGGTGGCGAAGCCGGCTCCCGTGCCAACGCCCGCGCCGGTCAAGGCAGCGGTCGAGGCGGTGAAGGAGACCATCGATTATGACACCTTCGCCAAGGCGGATCTGCGCGTGGCTACGGTGGTGTCGGCCGAGTTGGTCGAGGGCGCGGACAAGCTGCTCAAGATACAGCTCGATATCGGAGAGGCCCGGCCACGCCAGGTCTTCGCGGGCATCCGCAAGGCGTACGACCCCGCCGCGCTGGTGGGGCGGCAGGTGGTGATGGTGGCGAACCTCGCCCCGCGCAAGATGCGCTTCGGGCTGTCCGAGGGCATGATCCTCGCCGCGGGCAATCCCGACGGCGCGCTCTTCGTGGTCGCGCCCGACGCGGGCGCGGTTCCGGGGGCGACGGTGAAGTGAAGACGCTGGCCGCCTGGCTCGGCGCGCTGCGCCTCTGGTCGCTCACGGCGTCGACCGTGCCCGTCCTGCTGGGCGCGGTGCTGGCCGCGCAGGACGACCGCTTCGCGTGGCCGCTGCTGGCGCTCACGCTGGTGTGCGGCTGGCTGCTGCAGAGCGCCGCGAACCTGCTCAACACGTATGGCGATTTCCGCTCGGGAGTGGACACTGTGGCGACGTTGCCGACCGCGCCGCAACTGGTGACGGGAGCGCTTCAACCCCGAGCCGTGCTGAGTGCAGGTGTGTGCGCGCTGCTTCTCGCCGCAGGGCTCGGCGTGGCGGCCGCCGCGCTGAGCGACTGGCGGCTCCTGCTCTTCGCCG
>CAYMLQ010000263.1:0-8444 GCA_964390795.1 uncultured Lentisphaeraceae bacterium
TCAGGTTATGAGCCTGACGAGCTACCAGGCTGCTCCACCCCGCAATCTGGATTTTGTTTTCTGGCGCGCCTCGCAGGAGTTGAACCTGCAACCTTCTGATCCGTAGTCAGATGCTCTATCCAATTGAGCTAGAGGCGCTCTTGAAAACGTGTGTAAAAGTATCAGATAAACCGCCCCCTGCGCAAGCGGTATTTTGATCTATTTTTCGAAACCGCTTCAGGGATCACGATTACCGCAACCCCGCGAGTTTGTGCGTCTGCAGCGACAGCAGCCATTTTCCGTCGCGCCGCCCCCGATTCAACACGCCCAGCAGGCGCACGGTTTCCTCAATATTAAAGGCGCCGTCGCGCTCGCAGGGTGACAGAAAGTAGTACGGGGCCTCGATACGCTCGCGCATCTCCCTACAAAACGCGCGTACGTCGCCATCCACCACAATGCGAACCTCGCCGGCCTGCCTGACCATCCGCTCATCGTCGTACAGCGCCACGTAGAGTGATTTGGGCGAAACCGCCACGTAATCGATGCGGCGCAGCCACGCCTGCGGCGGCGCCTGCAGTCCGTTCGTCTCC
This sequence comes from uncultured Lentisphaeraceae bacterium, assembly GCA_964390795.1. Lineage (GTDB taxonomy): Bacteria > Verrucomicrobiota > Kiritimatiellia > RFP12 > UBA1067 > CAYMLQ01. The sequence goes on from CAYMLQ010000263.1 coordinate 570, forward strand.
ACCGCGATCCAGTACCCGAGTTCCTTGAAACGCGTCAGCAACGGTTCCAGCGCTTCCTGAATGAAGGGCTCCCCCCCGGTCAGAATCAACGCCTTCGGACGAAACTCGGACACACGGGCAACGACCGTCTCCTCGTCCAGCGTATCGAAGACGTGATACGGGGTGTCGCACCACGGGCACGCCAAGTTGCAGCGGCCGAACCGCAGGAACACGACTTCCTTGCCGGTGTTGTAACCCTCGCCCTGCACCGACTCGAAAATCTCGACCACCGGGTATGTCAGTCCGTCTTGCATGTGTGTCAGCCCCTGCGGTACTCCGCGCACGACTCGGGCGTCTCGTAGACCTTGACCGACGCCACGTTCACGCGCACCGCCAGTTCGCAGAAAAAGTACCGCGCGAGGTTCTCAGCCGTGGAACGAAAGGGCAGGCCCACGCTGCGCATCCCATGCTTGGTCACCACCGCCGCGATCTCACACTCGCTCGGGCTGGTTTCGTCGAAAATGAAGGCGTGGTCGAAGCGCGCCTGAATCACCTCCAGCAGCACCTGCTTGAGGTCTTTGAAATCAATCACCATGTCCTTGCCGTCCGCGCCTTCCGCGACTTCGACGATCACACGGTAGGTGTGTCCGTGCAGGTTCTTGCAGTGCCCCGCATGGTTGGTTAGCACATGCGCCGCATCGAACACGCAATGTTTTGAAACGGTCAGCATAACGGCTCCTTATTCTTTAAATACGACTCGAGACCGCGCTGCCTGAGCAGGCAGCTCGGACAGGCGCCGCACCCCCGCCCCACCACGCCGTTGTAGCAGGTCAGCGTCTTCTCGGCCACGTACGCCAGCACCCCGAGCCGATCGGCCAGCGCCCACGTCTGCTCTTTGGTCAGATCCATCAGAGGCGTAAGCACGCGAAACTCGCAGGCCATCGCCAGGTTCAGCGTGACGTTGCAGGACTTGACGAACACGTCGCGGCAGTCCGGGTAGCCGCTGAAGTCGGTCTCGCACACGCCGGTGATGATATCGCGGATGCCCCGGCTCTTGGCGTAGATCGCGGCGATCAGCAGGAACATCATGTTGCGGCCGTCTACAACAGTGTTGGGGCACGCCGCCGCAGCGCCCTTCGCAATCGCGATCTCGGGATTCAGCAGCGCGTTCGTGGTGAGCTGGCTGTACCAGTCCAGGCTCACGAAGCGGTGATCGGCCACGCCAAAATCCGCAGCGATCTTTTTAGCGACCTCAACCTCCTGCCCATGCCGCTGCCCGTAGTGGAACGTGATGCAGGACACCTTGCCCGAGCCGTAGTCCCGGACCGCCTGGGCCAGGCAGGTCGTGCTGTCCTGCCCCCCCGAGAAAACCACCAGCGCCTGTTCGCTTCTCATGCCGATTTCCTAACCCTATTCTCTGATGCCGTCATGGTGGCGGAAACGCTCCGCTGCCAGCTCGGCATACTTTGTGCCCGGACGCCCGAAGTTGCTGTACGGGTCGATCGAGATGCCGCCACGCGGCGCGAAGCGACCCCACACCTCGATGTACTTAGGCTCCATTAAAGCCTCAAGATCGTTCAGGATGACGTTGACGCAGTCCTCATGGAAATCGCCATGGTTCCTGAAGCTGAAAAGGTACAGCTTCAACGACTTGCTCTCCACCATCCTCACGTCCGGTACGTATTGGATGGTGAGGGTAGCGAAGTCGGGCTGACCCGTCATCGGGCACAGCGTCGTGAACTCGGGGCACGTGAACGTCACCCAGTAGTCGCGACCGGGATGCTTGTTGACGAAGGTCTCCAGCACCGACGGATCGTAGCGGTCGGCGTAGACGGTTTTGGCACGTCCTAGCTTGGTAATGCCTTTAAGTTCTGTCTTTGTGCGGCTCATATGCAGACTCCTTCAAGAGATTTCAGGGACTTAGCGATCCGAGGGACGCGAGGAACCTTGCGAAAAAGCCGCACCTCCGCTGCGCCTCAACCCTCACAAGCCTCTTGCCTTGTCGTGTATTATCCCGTTTCGCATTCCCGATTTCAACGGTTTTCTCAGTGACTGCCGACGATCCCCCTGGAGTAAGATTCAATTCAGTTGAAGCGCTTTTTCTACTTATATTTATCACATTTACTTATGTCGATGAATCTTATAGACTAACGCCCAATTTCTGATCTCAAAAGAAGGTTATCCGACATATGAAAATCTCGACCAAGGGACACTACGGGCTGCGTTCGATGATCGATGTCGCCTTGCATCAGGTCAAGGGTCCTGTCACGCTGAACGACATCGCGAAACGACAGTCCATTTCAGTCAAGTATCTTTGGCAAGTGATCAACCCGCTCAAAGCCGAGGGCTTCCTAACCGTGACCCGCGGCGCAAAAGGCGGTTACATGCTGGCGCGCCCGCCGGAAAAAATCAACATGTTCGACGTGCTGACAACCCTCGAAGGCCCGATCTCGTTCCTGAAATGTCTCACTGACGAGCAGTCGTGTCCCCGCGTCCGTACCTGCGTCTCCCGCACGGTCTGGATGGACGCAAACCAAGCGGCCATAAAGGCGCTGGAAGGCATCACGTTAGCCAAGGTGTTGAGCGCACACGAATAAGCCGTGTTCATTTCACGAGAGCCTAAGTGAGGATCTTTCATCATGGCCGACCAGATATTATACGAGGCGCATCCGGCGATGTTCCGTAATCATCCTTTCGGTTTTATTCTCTGCCTGTTGCTTTGCGCAGCCGGAGTTGGTTTGTTCATCTTTCTCTATTGGTGGCTCAAATGTTTGGGCAGCATGCTGACCGTTACGGAAAGCAAGACCACCTTGCGAACCGGCATCCTGTCAAAAAACGTCAATGAGGTCTTTCATTCGGACGTCCGCAGCATTCAAGTCAACCAGAGCCTCTTCCAGCGGATCTTTGGCGTCGGGTCGATCGGCATCTCTTCTGCCGGCCAGTCCTCCATCGAGATTGTGGCAGCCGGCATACCCGACCCGAACAGAGTCAGGGAACTCATTAACGCAAACCGTAAAGCGCAGGAACGCGAATAGAAAAGGCTCCAGCACTGTAGGATATCGAGGCCTATGCAGGGACAGACTCACAACTTGAGAAATCTGACACTGCTCGCCTGTTGTCTTTGCTGTGCCAGGGCCTTCTCGGCCCCCGTCGAACTACTGACCAACCCAGGCCTTGAAGCGCCCTACGCAGCGGTCAGCAACACCAACAGCTACGGCGTCGTCTCGGGCAGCTTTCCGAGCGGCTGGTCAGACAATTCGCGCTACACGGACAGACATACGGTCAACACCTACGCCCAGGAGACGATCGGCTCGGCATCGGGTTCCGCCTTTCGTGTGACGGCCTCGGTTCAGAGCGGCTACAGCAGCGGAGCGAACGTCGAGCTGTTTCAGACGTTCTATGCCGTGGCGCAACGTCCCTACGCGGCCCACGTTTGGCTCAAGAGTTCGTCCAACATGAATGTGACGTTCGGCATACGGATGACGGTTTATCCCTACACGCAGCGGGCCACCACCAACTGCGCGGTGACGCCAGCCTGGACCCTGTTCACGCTCAACCTTTCCTCTGCGACGAACGAGACCCTGGCGCTTGAAGTCAAGCACAGCATACCGTCCGTTACCCTCTGGGTGGACGAGGCGAGATGCCAGGTGCTGGACGGCCAGCGCATCTGGTTCGCGTCGCCGGACGGGTCAGACGCAAACACCGGCTCGCTCGCCTTCCCTTTTCTAACGCTCGCACGAGCGACCACGAACCTGAATGCGGGCGACACCCTTTGCCTGCGCGGCGGCACCTACCGCGAAACCCTGCGGGTGCCCCTGTCCGGCTCGCGCGAAAACCCGATCATCGTCACCGCGTACAACGCCGAACCGGTGACGCTCTCGGGATGCGACGTACTGACAAACGACTGGTCGTACGCAAGCAACGGCATCTACACGGCGAGCACCGACTGGACCCTCGGTTCCGGATACAACCAGGTGTTCGCGGACGGCGAGATGCAGCACGAGGCGCGTCATCCCGACCACGGCTCGAGCGACCTGCTGAATCCCGCGACTGTGCCCCTCACCATGTCGAGCAACCACGTCGCGACCTGTTCGTCCTTCGACGGCAAAGGCGACCTGACCGGCGCGCGTTTTTACGCGGGCGTGAACCCCGCCTGGGCCTGGCAGAACGCCCTCGTCCTCAGTAACCGCACCGGCACACTCTTCCTCAATCCGGCATCGGCCTCCTCCTGGTGGTGGCCCAACTACGCCAATGCGAGCAGCGCCACTGGCCGCGGCTTCCTATACGGTCACCCCGCTTTGCTGGACGGCGACGGCGAATGGCTCCTCAAGACGAACGCGGCGCCCCCGCACGTTCTCTCTCTGCGTGTCTCGGGCGGCGTAAGCCCCGCAGGCCGCCAGCTCGAAATGAAGCGCCGCGCCTGGTGTTTAGACATCAACGGTTACAATTACATCACGGTCAGTAACATCGCTTTGCGCGCCGGCGCCGTGCGCCTGAACGGCACGGGCCTGGCCCTCTCCGACTGCGACCTCCGCCACGCCAGCCACTTCCTCGTGTTTACCTCGGGTAGCGCGACTGACGGCGGCCGTCCAGAGGGCGCCGGCATCCTCGTCAGCGGCACGAACAATGTCGTGCGGCGCTGCACCGTGTACGACACCGCCGGCAGCGGCATCCTCGTGAGCGGCACCGGTCACCTGGTCACGCGCAGCCACGTGTTCAACACTGACTATTCCGCAACCTACGCCGCCTGCCTCGTCTTTTCCGGCACCGGCCACAGCGCCACCTTTAACACGCTGCACGACACCGGCCGCGACATCCTGCGTCCCACCGGCAGGGGCCTCCGCGTGCTTTATAACGACCTCTACTACGCCGGCCGCCTCTGCAAGGATCTGGGTGCCGTCTACGCCTGGGGCACTGACGGGCGCGCGCCCGACGGCAGCGTCAACCGGATCGCCTTCAACTGGGTTCATGACAGCACGCCGGCCGACCCCCTCGGCATGGGCATCTATATCGACAACTACAGCCGCAATTTTCAAATCGACCACAACGTGGTCTGGAACTTCGGCGTCCGCGAGACACAGAACTGGAGCGACGGGCTGCGCCTCAACGCGCCCGCCGAGAGCCTCCGCCTCTTCCACAACACCCTGTTCCGCTGCAAGAACTACGACTACGGCACCTTCACACCCTACATACCCGGCATCGCCACCCCCGACGGAAACTACTGGGGTACTACGAACCACCATTTGCGCTACGTGGCCCATAATAACCTCTACATGACCAACAGCGCCCACGAGCTTGAAAACCCCGATGCGCGCGACTTCCGCCCCCGGAACGGGTCAACCGCCGTCGACCCCGCCTTCACCGCGCCTGTCCGCACGTGGACAACCACCAACGGCGTCCAGAACGTGCCCGCCGCTTACAAACTCTCGATGCGCGACAAGTTCCAACCCTTCTGCTTTGAGGAGCAGGGCGGACAGGGCGTGCCGCAGGACACGGACGGCGATGCCGCCACCGACGCCTTCTCGGGCGCCACGCCCGATAGCGGAGCCTACGAGCGGGGCGGGCCGTACTGGACCGCGGGCGTCGCGGGCTGGGCCGCGGAGTGGCCCGGCGTCCGCAGCGAGCCTCCTTTCGATTATGTCGGATCGGTTGTGACCGCCAAGGGCACGCTGATCTCGTCTGGGAGCGCGCCGGCCAGCATCTTCCTACACTGGGGCCTCGGCGACGCGCCTGCCGCATGGACGAACGTCATCTGCCTTGGCACCGCGTTTACCGGCACTTTCCAGCCGCTCCTGTTCAATCTCACCAACATCCAGCTCTACACGACTTACGGTTACCTGTACCGCGCCACCAACGCGTTCGGCGAAACCTGGAGCGCGCCCCTCTCGTTCACCACCGGCTCAGGCCTTCCCGTCACCCTCGTGTGGGACGGGGGCGGCGGCACCAACTTCAGCATCGAGGCGACAAACAACTGGGAGACCGAAGAGCAGCAGGATTTCAACGGCGCCACGCACGCGTACTTCGGCAGCGGCGGCAGCACGGCGCGGGTCAGCCGCGCCGTCAGCCTGTACGGCATGACCTTTAACCGCAGCGGAAACTTCACGCTCGCCAACGGCGGCGGCAGCGTGGCGCTGCGCGGCGGAGGCATCGCTGCGGCCACGCCCACGACAGCCTCCCGCACCTACACGCTGGCCGCAGACCTGACGCTCGTCGACCCGCAGGTGTGGTCCGTGACCAACAACGGCGCCGGCGCCACCCTTCTCGATGTCACGGGCTCGGTGTCCGACAGCGTACTCGCCTGCGGCCTCACCAAAATCGGGAACGGAACGGTAACCCTCAAGGCGGCCAACAGCTATCGCGGCGTCACCGTTGTCAGCAACGGCATGGTCGCGATCACGCACGCCGCCGCGCTAGGCAGCGCCGACGGTGGCACCGTGGTCCGCTCGACGCAGGGCGGCTGCCTCCAGCTCAGCGGCGGGATCACCGTGTCGGAACCCCTGACCCTCAACGGCGAGCGGGCGAACAGCGGCTACTCCCTGCTCAATTACAGCGGCAGCAACGTCTGGAGCGGACCGCTCACGCGCCTCGGCCAGACGCGCATCAACACCGCCTCCGGCTCCACGCTGGTCATGACCGGCGGGGCGACGGGCGGCGGCGGGCTCTACGTCGCCAACACCTACGGCACCCTCGTCATCGCGGAGAAGCCGCTCCTGATCGGCAACGACCCGTTCTGGGCCGACTCCACCGGTCTGACCGTCTTGAGCGTAACCGGCAACATCTGGGGCGAGACCATTCTGGGCAACGGCACGCTGCGCACCGACGTCGCCAACGCGTTCCCGGCGGCCACCAAGCTGAAAATCGGACTGGGCTATGCGCCCGGCGGCACCTTCAACCTGAACGGTTTCGATCAAACCGTCGGCCAGTTGCTGAACAACACCACGACGGCCGGCGTCCGCACGATCACCAGCCCGACGCCCGCCACGCTGACGGTGACCCCATCGGTGAGCACCAATTTTGACGGGCGCTTCACAGGCGCGGTGCGCCTGCTGAAAACCGGCACCGGCACGCTCACCCTTTCGGGTACGAACACCACCACAGGCGGAGGCATGACAGTCAGCAACGGCACGCTGGCGGTCACGTTCCCGACAGGCCTCGGCACTGGCACGGTCTCCCTTTGCGGCGGCACGCTCAGAAACGCCCTCCCCGCTTCAGGCGTCTTGCAGATGGCCGACCTCATGTGGCATGCGGGCGGAGCGCTCGCCCTCACGCTGACGCCTGAGGGGGGCGCAGGCGGTGCGGCGCTCACCGGCACGCTCATCTGCGGAGAGGGAAACACGTTTTTCTTTGACTTCGGCGGTAGCGGGGTGCCAAACAGAACGTACACGCTGCTCACCTTCGGCAGCACCACCTTCGCGGACGCGTCTCCGTTCCGCTACCGCGCCCTCGGGTCTGGCGTGAACAGCGGGATGCAAGGCCGTTTCGTCCTCGGCACCGCCGCGCTCACGCTCCGCACGTTTATTCAGAACGCGACGGTGCTACTGGTGCGATAGCGCCGCGCCGAGCCTGCGCGGCCCAACCCACGTGTACGTCACGGAATCGCACCTCGCCGCACTCTCCATCGGGAGCTGGCTCATCCTCTCCTCCGCCGACTCGACCCCTATTCGCGTCTTTAAAGCGTCAGCCTTCACGTCAGTTCCCCCGCAACGCCCACATCTCCGTGTATCTCCGTTTGTCCCGATACGACTCCATATTCGGAGAAGATGGCGTTCCACTCTCTGTTGAGATCCCGTTCCATTTCATCGGTGTCGAGTGCATCGCTTTTAAAGTACATCCGAACTTCTTTAACCCGAGTTCGCCAGTTGGACAGCATTTGAGTTCATAACTCGTTGGAAATCA
>CAYMLQ010000264.1:0-8432 GCA_964390795.1 uncultured Lentisphaeraceae bacterium
TTCAGGGACGTGCCGCTCTTCTCGTGGCGCGGTTCGGCGGGCGCGGAGGGGTACGACATCGAGCGCGCGTCCGCGACGAACGGGCCTTGGACAATGCTGGCCGAGAACGCGTCCGACGCGGAGGTCGCCTACCGGCCGCTCTTCAGCGACGAGACGGCCAAGGCAGGCGAAACGTGGTTTTATCGTGTGACCGCACGCAACGCGGGCGGCAAGTCCGCGCCGTCGAACGTGGTCGGCCCCGTGAGGGTCAGCGAAGTTTGCTTCGTGGACGAGTTCCATGACCTGTCTCGTGCGGCGGACAAGTCAGAGGGACTGACGCTCGACAACACCTACAACGCGCGCTACGCTGAATATCTTTTCCGGGTGAGGGGGAACACGAACGACTGGCTGAGCTACACGGTCGCGGGATCCGCGCGCGAGGTGCGCGTGACCGCCTTCTTTCAGGCTGGCAACGTGTGCGATCCCGTCTTTTTGGTCTCGGCCGACGGCGCGACCTTTACGGCGGTCGCCGCGGCGCGGACGGAGAGGCGGCATATCGCGCCGCCGCACGCGGATTCGAAGCGGCCGCAGACGCAGGTTGACTATGTGGTCACGCCGCCGACCGGGACGCGCCACATGAAGCTCGTCTGGGCGGGGCCGATGGCGCTTGACCGCGTGGAGATTTCCCATCCCGGCAGGTGAGGCGTGCGAGGAGCGACGACGTCGTTCCTTTGAAATCTGTGGAATGTTGGAATACGGGAATGTTGGAATGATGGGATTTGGGAATGGGAGATGCGCGTTCTTCCTCCAGCATTCCAACATTCCAGGATTCCTCGTGTTCCCCCCCCGTTTGCTTCCCGCCCTGCGGGCAACATTTCTTATAGAACACGACGCCCCTTGGTAGGGACGACTCCCCGCAGGCGTCCGCAGGGCATTGCGACGGCTCGGGATTCGGATGAAAGAACTTCCACACTTCATGAAGTGTGGAAGTGAAATGTACGTTGTTTTCAAAACAGGCAGTGTTACCCATTCCTTGCCCTTAATCGATCTCCCTCATCTTTTACCTTAATCGCTCCTGTCTCCACGATCACCCCCGTTCAATTGTGGCGGCTTACAGCCGCTAATCCGTTTGACGCGCCGCTCGCGAAAGGTGTATGGTGTCAACGGTTAGTCTTAGGACATGGGGGACGCATGGAAATGATGAAACGGGTTGCATGTGTGACTGCGTGCTTGGTGGCGCTCGGTGGCGTGTGCGAGGCTGACGCCGTGCCGGACGCGTTTGACCGTATCTATCTGGGCTCGCGCCCCACGCTGTCACCGGATGGGAAACAGTTCGTTTTCGAGTGGTGCGATAGCCTGTGGATCGCCTCGACGCAGGGCGGCACGGCCGAGGCGCTACAGACGGACGCAGCCAAAGACGTGTGGCCCGTCTTTTCTCAAGACGGGAAGCGAATCGCGTTTCAGAGTGACCGCGACGGCGGGTGGAAGATCTTCGAACTCACTCTCGCGGGGGGTAAGACGCGGCAGATTTGCTTCCATTCCGAGGGCGCGCGCCCATACGGGTGGACGTCCGACGGTCGCTCGCTGCTGGCCTGCGTCGTCCGCGATGACGATGGCTCCGGGTCGGCTGAGCGCATTGCGCTAATCCCGAGCGAGGCGCGTGCGTCGGAGTCGGTGCTCTTCGATACCGCGGGCAGCGAGCCCTGCCTTTCACCGGACGGCACAAGCCTGCTCTTCACGCGCGGGGGCGACGACCTCTACCGCAAACGCATGAGGGGGTCGAAAGCGTCCCAGGTGTGGCTATTCGACCTGAAGACCAAGGCCTTCACTTGCGTCGTGAAGCGCGAGACGGAGAGCCGCACGCCGCTCTGGACGCCCGACGGCAAGGGCTTTTACTACGTGTCGGGCGAAGGCGGCGTCATGAACGTCTGGCACCGCGAGTTGGCGGCAGGGCAAGAGACTCAGGTCACGTTCTTCAAAGAGGATTCGGTCATTCACCCGGCGCTCTCCAAAGACGGGCGCAACCTGGTCTTCCGTCACCTGTTCGATTTTTACCGCATGGATCCGACGCGTCCGAACAAGTCTCCCGAACTGATCCTGCTCCAGCCCGGCGCGGCGAGCCTGCGTCCGGCCACGCGGCGGCGCTACTACAACGCCTGTTGGAACAACGACCAGTCTGGCGATGTCGCCTTCTGCGACAACGGCATGCAGATCGCCTTCACCACAGGCGGTGACCTGTGGGTGATGGACACCGTGCTGCGCGACCCGAAACGCGTCCACGGCGATACGCTGACGCACGAGCGCGAGTGCGTGTTCTCTCCGGACGGCCAGGCGCTTTACTATCTTTCGGACCGGGGAGACGGCACCGCCTTGTGGAAGGCCACGCGCGGCGACGCTGCGAAGTTCTGGTGGGAGAACACGACGTTCGCTAAACAGGCGCTGACGCACGACTCGGTCGCGCGCCATGGGCTGAGCATCAGTCCGGACGGCACGCGTCTGGCGTGGGTCGAACCGTGCGGCAACATCGTTCTCGCGGACACCAACGGTGTGGTTGCCACCCGGTGCCGACCGGCCTCCAGCGTGGACTCCTACGACTGGTCGCCTGACGGCAAGTGGCTGGTCGCCTCGGTGGCGGACGACTACAGTAATTATGACGTCTGGATCCTTCCGACCGACGGGCAGGGCGCTCCGTACAACCTCTCGCGCCACTTCAGTTGGGACGGGCAGCCCCGCTGGTCGCCTGACGGGAAATTGATCGCCTTTGTTGGCCAGCGGCCGAACAGCGAGACCAGCCTCTTCTACGTCTGGTTGAACCGCGCGGACGAAGAGCGAAACACGTTTGACAAGAAGGTCGAGGAGGCGCTTTCCGTCATGCGGAAAGAGCGGGACTCCGAAAAGAAAGAGGAGAAGGCCGCGCAGGGTTCCAAAAACGCCCCGGTGATGATTGACTTCGAGGACCTGCACCTTCGCGTGCATCGCGTGAATGCTCCCGACATGCTGCCGTCGTCGCCGTTCTTCTCGCACGACAGCCGCACACTCGCCTTTGAAGCCAAGGTCAAAGGCGTGTCCGGCACCTACAAGATCGTGCTGCCCGAAAGGCTCAATCCCGAACTTCTCACCCAGCGGCGCGGCCGCGCGGTGAAGTGGCTGGCCAAGGACAACCGCCTGCTGTGGCTGAGCGATAACCTGCCCGCGCATTTCGACAAGACCTTCCCCTTCTCGGTTTATCAGGAGACCGACCTTGCGGACTATCAGGAACTCGCCTTTCTCTCCGTGTGGGGCAAGTTGCGCGACTGGTATTATGATCCGGGGTATCACGGCGCGGACTGGAACGCGCTGAAGGAGAAATACCGGCTGGCCGCGCGGCACGCCCGCAGCCATTCGTCCTTTACGCGTGTGGTCGCGCTGCTGCTAGGCGAACTCAACTCGTCCCATTTGGGCTTCAACCCGTCGGACGGCAGCAAAAAGGAGTGGGACAAGGCGGTGACGTTCCAATCGTGGCAGACGGTCACCGCGCACCTCGGTCTACGCTTCGACCCGGCGCACACCGGCAGCGGGTGGAAGATCCGTTCTGTTGTCGCGGACGGTCCCGCGGATCTGGTCAATCTGAAACTGATGCCGGGCGACCTCGTGCTGGAGGTCGACGGGGTTCCGGTGTCCGCCGCGAGCGATCCTGCGCTGGTGCTGAACGGCCCCGAGAACCGCAAGGTCTGGTTGAAAGTTCAGTCAGGATCAAGCGCATTACGAATGGTCGCGATCCAGTCGACGACGTTCGCGGCCATCCGCGAGAAACAGAAGACGGCGGATTTTGAGGCTGCCCGCAAGCGCGTGCATCAGGACGGGAGCGGCAAGTTGGGCTATCTCAATATCCAGCGCATGAACTGGGACGACTACTACCGCTTTGAGCAAGACATTTTCGCGGAGGGGTTCGATAAGGACGGCATGATCATCGATGTGCGCGACAACACGGGCGGCTTTGTGGCGGACCGCATACTGGGCGTGCTCTGCGGCAACGTCCACTCCATCGCGGTGGCGCGGGATGCGGCACCCGCCTATCTGTCGGGCTACTGGGGGCGTCCGGTCTGGGACAAGCCGATCGTGGTGCTCTGTAGCCAGAACACGGCCAGCAACGGCGAGATCTTCACGCACGCGGTCAAGACCCTCAAGCGCGGCAAGGTCGTCGGCGTGCCGACCAGCGGCGCGGTGATCGCCACCTCAGACATCCCGCTGCTCGACTTCGGCACGCTGCGCCTGCCGCACCGCGGCTGGTTCCTGCCGGACGGCACCGACATGGAGTTGCACGGCACCCAGCCGGACGAGGTGGTCTGGAACGAGCCCGCCGATCTCGTGGCCGGCGCGGACCGCCAGCTCGATGCCGCCATCCGCGTGCTCAAAGAGGAGGTCGAGGCAGCGAAGAAAGCGCGGCAGCCCGTGCGTCTCAATTACGCTCGGTGACTCCAAACGTGGCACTACCAAGCTACTGATCACGCGGCGGGGTCTCGGCATTCGCTGTCTGCGTAAACCGCTGCCGCAACGCTCATCCGCGCTATCCGCGAAATCCGTATTGCGCCTGCTTGTTATGAAAGGCGGAACTCACTCTCGCGTATGCTCGGCTTGAGCATCGACACCCTTCAACTGTGAACAGGGACGGCTTAACGCAAGGCGGACGCGAGTCTGATGCGTGTTGGGAGCCGAAGGCACGGGAGGGACGAGCGTCTGCTCGTCCGGGCAAGCAGACGCTTGCTGGTCGAGCGCACAAGCATCGGCAAGATCCTTGACCGCGCGGTGGAACGCTGCTACCGCTCCGCGCCGTTCACGTCCGACCGCCAGCGCGTGGAGTTCCTCTTCACGCTGTACGAGACGATCACGGCGCCGTTGTTGCCGGCGGAGAAGAAGGCGCGTCGGCGTTGACGCCCAGACGTTAACTGAAGCCGCGCGAGGCTGCCTGTGCCGGTGTGCTACGGCGGAGGTGTCGGAGGCCGGCGGCCGATTGCCACAGGGCGGCGAGGAGGAGCAGGCCGGCGGCGCACCAGAGCGCGCTGCGGGCGGCGGGGGAGCGCATGGCAAGGGCGTGCAGGAGCTGCTGCGGGCGCTTCAGGCGGAAGGTGCGCAGCACGCGTTCGCCGTAGCGCACGAAGAGCGTGACATGCCGCAGTTCGCCTCCCGCGCGCAGCGCGTTCAGTCCGGCCGAGCCTTTGCGCGTGGCGAGGGCGATGAAGTCGAAGCCGCGCGGTTTGTCGGCGTAGCGGCGCAGGAGCGGCAGCCCGTCATCGCTGGCGCGCGCCATAAAGCGGTAGACTTCGCCGGGATGGGCGTCTGCGTGCTTCGCGAGAAAGGCCACGTCTGACGCGTCGTCCACGTGCTTGAAGACCACGGCGGTTCGGGCAAGGCCGAGGCGCGCGTGAAGGCGTTTGATGTCGTTGAACAGCTGTTTCAGGGCAGGGTCTAATGCGCGCGCCTTTGTGGAGCGTCGGCAGGCGGAGATCAGCCATTCGCCGAAGCGCTGCGAGAGGGCGTTGGCCTTGCGGAACGCCTTGAGCACGGCGGGCGCCCAGTCGATCATGTCGATCCCTTCGGTGAGCAGGCCCACGCCCGCGAGGGCCGCGACCACCGAATCGGTCTCGCGTCCCGTGATCCGGTAATAACCCTGAAGCAGCAGGTCGCGGCAGTCGCCATAGACGACCATGTCCGAAGCGATGGCGCCGCCCATCTCCTCGACCGAAGCGCCCGAGCCTGTGATGAAGCCTTTGGCTGCGCGGTCCGCCTGACTCCAGAGCGAAGCCTGCGCCTTTTCGAGTTGGATGACCAGGTTGGAGGCGGCGGCCTGGTTGGGCAGTGCTGGGTTGTTGGTGACGTAGCGTGCCCAGCTGAGCGCCTCGCTGACGCGGCCGGCATTCTTCATCCGCAGGAGGTCGGCGGTGTAGTCGTGGTCCGGCAGGGCGAGGAGCGATCGTGTGAGGCGGCGCTCGGCAAGGCCTTCGGTCAGCGCGGTGAGCAGGAAGAGCCCGAGCGTGGCGCAGAGGATGGCGATAACGAGGTGGCTCAGGGCTTTGAGGGGGCGCATGTGGGACTCCTTGGCCTTCTAAACCAATTGTTCGGCAAGGCTGCGCTCGAAGACGAGAAGCGTTTGGCAGACGGGGCAGCGCGCCGAGGCGATCCGTTCGGCAGGAAGCCGGTTCTTCTGTCCGCAGACAAAGCAGCTTACGACGGCGTCTGCGGCGGCGGGCGTGAGCCGTCCGGAGGCCGCCTGCCTGGCAAACCAGCCGGCGGAGGTTTCGTCAGCGCCGCCGAGCAGCACGTCATAGGCGGACTTGATCTGGGAGAATTTTTCTGAGGTCAGCGCTCGGATGTCGGGATCGAGCGCGGCGTGCTTGTCGGGGTGGTACTTTTGGCTCAGGGCGCGATAGGCGCTTTTGATAGCAGCGGCGTCGGCGTGGTAGGGCAGTCCCAGCACGGTACAGGCGGCGTGGCGCTCTTGCTCCGAGGCTGTCGCGGCGCTACGGGTATACAGCAGGGAGACGTGGTGCGCCTCGTCATCGGGGATCCCGACCGCACGCGCGAAAGCGTTGATGCAGGCGCGTTCGGGCAGGGTCTCGTCGCAGTCGCAGACCGCCACGCGCCAGAGCCAGACGAGCGCGGCGCGGGCGAGCGGCGGGGTGTCTCGAACGGTGTTCGCGAGGCGCGAGAGGCAGTGGTCGAGGCGAGCGGCGTCATCGATCAGGTAGGCGAGTTCGTGGGGACGGAGCGAGGCGCCTAAACGCTGATTGATTTCGGCTAATATCGCGCGGATAGCCGCGTCCTCTTTGACCGTGTAGCGGCTATCTGAACTGGCCAGTTCGAAGAGCGCACCGGCCGTGACGGCCAGCAGCCGCAGAGACTGCTTTTCAGCAGACTTGGCCTCTTTACGGTCGACGAACATGTGGCCGACGGCGGCGCCCGCCACCGCGCCCCACGGGCCGAAAAACGACCCGATACTACCGCCGAGCATTTTTCCGCGAAAAGACATTGTTTAAAACTCGCACACTTCAACGCGCCGCTGACAGCAGCACGCATTAAAATAGCGTAAAGAGGGGGCATGCCTCAACCGTTAATTTCGACCGTGCGCTACTCTTTAATAATTGGCTTTTTGCGGTAACCGCGAATCTTGAGATCGACGTTGGTTTCGTAATGGGAGACAAGCGTGTCCATCAGCATCAGAATCCACGGCGAGTGCTGGCTGGGTCCGTTTTTGGTGAAGAGGATATTGTCGGCAACGTAGATGGCCGAGTGGATCGCTTGCGTGTCTGACTTCATGAACAGAACGATGTCACCCATCCTGAAGCCGTCCAGAACCGGCTCGTAATCGGTCTCGAGTGTGCGGATCACGAAGGCACCATCGGAAAACCGGCTGTCAGGCGGGTCATTCCAGAAGTTCATCGAGTTCCAGTGGCAGTCGTAAACCACCTCTCCGGTGTCGCCGTCCGCTCTTGGGTACGTGTAAATCCGCTTTCGTGCAAAACGCGGGAGGAGGTGGCTGATATCAATGTCGAACCCGCCCGGAATTCGGGCTGCGGATTCGAGGAGAGGCTTGATGTCTTTGGCGCGGCCTTCCCTGGCGGCCCAATAACCGACAAGGGATTTGATGTCCGAGTCGGGTGAGATATGGAGATGGACCATGAGTGTGGATTGTCGTGCGAGCGTTTTGAGGAGTCGGACTCGCTCGAGTTCCGAGGACAGACCTGGCAAGATGAGATGGGGGTCTGAGAACAGCAGTGTTTTCCCCCTTTTGTAAATCAGGCGGCGCACCTGAGCGAGGGTGGTTTCAGGAATGTCGCTATTCGAGAACCACTCTTCCGCCAAATCCTGTCTGAAGCGGAACGGCTCGTGTTGAAACGTGTTTTCGGAAAATAACGAGAGCGCACCGTACAACACCGCACGGGATTCGGGTGACAGCGCCAAGGCGAGTGCATCGGACGGCGCAACCGTACACCCTTCGCCGGGGGCCGCCCACTTGGCGGACGCCGCGAGTTCAGACCGATGCTCAGGCGACAGCCCCGCAGAAAGCAGCAGGGTGCTGAAATCGTTGGTCGAGTAACCCTTGAAGAGCCAGACGGGCTTGGGGTAGACCAGGTACTCCGCCAACGATTCATCCGGCGGTTCGGTGACAATCCGCACGACCCGCAAGTCGCCCCACGGCCCCTTGTGTGCGGGAACCCGCCACTTGTCGGTTGATTGCTGTGACAGGGATTTGCGCACCATCCGCTTGACCGAGTCTGGCGTATTGAGAGTGAGAAAGAGGAGCCAAGGAATTAAAAGGATGAAAGCAAAAAAACTCAGCCATCGCCTGGATGCCTGGATCGTAATAGCTCCGCTCCTTGTTTCTTCGCGCATGCCGTTTTTTGTAAATCTACGAGGTTGGACGTCTTACAAACAGTATGAGCACCCGCCCATCGAACCCATCTGAAAAACCCATT
>CAYMLQ010000265.1:0-8416 GCA_964390795.1 uncultured Lentisphaeraceae bacterium
GAAGGCGGCGGCGACCGTCCGGTCCACCGAATCCGCCGTTTTCGCGGACGGCCAGCTTTCCCCGGTCCACCTCACGAAACGCATGATCGAGCATTTCCGGTTGTCCAGGGTGTGTTTCAGGATGCTCTTGCCCGACAGCTCTATCCTTTTGGTATAGGTGGGCCAGAGTTCTGAAAGGGCCAAGCCTTGCCGGTCCGTCCCGCAGACCGCGTCCAGCATGGCGTGGAGTTTGGCCACGGGCGTCTTCTTGCCGTAGGCCATGAGAAAGGTCTGCTCGATGATCGCGGCTTTCGCCCGGTCATCTGTGCCCGTGGATTTCCGGACGCGCTTGCCTTCCGTCGTCCAGATTTGGAACCACCAGAACTGGCTTAAAGGACGTTTGTAGAGTGACATGATTGCCCCTTTCGCCCATATAGTCTAAGTTGGAAAAACAGGCGTGTCAAGCCCCAATATAGCCACAGTGTTGAATTCTATAAATTAATGTTAACTGTTGTCAGTAAGGTAATTATGTCACTTATTTAGAATTGTATAAGTCCGTACGTTGTACCGGCTTCAGCCGGCCCAGAGCACCTGTCCCTTAGGGCACTTTCTTAGGGCACTTTCATTTACCGCTTCTTGAGTCCCGCCGCGACGGCGGCCAGCTCGGCGCGTTGCCGGGGCGAGAGCGCGTCCGCCTGCAGAGTGAGTTGCCGAACCCGCTCACGGGCTTCAACAGGGTCGCCGGTGCGAGCAAGAATCCGAACCTCGGTGAGTTTGAAGGACACGGCCTTCGGGTCGAGCGTGCGGGCGGCGAGAGAGGACTGCCCGGCTTCCGGCAGGCGGCCCTCGTCGAGCAGGATACAGGCGAGGGTGTCGTGGGCGCTCGCATTCTTCGGGTCGAGCGCAAGCGCTTGTCGAACCGTTTTCCCGGCCTCGTCCAGTTTGCCCTGCCTGCGCAGCGTCTCTGCCAGGTCGTTGCAAACGGGCGAAGAGGGCTTTGCGGCCACGCTCCGGCGCAGATGCGCCTCGGCGCCTTCCAGGTCGTCGCGGCTGAGCAGGAGCGTGCCCCTCAGGTAGTTGGCCAGCCCGTCGCCGCGATCCATGCGAAGCAGGGCGTCCGCATGTCTTTCCGTCGCCGCCGCATCTTTCAAGGCAAAGTCCAAATTCAGAAGGGCGGTCAAGACCGCGCGGTTTCCGGGGTTGAGTTTGTAGGCGAGCATAAAGGACTCGCGCGCTTTGCTGTAGGAGGCCGGCCCTTTCGCCTGCAGGACGAAGCCCTGGGTCAGTGCGACCAGGTAATGGGGGGCTTTGCCCGTTGCGGACTGCATGCGCGGCAGGATATCCCGTTCGACCTCAGCGGCCTTGCCCTGCTTGAGCAGCAGATTGGCTTGCAGGGCCCAGGCGTACAGCAGTTTCGGGTCTTCGTCCGTCAGGCTTTGCAATTTCTGCCGGGCGGCTGCCTCCTCGCCAGCGGCCAGATCGATGGTTGCGTCTTCCAGGCGATACGTGGTGTCGGGGAGGCCGGCCCTTTTCGCCTCGTCGAGGTACGTGCGAGCGGCCGCCGCGTCGGCTCTGTTGAGCGCCACGCGGACCATGCCCAAAAGGGCGGGAATATCCGACGGCGCCTGCTCGAGCACGCGTTTGAAGAGGGCTTCGCTTTCAGGCAGCTTTCCGTCCGACAGGCTGAGTCCCGCCAAATCGTTGAGAAACGGGAGCTTCTGCTCTTCGGGTGCCAGGTCCAGGGCGCGGCGCAAAGCGGCGGTCGCCATCTTAGGCTGCCCGAACCGCCGCCACTCCGCACTTTGCTTTGAAAACTCGCCCGGCACGCGCACGTACCCGTAAAAACGGGCCAGACGTCCGGCGTCGGGCCTGTCCTTAAGTTGCGCGAACGCCGTTGCGGCGGCGCTCTCCGCAGCCGGCTTTTCCTCCGGCGCGATGCCCTGCCGTGTGAGAACCACGCGGTTGAGCATGGCGCTGAAGTTTTCGGGGTCAAAGGCGAGGGCGCGCCGGTAGGCGGCATAGGCTTCGCTGGGGCGTCCCAAATCCTCGAGCTGGACGCCGAGATTGTTGGCGGCCATCGAAACATGCCTCCGCAAGGTGCCGCGCAGAGCGTCGACCGGATCGCCTTTCGCCGCGCCCTGCAACAGGAGCTCCATGCGGGACCAGAAAACGTCGTGCTCGTCCAGCAGGGGCCGGGCCTTCAGCGGTTCGGCGTCGCGCTCGGCAACGAAGAGCAGGCGGTCGGTCTGCGGCGTGAAGCCAGCCTCGATCAGCAGATCGGGCGACACATAAAACGCCAGCCGGTTGACCGCTCCTGTATCCGAGGCCAGCCACTCCTGCAAGAAGGACGCGCACCCGAGGTTAGCGGCATTCCGGTAGGGAGCGACGCGGCCGGCGAAAACGGGATCGGAGTCAAGCGCCTGACAGAGCCGGCGGATCTGGAGCGGATGGCGTTCCGCGGCAAGATTGATGAGGTTGAGCGGCTGGCCCTGGCGGAGCGCTGCGATTTTCAACTGCGGGTCAAGCAGTCCGTCCGTCACGAGCCAGGTGCGGCCCTGCAACTGAGCGAGGAGTTCCTTGATATAGGTGTCGGCGAACGCGGCTCGGCGGCCGTTGGCGCGCGCGCCGTTCCCGAAAGCGCCGATCACGGTACACAGGACAAGGGCTCCGCCCATCACGCCGGCGAGTCCTCGTATCAGTAAGTTATCGCCGCTAACCACACCGCGCTTGCCGTGCCGCCCCCTGCCTGCTTTTTTGCCGCGTAGTGTCGGATCCGCGAGACGAAGGAACCAGAAGGCTGCCAGATAGCCAATGACCATGGCGGTGAGGAGCTGTTCGAGGACTGGCATCCGGCCTGCCGGGAGCGAGGCCGACCACGGCAAGAAGGACGCGTTGGTCTGGACGAAACAAGCGGCGACGACCAACACGACGTGAACGAAAAGGCCGATCACGCTCCGCCGCTTGTTCAAGCCTCGCTGGGCCACGAACTGAACGACCAGCCAGGGCAAGAAGGAAACCAGAGCGATCCAGATCCAACCTGTGCGGGGAACCATCGCTTGAAGCTGGCGCATCTGGTCGATGACCATCTGCATGACAACGGAGAACAGGCTGGCGTCGCCGCGCAGTTCGACACCCCCGGAGGCGATGAATTGCCAGGCCGCCACGCCATACAGGCTGGCCCCGGCAAGGCCGGCGAGGGCCAGGGCGATCACACGCCACCAGGAGGGGTTGGCGCGCAGGTAGAGGGCGGCCAGCAGCAGCGCGGCAAAATAGGGAGTCATCACCAGAAAGAGCGCGGTCTCGGAACAGCCAGCGCCGCAAAGCAGCGCCAGCGCGTAGGGCCGCCAGCGGCCGCCTTGGAGGCGATAGTCCTGCACCAGATTGAACGCCAGCAACAGCAGCACACTGTGGAAGGCAAAAAAGTGCAGCCGCGTGGCGGACACCCAGAAGGGAATGCTGGAGGCCAAGGCGAACGCTGCGGAGCCGCCGGCCAGCAAAGAGGCCAGACGGGCCTGGCGCGTGTTCAGCTCGCCGTCGAGCACGATCCAGGCGCCGACCCAGCCGGTCATGTAGCGGCAAAGCAGGCTCACGGCGAGCGCGCCGCACAACGCGCTCCAGAGGTTGAGCGCATAGACACTGGCGCTGATAGGCAGGTGACTCAAGAGCGCGGTACAGGCGAACCAGAGCGTGTGGCCGGGGGCTAGACGCGGTTCGATGCCAAGGCGCGTGGCCATCAGCGTGGCGGATTCGCCGGGGAAGGCGGTGGGGCTGAGCGTCAGCCAGAAAAGCAGCAAGGCTAAAGCACCTGCGGCCATTGACACCTGGTTATTCAAGCGGTTCGTAAGCCCCTCCTTTTTGATAGTAAAGCGAACGGTAAAATGAAGGCTAACTGCTCCGGCACCTGCTCCCAACTCTCATCAAGACCGTTAAGAGTTTCGCACATTCTGGACCGAGCGGCAAGCAGCCACTCGGCGTCGATCCGGCCTGGGAGCTGGCCGAACACAGGGTCGCTAACGTCGAGCGCCACGACTACTTGCTGGCACGTTCCGCGTGCGCTCATGGTTCACGCTTTGTCCTCTTTAGCAAGACCGCCCCATAAAAACTCGTCTGTATGATCCTTTACCTCCCCGACTGGGGCGACTCGGTTAGCCAGAAGGAACGCCAGTAGCGCTCGTCAGTAGCATAGACGTCCACCGGCTCCTGCGAGCCCAGGCTGTCCGGCAGAATCCCAAACTTCTTCATCTCGCGGAGGTAGGGCTCATTGGGCCTGAACCCCGGCATATCAAAGCGCCTGACCTGCTCCAAACGGTCACGGGCTTTGACGATCTCGACAAGGATCTTCTGATAAGAGGGGTCGTTCGTGGTGCAGAACACCCGCGCAGACAGTCCGGCTGAACTCTGCCTGTTGGATAGGGCCCGGCAAAGCTCCAGCCCCCCGGCCTCCTTTGCCAGGGGTGCCAGGAGCGCCAGCGAGGCTTCGGGACGGGACAGGTTGAACAGCAGCTCGGGATGGGTCTTGAACTGGCCACGCCTGTCCTTCTTATCCTTGACCGCGTGGCAGGCCTCGCAACGCTCCTCCAGAACCGCCGGAGGGATCGTCACGTTCACCATCCCGGTGCCGAGCGCCGCATAGGTTCCCGCATAGGGAGCGCCAGAGTCGATCCACAACCGTATCCACGTCGCCTCGCGTGGCGACACCTTGACCTCGTGGTGTCCCCCACCCACTTTCTGCATTAGCGGGCTTGCCGAACTTCCGATGCCGCGCGGAGCGATATTGCCCTTGCCGTCCTTGCCGTGGGCGACCTGGTTGCGCAGCATCAACGAGGCATAGCCCAGCGAGAACCAGGGACTGTGATCCCCCGTCAAAACCACATTGCCCGAGCGGCGCGCAGGGTCGTGGCAACGGATGCAGTGCTTATCGAGAATCGGCTGGATATCGCGCGGAAAATCAAACACCGCCGGAACATCGGCGATCGGCTCGATCCGGCTGGGCGCCCGCTTCAGGGCCAGGGCTTCGCCTTTAGACCTCGCAGTTTCCGTCCGGCTCTCGTGACAGCCGGAACAGCTGGTGAACTCGCCCGGCATCAGGCTGACAAAGCTCTGCATCCGTTTGACCGACAGATCAGCCCCATCCAGCGCGACAAAGAACAGGGGGCGCCCCGCGGGCACCTCGAAATACGCCGAGCCGTCCGGCTCCACGGGAACCGTGCCGAGAAGGCGCGGCAGCGTGAACGTTCCGTCCAGGCTGATCGGCTCCATGGTGCCGCTGAAGTTGACCGGCTTGGGCAACGTCTCCAGGACGAGCAGCTTCTTGATGTCGCCTGGCTTGACCCCCGCCATGTTGCGCCCCTGGGTCACATCCATGAGCGCCAGCCGGCCGGTCGTCTCCCCAGCGCTCGTTTTGGACGCAATGACCGGTTCGCGGGCGTGCGCCTGAACGGGCCGCGGCTCGTGTACGTCCAGATGCTTGAGTTCGTCCGACAGCGCGTAGAAAGGCTCAGCCCGCCCCGCGCCATCCATGATCCAGAGACGCCTGTCGCGCGCTGCGATGAAACAGTTTGTGGTGAAAGCCCAGGGATCGCGCCAGTCATTATCCCTGTTCACAGGGCTGGCACAGCTCAGGTTGTCGGGACCAGCCTTGGGCGAGACAACCGTGACCTGACCTGCATGCTCCTTCTTTCCGTGGCCTGGAGAGAAGGAGACGACCACGCTGTCGGAACCGGGAACGGGCTTGGCATCGAGATAAACCGTGCCCGCGTGCATGTTGCCGAAGTACACCATCTGGTCGCTGCCATCCGGGTTGACCGTCCAGAGATGGTGATACTGGACACGGCTGCGATCCACGTATTCCCAGCGCATGAACAGAACCCTTCCGTCAGGGAGCATCCACGGCGTATTGTCCTGCTCGATGTTGGCGGAGATCGGCATCACATTCTTCCCGTCGCCATCGCACCGATGCAGCGTGGCCACCTGCGTAAACCAGCAATTCACCCAGCGCCGACACCGCGCCGAACAGAAGACGATTCCGCCATCGGGCACATAGGTGGGCTCCAGGTCGTCATAGTCGCCCTCCGTCAGTTGCCGCAGGCCCGAGCCGTCTGTATTGATTTCGTAAAGATGGTAGATCCTGCTGCCGCCCTTCCGGTAGGAAAAGACCATTTTGCCGCCGTCGTAATGCATCTGCGGATCACGCACTCCGCCGTCCGGATCAGCCAGCAGGACCGTCGTGCGCCCGCTGCGCAGGTCCAGCTTGCACAAGCGCCCGCCGGCAGGCCCGTACTGCATGTTGTTCGTACTCTCCACCCGGTATCCGAAATTGGCATACCAATGTCCGTCGTTGCCAATCCCCCGCACGGCAAAGACAATCGTTTCGACATCGCGCAGAGGTCCCGCCAGGCTCGCTGCCAGCAGTTCGCCGGGAATAAACGCACCGGTTGGTGGCGCAAGGGTTCCAGCGGCACGTGAGAAGGAAACGGCAAACACGATGCCAATCACCGCGAGCCTGCGGGAGAGCAACGCGGAGAATTTCGTCCTATAAGGAGTTCGAATGTTCACAAGATGATCATCCTTCCGAGCGTCAGCCAGCCGGCGCGGTCACGGTCCTGATCCACGTTGGCAAAGCGGTTCTCATGCTTATTTTCATTCTGCGTCTTTACGGAGCCACGGCCTTCGGCGCGACGTCCTCGTAGCGGGCGCGAGCGTCGCCGATCTTGATTTCAGTGGCGAAGATGACCTTGTTCGTCAAGCCGCAGGTTCGTGCGCGTGGGCTTCTCCTGCGCGTTGCCGAAGCTCTGGCGGACGAACCAGTTGGTGTTTCCGACGGAGATCTCCGAGCGGAAGTCATCGTGGAAGAGGATCGGCTTCTTGTAGTCGAACACCTCGATGTTGCTGAAATGGCGGTAGCGAGGGGCCTCTGGCTTGCCGGCGCCTGCCGCGTACAGCGTGAGCGCGGTCGCCACCAGCGTGGCGCAGAAGATGATGCGTAAGGTAGTCATACGTGTCACTGCCGATCTGCCATCGCGCCGGCCGGCGTATCGCCGGCGACGACGACTAGCTTCTGAATGTAGAAGGGCACTTCGTTCGGCACTTTGGCAAAGGACCGGTACATGCCGATGCTGGCATACTTGGCGTCCTTCGGGACATTGCAGCCAGCGAGGACGATCCATTTCCAGTTGCCGCGAGCGTATTGGGTGGACCCGGTCACTTGATCGCTGGCACTCGTGGTGAATTTGACCTGCATATCCTGCTCGGCGGCGACGGGAATATAACACAGCACGGCGATGCTCAAGGTCTTACCCAGGCTTTGAGCCAATGCCGCCTTCGACAAAAGAACATCGACGCCGTCATTTTGTTTCCGGCCCGTGAGCGCCAGTGAATGCGCCGCTTTGGCGAAGGCATGTTCAGCATTTTTCTTGACCGCCGCGCCCCCCACAATCCGCCAATGGGTGGGCACGTCACCCGTCCAGTCGCTGAGGTCTCCATTCTCGATCAGAGAAGTCCCGCGAGCGGTAACCCAGCCTGGGGCAGGGGCCACTTCTTTCGCTGGGGCCTGCTCCCATGCGGCGACAAGCTGACGATAGATCAAGTCATATCCCTTGCCGCTGGGATGGACGTTGTCTTGATAGAGTTGCGGGTTGCGGGACTGGTCGATGAAAGGCGAATAGCCATCCACCATGGTCAATGAAGGTGTGATCTCCGCAACAGCCTTCCACCAGTCAAGGACGCGCTGGTAGCCATCGTTGTCGCGCCACGGGTTCTGAATAATAGCGGCTTGCGGAGTGTCCGGGAAGGCGAGGTCGATCCGCCCGATGGGGGCAAAGAACGAGCCTCGTCCGGTGGCGAAGTTGGAGGGGGGAAGGTTTGCCTGATGGTTGTGGCCATGGTTCCAGAGGATTAAATCCGGAGAGTTGCCGTTTAAGGGAGCCGTCATAGCTTCCCACCTCGTTCCGTCGATCATGGCCTGTGCGACCGCGCCGGGGAGCACGGCGTTGAGAACGGTGAGTGTGGCCTCCGTCGTCCCTTCCGCGACCACAAGCGGAGAACCGTATTGTCTCTGCCCAGTAGCCCCTTTGTTTGTCCACTCAGCCCAGAGCAGTTCGGTGGTGCGATGCGTGGGAAACGTTGTCGCGAGCCAGCGAATGAAGCGCCGCGTGCCACTCTCTTCACGATAGCCCGTGCTATCGGAGATGATGAGAAGCGTGACGGACTTCCCCTCTGTGAGTCGCTTCTTGCTCCGCGAGAAGGCGTTTCTCATTGGTGAGGTGTCCAGTTCCTGTCGCGTGGCAATGGGCACATAGCCGGTCTCGAAACCCTTGGGCGGGGTGACGAGCAGGGCCGGGTCGAGGTCCGCGAGCGTGCCGACGGTGGGCGGAGCTAGGTAGTCGCGGTCCTTGGTCCAGGCGCGGTGTAGCTTCTCGACCTTCGCCTGCATCTTCTC
>CAYMLQ010000266.1:0-8409 GCA_964390795.1 uncultured Lentisphaeraceae bacterium
GGGAACTGGGGTCTCTTTGGGCATCCTAGCTGCACCTGATCGCAGATGCGCCCCAGCGCGGATAGGTCACGTTTTTATGCTTTCCCGACGCCCGCGCACATGTTATTTTTGACGCATGTCCAAAAAGGTGAAAAGCGTCTATCGCCGCGCCCGCCGGCCGGTCGAATGGCTGCTGGTCTGGCTCGGCCTGACCCTCATACCGCCGTTGAAGCTTGCCGGGGTTTTAAAGCTCTCGCATTTCGTTGCAGACGCCGCCTATCTGTTCGATCATCGCGGCAAGGCGATCGCACGGGCAAACCTTCGGCTGATGTTTGGCACGCGCATGACCCCCTGCCGCGAGCGTGCCATCATACGCGCCGCCTACCGCAGTATGGCCCGCGTGCTCGTGAACATCCCATGGATGTCGCATGACACCCGCGCCCGCATCACCGACCAGGTCGCCTTCGCCCCCGGCGTGCTAGAGACCATCCGGGCGAACGCGCCCTCCGTGATGGTCAGCGCCCATTTCGGCAACTGGGAGATCCTCTCCCAAGCCTGCGTCGCGCACGGCATCCCCGTCATATCGGTCGCCAAAGAGATCGGCTCCCCCGAGATGACGGCCCGCCTGGCCCGGCTGCGCTCCACCATCGGCCAGGAGATCGTCCCCTCCGAGGGCGCGCTCCGCCCGCTGTGGCGAGCCCTCAAAGCCGGCAAGTGCGTCGGGCTGCTCGTCGACCAGCACACGCATGACTGGGAAGGCGGCGCCTGGGTCACCCTCTTCGGCCTCTCCGCAGGCATCTCGCTGGCCCCCGCCGCCCTCGCCCGCAGATGCGGCGTTCCGATCGTGTTCGTCTGGTCGCGCACCCTCAAGGACGGGCGCTACCGCATCGAGCACGGCCAGGTCTTCCCCCCTGATCCCGCCATCGACGACACCGAGCGCATCCAGCAACTGGCCACGGCCTTCGAGCGCGTCATCCGGCGCCACCCCTCGCTCTGGTGCCTCAACTACCGCCGCTGGCGCTACATCCTTCCCGGCGACGACCCCGCACGCTATCCCTTCTACGCCCGCCGCTTCAGGCGCGCCGCCGCGACTCCCCCGCCTTCTTCGCCACCGGCAACAACGGCGCGGTAAAGCGCTCATACAACGCGAAGAGAAATTCGGACTTGCGCAGCGGCAGGCGCACGAAGTACTGGCCAAACACCTCGGAAAGGCGCACGTTCATCTGGTGGTCCATAAGCCACATCACCACATCGGCGATGCGGGCGGACCACTCCTGGATCTCGATGCCGGTGTAGGCGCCCACGTCCACCTTCGACAGCGCCTGAACGTTCAGCGCCTGCTGCACCTCTTTGCCGAGAAGCGCCTTGAGTTCTCCACGGTTTTGCTCTCCACGGTTTTGCTTTCCTCTTTCAAAGCCGTCTGATAATCTCTTATTTAATGACAAAACGAACCAAGGTCTTCTACCGTAGTTTGCGCAGGCCCTTGGAGTGGTTCGGCATCCGGCTGGCACAGGCTCTGCTCCCACGCTTGCCACTTCCGTGCATTCTGCGCCTCGCCGATTTCTTGGCTGTGCTGGGGTATCTGTTTGACCGCCGCGGCAAGACGATCGCCCGCGCCAACCTACGCTTGATGTTCGGCCCGCGCATGACGCCAGCCCGCGAGCGCCCCATTATCCGCCGCATGTACCGCACCATGACGCGCACGCTCCTGAATTACTTCTGGCTGCTGCGCGACACGCGCGACCGCATCCTCGCGCAAGTCTCCTTCGCCCCCGGTGCGCTCGACACGATCAAGGGGCTCCAGCCCGCCGTGATGCTGAGCGCCCACCTGGGCAACTGGGAACTCGTGGCCCAAGGCGGCGTGGCGCACGGCATTCCCATCATGTGCGTCGCCAAGCAGATCGGCTCCCCGGAAATGACCGAACTCCTGACCCGCCAGCGCGCCGCGATCGGCCAGGAGATCATCCCCATGGAGGGCGCCGTCCGCCCGCTTATCCGCACCCTGAAGAGCGGCAAATGCGTCGGCCTGCTGGTGGACCAGCACATGGCGGTCGCTGCGGGCGGCACGTGGTGTACGTTCTTCGGAGTGCCTGTCTGCGTGTCCATGACCCCCGCCACGCTTTCGCGAAAACTCGGGGTGCCGATCATCTTCGTCTGGGCGCGGCCGCTCAAAAGGGCGCGCTACCGCATCGAGTGCAGCGACATCTTTATGCCCGACCCGGCCGTCCCCGATGCCGTGCGCACGCAGCAGCTGTCCGACGCCATCGCGCGCGTCATCCGCCGGAACCCGTCCTACTGGTGCCTCAACTACCGCCGTTGGCGCTATATCCAGCCCGGCGGTGCCCCCGAACGGCACCCCTTCTACGCGCGGCGGATGAGCGTTGCGAAGACGGAAGATTAGTAGTCTGTACAACCACAAAATTCGGTATTTTTGCCAGGATTACATGATTTACAAGATTGAATTCAATGGCTATTAATGATGTGAATCCTGTAATCATGGCCGAAATTTCATGTTGTACTGTGTACTAGCGCGGTCTCGTGAACCCGCTGAAGGCCGCGCACGCCCTACTGCATCTGGATCAGCGTGCCGGTCGCGGCCTTGATTTGCACGCGTTTGTTGTCCCAATCGTAATACACATACCATGGCCCCGGCAGGATGTCCGCGCCGAACGGACTGAGCAGCGAGCCGCCCCAGGAGGCGACCGTGTAGCTGCGGGCCTTGTCCAACTGCTCCGGATTCGCGACGCCCACCGACAGCCCCTCCAGCGACAGGTCGCCCGTGACCTCAAGCCGCCCGCAAGAGCCGTCCGCTGACACGCCGAACGCCAGCACGCTGTTCGTCGACAGGGCATAGTTTGCGGTCGGCGTCAACGTGCCGGCCATCACCCGCGTGGCGCCGCTGTAGGTGTTTGTGCCGGAGAGCGTCAGCACCCCCGAGCCTGTCTTGTTCAGCCCGCCCGCGCCCGTCAGATTTCCAGAAAGCGTAATGGCCCAGTTCGTCGTGTCAAACGTGATGGCGCTCGCGCCAGTTCCGTAAAGGGTCGCCTTGAGATCCGAAGAGATGTTCGTCACAGCCCGGATCACGCCGCCCGCCCCGCCGAACTCGACCAGGTAAGGCCCTGTCGGATCCACCGTGATACCGTTGGAGAGCGCCAGGGTCGAGCCGGTCAGCGACCCGAGGTTCATTACGCCGCCCGAGACGGTCAGCCTCCCGTAGCCGCCTGTGCTCCAGCGCTCGTTCAGCATCACGCGCTTCGCGAACACCTCGCCGCCCGTCTGCTTAAACCACCCAGTCCCGTCCGTCGCGCACCCGAGATCGTAATCTTTTCCGACGATCAGCGTTCCGCCCATCATGTTGTAGACGCTGTACGCCAGCGAATAGTGTCCGAGCCGGATGCCGTTCTCCTCCGCCGCCGTACCGGTCGTCTGCACGAGTCCGCCGACCTGATTCAGAATGCCCGTCACACCGCCGCTCACGGGGTTCGTCGCGTTACCGAAGGTGATCGCCTGCGCGTAGAGCGCACATCCCTCCTGCACGTTGATCAGGGCAGCCACATGGTTCGTCGGATACGGGTACGCTGGAAGAAAATTCACGTTGAGCAGATCGGCGACCTGCATTTCCCCAGTGCAACGGAAGACCGCGCCGTTCGTCAGGGTCAGCGAGCCCCTCGCAATCCTGAACTGACCGTTCGATGACACGCTGCCGCTGATGGCCATATCGCCGTTAAAGCGCAGGTAGGTGACGCCCATGCCGAAGAACGCGTTGGACACGACAAAAGAGCCGCCCCGCTCAATATACAGGTTGTTGTTGTTCACCACGCTGCCCGCCGTCGAGAGCAAGCCGGTACAGAGGTACAAGCTTCCGTTGTTGACGATATTCCCCTGAGAAATCCGGCTGGAATACCCATACAGGTTGCCGCCGTTGGTCACTGTTCCTGAGCCCAGCACGCCGGAGTAAAGGTTCGTCTTTCCGACGTACAGGGGGCACCCTCCGTTAACCGTCGTGGGGCCCGTGTAGCTGTTCGTGTTGCCCGTGAAGTAACACCATCCCGCGCTGGTCTGGGTGAACCCGCCGGGACCGTCCACGTAGCCGGAGATCTCCACACCGTTCGTGATCGAACTGGAGGTGAAGTTCACGTTGCTATTCACGGTCAAATACCCCGACAGGGTGAAGAGCTGCATGTTGGGGTTGCCCTGCGCAAGCGCGCCGCCGTTGAAGGTGATACGCTCGGGGATCGTCATCGTGTTCCAGGCGTTCAGCGTGCCGCCGTTGACGATCGTATCGCCCGGCGAGCTTCCGCCGAGCGCACGGTTGTCGTCGAGCAGCGTGTACAGTCCCTGATTAACCACGACGGTTGCATTGGTCAGATTCCTAACGCACAGCTGGTGGTTGCCCGTCTTTGTAAAGGTCTTGCCGTTGCCCGTCACAACCGCGAAGTCCATGCGGTAGGGCCCGCCGACCGTGGCGTTGTCCTGCAGGATGATTTCGGTAATATTCTTGTTCACCATATCGGCCAGCGTATTCACCAGCGCACCCTTGCCGTCCACGCCCGAGCCCGAAATGGTGAATTTCTCGGCTGTGCCGCTGTTGACGTAGCAACCGTTGAAGTCGAGCGTCGCGCCTGCGGCGACCACCGTGTCGTTGGTGCCGCCGCCTGTCTGGCCAAGCGCCATCAGGTTGCCGCGCGCCAGGCGCAGAATCCCCGCACTCACGGTCGTCGTCCCGTAGTAGGCATTGTTGGTCGTCAGGTTCAGCACGCCGTTGCCAGCCTTGGTGAGTCCCCCGCTGCCGCCAAGCACCTCGCTGACCGTACCCGTCTGCGCGGCATTCGCCACCGAAAAGACGCTCGGCAGGCCCGCGACCGTCAGCGTGCCGTTGTTGTCCGCGTCAGCGACCACGTAGCCGTTGGTTTGAAAGGTGATGTTCGCGACGCTGACCGCGCCGGACACGTCGACCGTCTCGCCGCCTCCCGCAAAGACAGCGCTGTTGCCGTTCACCCACGCCGTGTCGACGTCCCAGTTCAGGTCACTGAGGTTCCAGAGACCGCTCGGGCCTCCGTCGTTCCAGACCTGCTCGCCAGCCCGAACCGTAACCGCAACCGCAAATACCGCAACCCATATGCCAGCCTGTCTTGCCTTCATCCTCGCCTCCCTTTCCGTGACACAACCCGCTTCCTGAACTCTGAACCCCGACGCCTGTCCCCTCTACCGCATCTGGATCAGCGTGCCGGTGGCTGCACTGAGCAACACCCGCTTGTTCGCCCAGTCGTAATACACATACCACGGCTCCGGCAGCGTGTCCGACGCGACCGTGCCCGTCAGCGCGCCGCCGTAGGTGGCCACTGTGTAGGATTTGCTTTTATCCAGCGCTTCGGGATTCGCAACCCCCACCGTGAGTCCCGCCAGCGACAGGTCGCCCGGCGCGGCCAGCCTGCCGCCCGCGTCGTCCGCCGTAACGCCGAACAGCACCTCGCCGCCCGCCGGCAGGGCGAACGTGGACGCCGGTGCCAGCGCACCTGCCAGCACCCGTGTCGCACCGCTATAGGTGTTGGATCCCGACAAGACCAGCGTGCCGGCACCGGACTTGTTGAGGCCGCCCGCGCCGGTCAGCTTGCCCGACAGAGTGATCGTGAGGCTGGCGCTGTCGAACGTGATCGCGTTCTCGTTCGCGCCGGACAGCGTCGCGTTCAGCGGCAGGAAGATGTTGGTGACCGCACGGATCACGCCGCCCGCGCCGCCGTATTCGACCAGATAAGGCGCGGTGTTATCCGCTGTGATGGCATTCGTCACCGCGCCGACCGCCGCGTTAACGGTACCCAGATTCAGAACACCGCCGGCCACTGTCAGACGTCCGAACCCGCCCGCGTCATGCCGCTCGTTGAGCATCACGCGCGTCGCAAACACTTCGCCGCCGGTCATGTTGAACCAGCCCTGCCCGTCTGTCGCGCAACCCAGGTCGTAGTTCTTCTCGACGATCAGCGTGCCTCCCATCATGTTGTAGAAGCTGCGCGTCTGCGGGTAATGACCGAGGCGTATGCCGTTTCCTTCAGCCGCGGCACCCGTGGTCCGCACCATGCCGCCGACCTGGTTCAGAATGCCGGTCATCGTCCCGCCCGTGAGATCGCTACCGTTGCCGAACGTCACGTTTGCAACGCGCAGCAGGCACCCTTCACTCACGTTTACGACCGCGACGACATTCGTCGGCTTGGGCGAATAAAAAACGTCATCGCGGTTCGCAACCGTCATCGCGCCGTACACGTCGAAAAGCGCACCGTTCGTCAAGGTGAGCGTGCCGTTTGCCACGTGGAATACGTTGTTCGAAGATACGCCGCCATCCACCGTGACAACGCCGCCGTAACGGATGTCGGTCGTTCCTGTCCCATTGATGCCGTAGGCGGCTGTATAAGTCCCGACGCTGTCAAAGTAGAGTGTCCCATTGTTCGTGATCGCTCCGGAACCCAAGCGTCCGTTCGCTACACCGGCCTTGCCCACCCACAGAGATTTCCCTCCGTTGATGACCGTGGGCCCCGTGTAGTCGTTGGCGTCGTTCACAATGTAACAGAACCCGTCGCCGGACCGCGTGATTCCTCCCGGGCCGGAGATCTTGCCGCTGAGCTCGATGACTGATGCTGCCGCCGAATTCAGGGTGAAATTGCTGTTCAACGTGAGTGGACCGGACAGGAACAGCGCATTGCTCATGACGCTGAAATTAACCGTTCCTCCGTTAATCGTCATCGCATCGGCAAGGGTCATCGGATTCCAGAGATTCAACGTGCCGCTGTTGACGAACTGGCCATAGGCGAACACGTTGGTGTAAAGGTTCAACGTCCCCCCGCTCGCATTCGTTACAACGCTGCTCCCGAACGAACCCGAGTAACACTGCCATGTGCCGCTGTTGACCACACTGCTGGCCGTCTGCAAGACCGACGTACCGTGCACCGTTCCCGCGTTCACGATGCGCCCTGCGCTCACGTTGGTCGGGTTTAGGTAAAGCGACCCGCCGACAGCATTCACCACTTCGCCCGACCCCAACACGGCCGAATTGGCATACAGGGTGCCGTTGTTCGTGACAGCCCCAGAACCCAAGCGGCCCGTGCCGCCCACGGTCTTGCCCACCCAGAGCCGCGAGCCGCTGTTCACGATCGTCGGCCCCGAATAGGTGTTCGCGTCGCCCATGACGTAGACGTAGCCGCCGTTCCCGGCGCGGGTAAAGCCGCCAGCGCCGTCCATCACACCGGCCAGTTCGACCGCGTTCGTGACCGACACCTCTGTCTGCACGACCACGTTGCTGTTGAGCGTCATATTGCCGGTCAGCCTGAACGTGTTGATGCCCGTGCAGCTTGAGTTGAGCGTCCCGCCGTTGATGTAAAACCGTTCCGCAATAGTGTAATTGCCCCACGCCTGCAGCTTGCCGCCGTTCAGCGTCGTATCGCCCGCCGTCGCGCCACCCAGCGCATCCGCGTGCTGGATCGTATAGTTGCCCGCGTTGATCACGATCGGGCTGCCGTTGACTGCCCGGCTGACCGCCATTTCCGCTCCGCCGATCTTCGTGAGCGTATATCCGTTACCGGTAAATGCTCCACTCCCCGACATGTCGAAGCGCCGGTAAACCCCGATGGTCGCATCCCCGGACAGCGTTAAGTTGCGGTAACCGACATTGTAGTAGTCGGTAGGCCCCGTATTCACAAAAGCCCCGATCCCACCCACGCCGGTGCCCTGAATGATGAAGTCCTCGTTCACATTTCCAGAGAACGCCGAGTTCGCATCCAGCGTCGCGCCCGCCGCGACCACCGTTTCGTTGCCGGCTCCCGTGGCACCGAGCCCCTGCTGAACCCCCGGGGCGAGGCGTACGATGCCGTTACTCACGATGGTTCTGCCGTTATAGGTGTTCGTCCCGGTCAGACTCAACACCCCGAAACCCGCCTTGGTGAGGCCTCCGCTGCCGCCAATCGCAGCGCGCACCGTCCCGGTGTCACCTGCGTTGACCACGGTGAACAGACTCGGCGACCCGACCACTGACAACGAACCGTCCTTGTTAACGTCGGCGATCACGTAGCCATTGGTCTGGAACGTCACATTCGCCACCGTGACCGTCGCGGCAACATCGATCACCCCGTTGAAAACAGCGTTGGTATTGGCGTCGAAGAGGGCGCTATTCCCATTCACCCAAACCGCTTCACCCTCCCAGTTCGGAGCATTCGTGCTCCAGATCGTGTTCGCTCCGCCGCCCCTCCAGGTCTGCTCCGCAGCCAGCGCCACGCCGCTGGTTACAATAAAGAAACCGATCAAAACAACGGCGACCCGCGACAGGTCACTTATGCGACATGCATTCATCACTCTTCTCCCGTCAGATTTACGCCAACTTCCTTGCATACAGAATCCAGCCATGGCGTAAATAGTATGCTTTACGGTTTTGCGGCGCAAGCGAAA
>CAYMLQ010000267.1:0-8406 GCA_964390795.1 uncultured Lentisphaeraceae bacterium
TGCGCTCCAGCACGCCGATGCCCATGCTGCTGCGGTAGGCCGAGTTGCAGACCGTCACGACCGCCTCCTGCGAGTCGAGCTTCGCCGCGGCGAGATCGCCCAGGAGATTCAAGGGCAGGTTCACGACGTTGCCGATGCGCAGGCCCATCCACTCGCTCGGGAGGCGCACATCGACGATCACGGGCGCGGTGCCGTCCTTCAGGCGCTGAAAAAGCGATTGCGGCTGAATAGGCTCGTTTGACAAGACCGGCTGCTTGGCCGCCACCCATGCGCCGAAGTCCACCGTACCTGCGACATCGTACCCGACACGGTGCAGCCGATTGACCGCCTCTTTCAGCTCCTCGCCGCTGCCGCACAGCACCGTACGGCTGCCCCACGGCACCATGATCCCGACCCAGGTCTCCAGACGTCCGCGCAGGGCGATGTTCACCGAATTGGGGATGTGGCCCGCGGCAAAGGTCTTCGCGTCGCGCAGGTCGACAACGTATGAGGCGTTGATGTCGGTCAACGTTTTGTCAAGGGCGGGAACCGGCGGCAGCGGCGCATTCCAGATCACCAGCGGAGGCCCCTCGCGGTTCATCTGGGCGTTGTGCTTGAAGTATTGCGGCGCCTCGGGTAGGCCCTCCAGAACGGCCGTGATGAAATCGTTCCTGGCCTTATGCTGCAGGTAAGGGTTGGTCGCGCGTTCCGTGCCGATGGTCGACGAAGGCTCGTCGCGCAGATGCGCCCCGCACAGCGAGCCCGCGCCGTGGGCGGGAAGCACGATCACGCTGTCGTCGAGCTTGGCGAACTCGTTCACCCAGGTGTCGTAGCTCATCCCCGCGAGCGCGGAGGCCGCCAGCGTTCCGCCCATCAGGTCGGGGCGCCCGATCGAGCCCACGAAAAGCGTATCGCCGGTCAGGATCGCGCGGGGCTTGGACGCGTCGCTCTTGTCGAAAACGAGGGCGCACATGCCGTCGGGCGTGTGGCCGGGAGTGGCCAGAAACTGAAGTCTCGCATCGCCCCATGGAATTGTCTGCCGATCGGAGAGCCCGATGATCGCATATTTCGCTGCGCTCGCCCTGCTCTGATAGACAGGGCAGCCGAGCGCTTTGGCGAACTCGCTGTGACCCGCCACAAAGTCCGCATGCGAGTGGGTCAGGAACACGCCTTTGACCGTCCATCCTTCTTTCTTGGCCAAGTCGAGATACACCTGAATATCGCGGTCCGGATCGACCATCAGCGCCTCCGTTCCGCTCACCACGAAATACGAGTAGTGCGACAGAACCGCGAGGTTCAGTTGCACGATCTTAACGTCCGTGAACGAGTAGGTCTTCACGACTGTCTGCACCGCCGCGGTGTCCGCGTGCGAAGCAGCCTCCGCGTCTTTGATGGCCGCAGACCGAGCCGTTGAAGCGGCAAGAAACAGGGCTAGTACGGACGCTCTCAGAACGTCTGTCCGCATCACACCGTCCATTCTTCTTCTCATGTCGCATCCTCCTCCGTAACCGAAAAGGCCGCCAACGACGGCACCGACTACTGCTCTAATAATCACTTTCTAATGGTACACGATGGATCCGTCGGAACCTATGGGGATATTCCCTAGTGTTGTCTGGCATTCATTCTCGTTACCGCCGTTTCAGTAAGACAAACTCGGCCGTGAAGTCGGCGCAGCGCGCGCGCCCCGCATCCGACACTGCAACGGTGACCGTCAGCGTATGATTGCCGTTGGGCTTGCACACCGGCTCGCCGCACGCTTCAGCGACTGCCGAGCCGTCCGACTCGATGCGCTTGAGATAGCTGACCGACGCCGTCTTGGCCACCAGTTCACCGGCGAGTCCCCGCGCGGCGAAGAGCCGCTCCGCCTCGCGATAGGCCGCGAGGATCGCACCCGAGTAGATGGAACCCGCAAAGAGGCAGCCTTTGTCGTTGAGATTATGTTCGAACGGAATACGAATTTCCGAGCCCTCGTCTCGGAGATGAAGATTATTTGCGGCAGGTATGTTCATGCGCGCTTCTCGCTCGGTTTCACGCCATACTTTTTCTGGCGCTCACGGCCTGCCGGACAGCCGCCACCCGTAAGCGCCATTTCGATCTTCTGCAACAGCTTCGCAAACGCATTGCCCCTCCGAGCGTTGGTGCAGACCGGACAATGAGACTCACAGAATTCGGCATCCAGCTTCATAAAGATCCCTCCCTGATTACGTCGTGCGGTTTACGTTAACCCTCTGCTACGGATTGGGCAAGCGGATTCGGTCAGCAATTCTCATTCAGCAATTTAGCCGATTCGCGAGCGCCACCGCATCCGTAATGGGAGTCTGGCATGCAAAGTCCGCGCAAACATAGGCTGCCGCATGACCATCGACTTTTTGCATGCCCTTGATCGTCGGCTGGTATACTGCAAGCAAGTTCTGCCCCGCGCCGCCGTCAGCGAGAAGCACAACCTGGCCGAGCGAAAACCGGTGCTGCGCCGCCTGAAGCAGCGACCGCGTGTCGGCCGCGTCGCGGTCGCCCGCGATGACAACCTGACGGGACCTGCCATAACGGAGCGTCAGCGCCGCCAGCATCTGCGGCACGCTTTGCGGCACGTCGCGCAGCCGTTGACCAAAGAGTGAAAAAAGCGCTTCGGCCGTTTTGCGAAACCTTTCCGTGCCGGTGACCGCCGATAGCCGCAGAAGGTTCAGAGCCGACACGGAGTTGGCCGACGGTTCCGCGCCATCGTACATCTCCTTCATGCGCACCAGAACATCGGGCGCATCGGCCGCAGAGCTGAAATAGCCACCACCCTCCATGTCTAAGAAGAGCGAGTCCTGCTTGTCCTGAAGTTCCAGCGCCCACTCCAGACGTGCTGGGTCGAAGTCCGCCTCGTAAAGGTCGAGCAACCCTTGAATGAGAAACGCGTAGTCCTCCGCATACCCGTCCACAGCCGCCTCGCCGTCCCTGAAGCGGCGGCAGAGCCGCCCCGTTTTACGATCATAGAGATGCCGATGGACGAAGGCTGCCGCACGCTCCGCAGACGCCCGGTCGGACGGATCGCCCAAAACCTGATACGCGCGGGCGAAGGCCGAGATCATAAGCCCATTCCACGCGGTCACAACCTTGTCGTCGCGGTGCGGCCGCGGGCGGTCGTCGCGCGCATTCAGCAAGGCGGCGCGGTGTTGCGCCAGCGAGTCACGGGCGTCGGCACGCACGGCGGACAGCACGTGACGGCCGTCGATCAGATCATCGCTGCGGTCGAGGCCGAAGGCCGCACCGAAGCGCCGCCCTTCCTCGTCACCCAGCGCGGCGCACACCTCGCGTAAGGTCCACGTGTAGAACGCGCCTTCTGCCGACACGCCGGGTTCTCCCGGCTTGGGGCTGTCCGCGTCCTCGGCTGAGAAGAGCTGACCCTCTGGGCCGGTCAGGTCGCGCCGCACATAGGAGAGCGTATCGCGTGCTACGGCGGCAAAGAGCGGGTCGCCAGAGAGCTGGTAGGCATCCAGATAGGCGAACACAAGCTGCGCCTGATCGTACAGCATCTTTTCAAAATGCGGAATCCGCCAGCGTTCATCGGTGGCGTAGCGGTGAAAGCCGCCATTGAGGTGATCGTGAATGCCGCCCTCCGCCATCGCCCGAAGCGTGTGGCAGACCGACTCCAGCGCACGCGGATCGCCGGTGCGGGCGTGGTGACGCAGAAGAAACGCAAAGACCGACGGGCGCGGAAACTTGGGCGCTCCGCCGAACCCGCCGTTCACGGCGTCGTAGGAGGCTTCGAAAACCGCCGCCGCACGACCGAAAACCGACTCGCCGACCGCTGCCGACCCCGTTTCTGCCGCCTGCGCCTGAAGCTGCCTGATCGACGTGTCACTGGCCGCCTCGATCTGCGGCTGCGCCGTGCGCCACGCTTCGGAGAGGCACTCCAACACGCGTGCGAACCCTGGCCGCCCGAAACTGTCTTCCGGCGGAAAGTAGGTGCCGCCATAGAAGGGCTTGAGCGCGGGTGTGAGCCACACCGACATGGGCCACCCCCCGGCCCCTTGAGTCACCGCCTGAACATAGGCCATATAGAGGCGGTCTATGTCCGGCCGCTCCTCCCGGTCCACCTTGATCGGCACGAAGTCCCGGTTCAGCAGCCGCGCAACATCCGCGTCCTCGAACGACTCATGCGCCATGACGTGGCACCAGTGGCACGTCGAATAGCCCACCGAGAGAAAGATCGGCTTGTTCTCGCGGCGGGCCTTTGAGAACGCCTCCTCGCCCCACGGATACCAGTCCACAGGGTTGTGCGCGTGCTGCAAAAGATACGGGCTTTTCTCGCGCGCCAGCCGGTTCGGCGTGGCCTGCGTCGCAGGGTGAGCGGAATCAGTCATGCTTGACCTCCTTCGTCGGCAAGATGATCGACCCTTTCCCGACAAATTGTCAATTCGATTTTTGGCGCTTGTCTTAAGGAGCAAGCCCTTTATACTGTTTGCGTGCTGGAGCAAGTGAACTCTGACACAGAGTGGATCATTTCTGGGAGGATTTGCGATGGACAAGTGGGCCGTGTGTGGTGCTGCGGTGATCGTCAGCGTCTGCGGGTTGAGCGTGGCGCAGGACGCGGCGTCCTGCGATTGGCAGAATCACAAAACACTCGGCGTCGGCACCGAGCCGATGCACGCGACCATGGTCGCCTGCCCCGACGAGGCGACCGCGAAATCGGTGAGCCACGTCGCGAACGCCGAGCGCGTGAAGTCGCCGTGGTACCGCTCGCTGAACGGCGCGTGGAAGTACTGCTACTCCCAGAATCCGACGAAGCGCGTACCCGATTTCTTCAAGACGGACTTCAACGACGCCGAGTGGACGACGATCCCCGTCCCGTCCAACGTGGAGGTCGAGGGACACGGCGTCCCCATCTACACCAACACGAAATACCCCTGGCTGGAACCGCCCGCCGGCTATGACGTCTCCAAGGACGTAGCCTGGCGCCCGGCCAGCAAGCCGACGCCGCCCTTCATTCCCCAGGAAAACCCGTACAACACCGTCAACGCATACCGCCACACGTTCGAGGTGCCGTCCGAGTGGAGCGGACGCCCGATCTTCCTCACCTTCGACGGTGTGAATTCGTTCTTTTATCTCTGGATCAACGGCGAGCGGGTCGGCCTCGGCAAGGACAGCCGCACGCCCGTGGAGTTCAACGTCACCCGTTTCGTCAAGCCCGGCAAGAACCTGATCGCCGTGGAGAACTTCCGCTGGAGCGACGGCTCGTACCTGGAGTGCCAGGACTTCTGGCGCCTGAGCGGCATCTTCCGCGACGTCTACCTGTGGGCCGCCCCGCTGCAGCACGTGCGTGACATCGAGATCAAAACCGACCTCGACGCGCAGTACAAGAACGCGCGCCTGTCCGTGGCGGCCTGGCTCACGAACGCGGCGCCCCGCGCGGTCAGCGTCACGCCCGTCGTGAGCCTTTGGGACGCATCTGGCAAGGAGGTTCCGCTTGAGACCAAGCCGGAGCCGCTGCGCCTCGAGGCGGGCTCGGCGCAAGGTTTCGCCTGCAGCATCGCCGTACTCAACCCGCTCAAGTGGTCTGACGAGACGCCGAACCTCTACCGCCTGCTCTTGACGCTCAAAGACGAGAAGGGTAAAACCATCGTTTCTGTGCCTCAGCGCATCGGCTTCCGCAAAGTGGAGCTGAAGAACGGGGATCTTCTTGTCAACGGCCGCCGCATCATCGTCCGCGGCGTGAACCGCCACGAGCACGACCCCTACCTCGGCCAGGCCATCACGATCGACTCGATGCTTCAGGACATCCGGCTCATGAAGCAGAACAACATCAACCTTGTCCGCACCTGCCACTACCCCAACCAGCCGCTGTGGTATGACCTCTGCGACGAGTACGGCCTGTACGTCATCGACGAGGCGAACATCGAGTGCCACGGCGACCAGAGCATCACCCGCGACGCCGAGTGGGAGCCAGCCTACATGGACCGCACCGTTCGCATGGTCGAGCGTGACAAGAACCACCCGTCGATCATCATTTGGTCCGTGGGCAACGAGAACGGCCCGGGGAGAAACCTCGAGGCCACCTCGGCCTGGATGAAGCGGCGCGACCCGAGCCGTCTCGTCCACGCGTGCGAGGCGGACGAAGCGCCGTGGACCGACATCGTCTGCCCGATGTATCCGAACCCGAAGAACCTCGCCGCCTACGCCGCCAAGGCGCAGACGCGTCCCTACATCATGTGCGAGTACGCCCACGCAATGGGTAACAGCAGCGGCGACCTGTGGTCATACTGGCGCCAGATTTACACGCTGCCGCACCTGCAGGGCGGCTCGATCTGGGACTGGGTCGACCAGAGTTTCGCGCAGCCGCAGGGCGCCGAGCGCGGCCGACGCTTCGTGAAACCCAAGCCGGGCGACAAGGTCTTCTGGGCCTTCGGCGGCGACTTCGGACCCATGAACGTGCCCAGCGACCAGAACTTCTGCTGCAACGGGCTAGTCTCGTCCGACCGCACGCCGCACCCCGGCCTGGCCGAGGTGAAGAAGGTCTACCAGCATCTCCAGATGGAGGCGGGCGACCTGGCCAAGGGCGAGGTCAAGATCGTCAACCGCTTCGACGTCATCAATCCCAAGGATTACGTGAACGGCAGATGGACGCTTAAGGCCGACGGCGAGCGTGTCGCGGACGGCGCGCTCGCGCCGCTCGACCTCGCGCCGGGCGCGGCTGGCACGCTGAAGATCGCCCTGCCGAACGTTCAGCCCAAACCGGGCGTCGAGTACTGGCTCGACCTCTCCTTCACGCTCAAGGAGAAGCAGCTCTGGGCGCCGGCCGGCCACGAGGTGGCTTGGGCGCAGTTCAAGCTGCCCTTCGCCGCACCCGCCGCCTCCGTCGACGCGGATAGCGCGGGCGCGGCCCTGACAATGCTGGAGGCCAACGGCACCGTGCGAGTCGAAGGGGCAGGCCTGGTCGTCGCTTTCGACAAGGCCAGCGGCCTGCTGACCTCGCTGGCCTCCGCCAACGGCAAGGAGCTGGTCAAGGAGCCGCTGCGCCCGTCCTTCTGGCGCGCGCCGACCGACAACGACCGCGGCTACGGCATGGAGAAGAAGTTCGGCGCCTGGCGCCACGTCGGTCGCGACTGGAAGCCGGCGAGCGTCACCGTCACCCAGCCCAGCCCGCGCGAGGTCAGGGTGGTCGCCCGCGGCCCCCTGCCCGGCGTCGGCGGGCAGTACACGCTGACGCACCGCGTGCTGGGCACGGGCGACGTGCGGGTCGAGGCCGAGTACGCGCCCGAGGCAAACACCAAGGCGCCCAACCTGACGCGCTTCGGCCTGCAGATGACCGTGACTTCCGGCTTCGAGAACCTGCGCTGGTACGGCCCTGGCCCGCAGGAGACCTACTCCGACCGCTGCGACGCCCGCGTAGACGTATATCAGGGCACGGTGGCGGAGCAGGCGTTCGCGTACACCGAGCCGACCGAGATGGGCAACAAGGTTGGCGTGCGCTGGGCCACGCTCTGCGACAGCGCAGGCGCGGGCCTGCTGGCCGTGGGCCAGCCACTCTTGAGCGTCAACGCGCTGCATCATACGACCGACGACCTGATGAGCTGCATGCACCCGTGGGAGATGCCTCCGCGCGACGACGTGACGCTGAACCTCGACCTAGTGCAGATGGGCGTGGGCGGCGACAACAGTTGGGGCGCGATGCAGCACGCCGAATTCCTGCTGCCGGCCAAGAAGCCGTACACGTACACCTTCGTGCTGCGCCCGTTCAGCGGTGACGCGAAAGCCGCGGCCGCACTCGCCCGCCGCGCGCTCGCAGAGCAATGAGCGGTGACTCGACAGAGGAGAGAGAGAGAAGAGTACGCGGGCGGCACGTGGGCTGAGTAACGTGAAGCTCAACGGCGCGGCGCAGCCGTTGCCTAAGAGGACTGGTTTTCTGCTTCTTTGGCTTTCCCTTGTTTGTTGATAACTCCTTCTGCCTGACACCGGAATTGATACAGTGTCTGAACGATAGGAAGCTCGTGTGTATCATCAAATTCAATGAGTCGGCGTTTCCCGAAGCGCCTATCCAGCGTTGCAAATGCTCGGATAATTGGGTTTTCTGAATGAATCGCTTCTTCAATGGACAAATTCAGATAGGCAAAGAGCGATGCGTTGAAATCCCACGGGGTCACAATCCCACGCCCCTTCACGGTAGTTTCTGCCGCACGTCTCTGTTCGCAGTAGGTCGCTACATCAAAAACACCCGTTCGCTCAGCACCTTCAATCCGATCTTGCTCTAAACAAACTTCATTAATATATGTGTAATCACTTACGCTAATACGACACTCTATGTCGATTGTTATCCAAGCCTCACCTGCCTGGTCATGAGCCCTGCGATATCGAGTGTTCCAGACCTCAACCCTGCCGACAACTGGCTCGGCGAACTTCTCCTCGATTTGTTTCTTAAGTTGGCTCCATTTCATAGTTGTTGTT
>CAYMLQ010000268.1:0-8405 GCA_964390795.1 uncultured Lentisphaeraceae bacterium
CGAGGCGGGCACGCAGGATGCACCCCCAAAACAGTTCTATCGGCTGCGCGTGCTGATCGATGAGCCATGACGGCTTTTTTTGACGGCTTTTTTTCATCGCTCCACACTTGATTGCGGTCTCCCCATTAGGGTAAACTACCCAATTCACAACTTGACTATATTGAGCGTGTTTTAACGGAGGCCTTATGTCTGGTAACGGGGTGTTTGCGTTTCTCGTCTGTTCGGGTCTGTCGGTTTGCAGCGTGTGCGCCGAGATGACGTACTTTGCGCATGAAGGCAAGCTGAAGACCGTCGCTGCCATCGGCGAGGGAAAAGAGGTCGGCACCGGAGCCGTCACCAAAATCGACTCGATGGCGGACAAGAAGTTCGGCAGCCAGTGGAATGTCCAGTTCTCCGGCGTGATGAACGTCAAGACCGCCGGGAAACACGAGTTTTTTCTGACTTCGGATGACGGGAGCGCGCTCTTTATCGACGGCCGCGCGGTGGTCATGAACGACGGGCTGCACGGGCCTGTGACGATGGCGGATGAGGCCGCGCTGACGGCCGGCCCGCATCAGGTCAACCTCCTCTACTTCAACAACAACGGCGGACATGCGCTGAAAGCTGAAGTCAAGTCGCCGGCCGGCCAAGTTGCGGATTTGGCGACGGCCTGTATTCCCAGTAGCAAGAAGCAGGATCTGGCCGCTGTGGGCGCGGCGACCGGCAAGAAGTCGAAGGTGTCAGCCGGGCAGCCGAAGGAGCAGGCTAAGCCGCAGCCGGAGTCGCCGAAGGCGCTGGTTCAACTCTCCCCGCCTGACGCGTTGGTCCGCTCGATCAAATTCATTCTCAAAAGCAAGCCGCGCGACTACAAGAATGGTCGCGACTACCTGAAGCAGGCCGAGCTGTTTGTGGAGACCATGCCAGCCATCCTTGAGAAACTCGACAAGGGCGACGCGCAGGCCCTGCAGGCGCTGGACGAATACAACGCGCTCAAGTTCAAGGCCCTGGTCACGGATAACCCGTACGTCGATTTCGAGGAGACGCTGGTGGTGCTCTCGGACCGGGTCGCCACGAAGGCCAACTGGCTGGGCACGCATGTTCTTTCGCCCAAGGGGTACAAGAACAAGATCGCGCGCTTCAACCTCCGGACCGGCAAAATCACGGACGTTTACACGCCTGCGGACGGCTCGTATGTGGGCGAGTTGGATGTTCACTATGACGGGCGGAAACTGCTCTTCACCTCCACCGATTCGAACAAGGTGTTTCAGGTGATGGAAGTCGGTATGGACGGCTCCAACCCGCGCACGGTCTCGACGATCGTCGGTGAGTACGTCCACAACTACGGGGGCGTCTACCTTCCCACCGACAAGATCATCTTCAGCTCGACCGCCCCGATGATCGGCGTGCCGTGCATCAGCGGCTCGCGCACGGTCCCCAACCTCTACGTGATGGGGCCGAACGGCGAGAGCACCCGGCAGTTGACCTTCGAGCAGGACGCGGACTGGTACCCGACCGTCCTGGCCGACGGCAAGGTCATGTATCTGCGGTGGGAGTACACCGACATCATGCACTACTATTCGCGCATCATGATGACCATGAATCCGGATGGCTCCAATCAGCGGTCGGTCTATGGTTCCCAGAGCCTCTGGCCGAACTGCATGTTCAACGCGCGGCCCCTTCCCGGCGAGCCGGGCAAATACGTGGCGGTCGTCTCCGGTCACCACGGCGTCGCCGGCTCCGGCAAGCTGACGGTTTTCGATACCAACAAGGGGTTCGCTCACGCGGATGGCGTGGTGCAGCATATTCCCGGCTACGGCAAGAAGGTGACGCACGTCACGGTCGATCAGCTCTATCCGACCGTGAAAAAAGAGCTGCTGACGCAGTTCCCTGACTTGCAGACCATCGTGACCAAGTTGATCCTGGAGAACATGCCCGAGGCGTCTCAGGCAGGCAAAGATTATCACGAGCTGAACAACGATTTCTTCAACAAGTGCTATCCCCGGCTGCGCGACAGCTATCCGGAAATGGCGTTGGACTTGGATTCGCTGGTGAACGGCGTCTATCCGCAGTGCCTCCAGCCCTATCCGATCAGCGCCCAGTACTATTTCACGGTCGCCCAGGCGACTCCCCAGAGCCCTTGGCGGCTCTATCTGGTCGACACCTTTGACAACTTCGTCGCTGTCCAGCCCGCCGACATGGGCGAGTACCGGTACATGGTCGAACCCTATCCCCTCAGAAAGCGCGAGCGGCCGCCCGCGATTCCGGAGCGCGTCAACCTGCAGGACAAGAACGCGGTCTGCTACATCCAGAACGTCTACCGCGGCCCCGGCCTCAAGGGCGTGCCGGTGGGGACGGTCGATTCCTTGCGCGTGTTCACCTATGCTTACGGATACTACAACACCGGCAATCATCACCACATCGGCATCGAAAGCGGCTGGGATGTCAAGCGGCTGCTGGGCACGGTGAAGGTCGAGAAGGACGGCTCCGCCATGTTCCGTATCCCGGCCAACACGACGCTCTCCATCCAGCCTCTGGATAAAGAGGGCCGCGCGCTGCAGCTCTTCCGCAGTTGGATGGTGGCGATGCCCGGCGAGGAACTCTCCTGCATCGGCTGCCACGAGCCTCCGACGGAGCCGCCCGTGACCAGCAAGACAGCAGCCTCCGGCAAGCCGCCGCAGGCTATTAAGCCCTTCCGTGCGCGCGTCGAGGGGTTCGCTTTCGACATGGAGATCCAGCCGGTTCTGGACGCCTATTGCGTGCGCTGCCATGACGGGAGCGATCCCAAGAAGCCGGACTTCAAGAACAAGGAGCTGCTCGAAACGAAGAAGGTTGAGGAGCATTACAGCAACTCCTACCACGCGTTCCACAAGTATTTCCGTCGGCCCGGCCCGGAGAGCAACGGCATCATGGGCAATCCCTACGAGTATCACGCGTCCACCTCCGAGGGCGTCCAACTGCTGGAGAAGGGGCATCACGGCGTCAAACTCGACGACGACTCGTGGCGCCGGCTCTACACCTGGGTCGATCTGAACGTGCCCTATTACGGAAGCTGGACCACGGTCTACTCCATCGACGACAAGAAGCAGGCGTGGACTACCAACATCGCGGCGCACGCGGCGAACCTGCGCGCCAAGTACGCCGGCGTCGAGTCGAACTGGGAGAACACTCCGGCCGCGCCCTATCCGGTCACGGCCACCAAGGAGAAGAGCGAGGAGCGGCAGGCTCCGGTCTCGGTCACCGCGGCGAACTGGCCGTTCGCGGTCGAGGCGGCCCGGCAAGCGCAGAAGCAGGCGGGCGGCGAACAGCGGCGCGTGGTCGATCTCGGGAACGGGGTGAGCGTCACGCTGGTGCGCGTTCCCGCAGGCGAGTTCGTGATGGGCAGCGATGACGAAACCGCGCTGGAACAGCCCCGCCACCGCGTGAAGATCGAGAAGCCGTTCTGGATCTCCGAGAGCGAGATCA
Organism: uncultured Lentisphaeraceae bacterium; assembly: GCA_964390795.1. Classification (GTDB taxonomy): domain Bacteria; phylum Verrucomicrobiota; class Kiritimatiellia; order RFP12; family UBA1067; genus CAYMLQ01. The sequence goes on from CAYMLQ010000268.1 coordinate 3,442, forward strand.
ACAACGCGGCCTTCTTCGCCTTCAAACCCGATCACAACGCCAGCGTCTTCGACCAGCAGTGGAAGGATCACGTGCGCCTAGGCTACTACGCGAACTACGTTGAGCAGCCGGCGGTCCGCATGAGCTGGACCGACGCCGACGCGTTCTGCGCGTGGCTCGGCAAGAAGGCCGGGCTGAAGGTGCGGCTGCCCTCCGAGGCCCAGTGGGAGTGGGCCTGCCGCGCAGGTAGCGGCACGGCGATGTCCTTCGGCGCCAAAGAGTCGGACTTCAGCCCGTACGCCAACTTGGCCGACAAGTCGATCGAGAAGTTCGCGGTGAGCGGCGTCAACCCGGTCTTTAACAAGGGCTTGGTCGGAAACCGGGTCTTCGACTTCGTGCCGCGCGTCGCGGAGTTCGACGACAAGCAGTTCCTGGTGACGGGCACCAAGCAGTATCAGCCCAACGTCTGGGGGCTCTACGATATGCACGGCAATGTCGCCGAGTGGACGCGCAGCGACTACGCGCGCTATCCATACGTGGCGGGCAAGAGCGACTCCTTGAGCCCGAGCGAGAAGAAGGCCGTCCGCGGCGGCTCCTTCTTTGACCGGCCCTATCGCGCCACCGCCAGCTACCGCCTGGGTTATGTGCCGTGGCAGGGCGTCTTCAACGTCGGCTTCCGCGTCGTCGTCGAGGAGTAGCCTTCCAGAGAAAACGAAACATGCGAACGCTCAACGTTCAACGCTCAACTCTTAACGCTTAAGTCGGTCGGCGTTTCTTCACTTGAGAGTTGAGCGTTAAGAGTTGAGAGTTGAGCGTTGAGCGTTCTCTCAGGTTTTTTTATTTAGTCTGGATCGTGAACGGATGAACAGAAGGTTCCATAGTTTCCGTCGCGTGCTCTTGACGGTTCTCCTTCTCGCTGCGACGCTCAGCGCCCGCGCGGAGGCCGCTGCGGAGCGCTATCTGTCGCCCTCGGCGCTCGTTGTGGGCGGCGGAGGCAAGACGCTCTACGTCGCCTGCGAGACCGACGAGGCCATACGCGTGTTCGACACGGAGGCGGAGAAGGTCACGGCCCGCATTCCGGTTCCGAAGCTCGGCGAGCTGGCCTTGGCGCCCGACCAGAGCCGGCTCTTTGTGACGGCAGGGAGTTTCAACGGGTCGCTGCACGAGATCGACGTGAAGAGCGGCAAGATCGTGCGCAGCCTGCCCGCCGGGCACACGCCAATGGCACCTGTCATCAGCGCGGACGGCCAGACGCTCTTCTACTGCAACCGCTTCTCCCGCGCCGATCAGGCGGATGTGCATGCCGTGGACCTGACGACCGGAAAAATCAAAGGTTCTGCCAAGGCGATCCGCGAGCCGGTGACGATGCGCCTCTCGAAAGACGGCAGCACGCTGTGGGTGGTCAACCACCTGCCCCTGATGGCTGCGAACCTCAAGCACGTGTTCACTTCGCTCGGCGTCTACCGCAGCGGGACGCTTGAGAAGTTGGCCACCCTCGACCTGCCGGCGGGCTCTTTTGCGGTGCGCGACTCGGTGATGAGCGCCGACGGAAAATATTTCTTTGTCGCGCACACCATCGGCCGCTTCACGGTGCCGACTACGCACCTCGACCGGGGCTGGATCAACACCAGCGCCGTCTCGGTCTTCGATGTGGCCGGCCGCGCCTACGTGAACACCGTGCTCTTGGACGACACGATGAAAGGGGCTGCCAACCCGTGGGGCATCGCGGTCGCCGGGGCTGACGACTGGCTGTGTGTGAACGCCTCCGGCACGCATGAACTGATCGTGATCAACCTGAAAGAGATGATGAAGCGTCTGGCCGCAGTCAAGAGCCCGCTCGAGGTCGTGAACGACCTGGCCTTTCTGTACGGCGCCAAGACGCGCGTGCCGCTGGAGGGGCAGGGGGCGCGGGCGATTGCGGTGAGCGGCGGCAAGGTCTACAGCGCGCTGCGCTTCGCGGACAGCCTCAGCCTGGTCGAGCTGTGGGACGACGGGCCCGGCGGCGCGGTTGCGCTGCCGCTCGGCACGCCGAAGGCGGCCGATCCGGTTCGCGCGGGCGAGATGGCCTTCAACGACGCGTCGTACTGCTACCAGCAGTGGCAGAGCTGCGCCAGTTGCCACCCCGACACCCGCTCGGACGGGACGAACTGGGATCTGATGAACGACGGTATCGGCAATCCCAAGCAGTCGCGCAGCATGCTCTACACGCACAAGACCTCGCCGGTGATGATCACGGGCATCCGGGCATCGGCTGAGATCGCCGTGGTCAAGGGCTTCACCATGATTCAGTTTCACGAGGTGACCGAGGACCGCGTGGAGGCGGTGAACGCGTACCTGAAATCGCTGGAGCCTGTGCCGAGTCCGTATCTCACGCCGGAGGGGAAGCTGACCGTTTCCGCCCTGCGGGGCAAGGCCCTGTTCGAGGGCAAGGCCGACTGCGCCCGCTGCCACACGCCGCCCTATTACGGCGACAAGAAGAAGTACGCGTTCGGACTCGGTTCTGACAGCGAGCGCGACCGCGAGTTTGCGACGCCGATCCTGATCGAGTGCTGGCGCACGGCCCCCTATATGTACGACGGCCGCGCGGTGACCATGAAAGAGGTCGTCACCACCGACAACAAGAACAACAAGCACGGCAACACCAAGGATCTTACGCCGAAAGAGGTCGATGATCTGGTCTCTTACGTGAACTCGCTGTAATACGGATCCATGTGATCGGGACAGACTATGAATCAGGCCTATGTCCACGGCTACCGCACTGCGGAGGCGGACGGCGTGTTCTGCTACACCTTCTTCAAGGCGGTGGCATCTCTGTCATCGGCGTGTGCACGTCCCGCGCTTTCACGCGAAGCCGGGACGCCTCCCCGAGGCGTCCGCAGGGCAAAGGCGCGGCACGGCGGGTGACCGGCGGCGGGTTCGGGAATATTCCGTATCCGGAATCGCCCATTCGCAGAATGGGAGCGAAGCGTCAACCCGCCCTACCCGGTGCGACACGACACGCGCATGGAACGGACGCGCGAAGCTCGGCAGCCTCCCCGCAGGCGTCCGAAGGTGCGAGCGCCGCCGGAGTAGGAAAAAATTATGATGCCCTTAGTAGAGGAGCAAGAAGCCCTCACAGGAAAACAAAGACGGGGACAAGAGTGTCCCCGCTCCCAGGGGGGACAAGGGAAGAAGACGGTAGCTGAAGGGCTTCTCGATGTTGGAGCTGACAACGGCTACCCAACTCCTAACTCCTAAATGCTAACTCCTAAATTCTGATCCCTCCAGCACCCACTCGAAGGCGGGTACTGGCGGTTCGAGGCGCAGGTCGGCCCACGCGCCCCAGTCGCCGCTGCTGTTGTCCTTCTCGCCCACGTCGGTCATGAGCAGCAGGCTGATGCGCTGCCCGGCCCAGGGCGTGAGCAGGCCTTCAAGCGCGAACCAGGCGTGACTTGTGACCGTCCGTCTTGCGATCTCGGTGCGCTTCCCAGACGCGTCCTCGACGACCGCGCGGAAGAGGATGCCGTCACCGGCGTCGCTGCCGTCCTGCTTGCCCACCGCGCAGCGGAAGGCCAGAGGCTGCTGCGGCAGCGCGAGTGCGTAACGGGCGAAGGTATAGCCCGTGCCCTTCACATAGGGCGGGTGCATGAAGAGCCCGCGCGGCTTGGTGCTGCCGCCGCAGGTGGATGCCGCGTTGTGGAGCTGAGCGCCGGTGGACGTGTCGAGCGGCGTCGCCGCCGCGTTGCGCAGGCACATGCCCGCGATGCGGCTGGGCGGCAGGGCGAGCGACCGCGCGACGGGGCGGCGCGTCAGTGTGCGGGTCACTGGCGCGAGGCCGCTGGCGGCGTTGAAACGCAGCTCGAAGGCGAGCGCGTCCGCCTGGCTCGCGCCGGGCGGCAGCGTCAGGCGCTGCGGCGCGTTGGTGCCCGGCTCGAGCGTGAAGGGATGCTCGACCTTCTCCCAGCACAGCCGCGCGGGGCGCGGCATGGAGAAGCGCGAGACCGGGCGCACCACCAGCGTGCCGTTTTCAACGGTGGCGGAGAGGGTCGCGGCTTCGGTCACCGTAAAGTCGATCCACGCGCCCTCGAACGTCTGCCACACGCGAGCCCCGGGCTTGGCGTTAGCCGGAATCGTGACTTCATGCGCCGCAGCGCCCCGCACGGTGAGGCGCTCGCCGGGCGCGGCTTCGGTGGCGTCGCAGGCGAGCGGCGAGACGGGCGGTCGCGTGCCTTTGCGGACGTAGTAGGAAAAAGCGTTTTTGACGGGCTGCACGTAGCTGAGGCCGCGCGCGACGCGCACCTCGGCGGGGCCGATGACCTGAAGGTCCTGCGCGATGGCGATGGCCTCGGTGATCGCGAAAGGGAAGCCCGCTTCGGCGGTCTTGTGGAGCAGGATTTCCGCGGCGTTGTTCGTGAGCGCGCGGCAGATGGCGACACCGGCGCTCGCCCCTTCGGGGAAACGGGCGAAGCGGCCGCGCCCGTCGATGTACGTGTACTCGGGCGAGACCGAGAGGTCGGCGCGGCAGCCGTTGAGGTCGCCGCTGAAGACGTAGACCGTGCCGCTGGAGCTGTGGCCCCAGTAGCCGTTCGGCGGCAGGTCGAGGGACACACCTTCCACGCGGGTCTTCAGGCGTTCGGTCATGCTGCCATTGGCGGCCGTGACGCAGCCGTTGGCGTAACGGGTGACCACCTGCGAACGCGTGTAGACGCCGTTGGCGAGGGCGGCCGAGGTCTCGTACGCAACGCCGCCGTCTGCCACGTACGAGATGGTGTCGGCGGAGGACTGCGTGTAGAGGCTGGCGAGCGACTGGAGCATGTAGTAGCTGCGCAGCTCGCCCTCGCGGCCGTAGAGCAGAAAGCCGGGATGACCGAAAGCCACGGTGGCGGCGAGGAAACGGTCGCGCGCGACGTCGGCGTCGGCGGGCGCACTCTTGCCGGGATAGAACATCTCGGGGTTGCCCATGCCGAAGTTGCAGCAGAGGTCGTGCATACGGCGCAGGTCGAAGT
>CAYMLQ010000269.1:0-8390 GCA_964390795.1 uncultured Lentisphaeraceae bacterium
AAAGAGAAGGCGCGCGTGGCGTTCGAGACCGAGACGCGCCGCCGCGTCGATCCCGGACTGATCGAGCACGTGAAGGGCAACGTCTACCGTACGCGCATCTATCCGCTGCCGCCCAAGGCCGCGCGCACGGTGCGGCTGCGCTACGTGACGGAGCTGGCCTCGGACGCGAAAGGCGACGCGGCGCTGCACTTGCCGCTGCCGCGCGAGACCATCGGCACTCTCAGCCTGCGCGTGGAAGTGGTGCGCGGGACGGTGAAGCCGGAAATCGGCGGCTTTGGGAATCTGCGCTTCGAGCGGATGCAGGAGGCGTGGCTTGCCGAGACCACGCTGCGCGACACCCGCCCGGGCGACGATATTCTCGTGGCGCTGCCCAAACTCCCGCCGACGCTGGCAGCCGTCGAGCGCGACCCGGCCTCGGGCGACGTCTATTTTACGGTCAACGATGTCCGTCAAGCGACCGCAGCGCCTGCGGCGAAGCGGTCGGCGCGGGTGGCCATCGCTTGGGACGCGTCGGGCAGCCGCAGCGGAGTGACGCTCGCCAAGGAGTTGGCCTTTCTTGAGGCGCTCTGCCTGAAGAGCGGCGCGGCAGAACTGGCGCTGGTGGTGTTCCGCGACCGGCCCGAACCGCAGAGCACCTTTGCGTCGTTTGCGGCGTTGCGGGCCGCGCTGGAGGCGGTGGTCTACGACGGCGGCACCGACTTCGCCGCACTCGCCCCTGCGCTGGCGCAGGACGCGCAATGGCTGCTGTTCACGGACGGCGTGGAGACGCTGGCCGGCGAGCCGGCCGCGTTTGCGGGCAGGCAGGTGACCGCCGTCGTGTCGCAGACCGTGGCAGACCGCGAGTGGCTGCGGCAGGCGTGTGGCGACGCGGGCGGCTGCCTCATTGACCTGCAGCGCCTGGAGCCGGGCGAGGCACTGGCGCTGGCGCTGGCTCCGCCGCGCCGGGTGACGGGCTTGCAGGGCACCGGGCTCGCGGCGGTGCAGGGCGTCGGCGCGGTGGCATCGGGCCGCGTGTGCCTGACCGGGCGGCTGACGGCGGATGCGGCCGAGGTGCGAGTGACCTACTCTGACGGCAGTCTCTCCGAGCCGGTCACGCTGCGTAAAGCGGACGCGCCCGAAGGTCGGCTGCTGGCCACGGCGTGGGCGGCGGGACGCGTGCTGCGGCTCTCCGCGCAGGCGGATAAGAACGAGGACGATCTGCTCGAGCTGGGGCAACGGTTCGGGCTGGTCAGCCCCGCGACCTCACTGCTGGTGCTCGAGTCGCTCGACCAGTATCTGCGGCATGAGGTCGAGCCGCCCGCGATGCTGGCCGAGATGCGGCGGCAGTGGAACGACGCGCGGGCAAGAGTCAGCAAGGAGCAGACGATTGCCAAACGATCCAAGCTGGATACGGTCGTCGCGCTGTGGCAGGCGCGCGTGACATGGTGGGAGCGGAAGGTTGACGTTCCGAAGGATTACCGGTGGAAAGGCGAGGTTGCGGCCAAGCGGCGCGGCGTACTCAATTATCTGTCGGAAGCGGTCGCACCGGCTTCAGCCGCACCGGCTGAGCCTGCTAGGGAGGAGCGATCCTATTCAGCTATGGCGACTTCGGACAGGGAGCAAGGGCTCGCGCCAGCGCCTGCCAGCGCCTTGCGCCCCAAGTCAATCGACGACCCGCGTGGCAGGTCGGAGGAGGCGTCGATCCAAGTGACGGCGTGGAATCCCGACACGCCCTATCTGAAGCGGCTTAGAGCTGCGGGCAAGGGCGAGCGCGAGAAGGTCTACGCCGAACAGCGCGTGACGTTTGCGGCGAGTCCGGCGTTCTATCTGGACTGTGCGGAGTTTCTGCTGCGCGAAGGCGAGGCGGCCTTGGGCATACGCGTGCTGACGAACTTGGCCGAACTGCGGATCGAGGACGCGGCGCTGCTGCGCGTGCTGGCGTGGCGGCTGCAGCAGGCGGGCGATCTGGATCGCGCGGTAGTGATCTTGCGGCGCGTGGCACGCCTGCGTTCCGAAGACCCGCAGAGCTGGCGCGATCTGGCGCTGGTGCTGGCGGAGCGCGGCAAGGCGTCGCGTTCGGCCAAGGATCTTGAGGAGGCGCTGGGCCTCTTTGACAAGGTGGTCTTCGGCACGTGGAACCGCACGGCGGAGATCGAAGTTTTCGCGCTGGAAGAGCGGAACGCGCTGGCCGCGTGGATTGACCGCGCGGAGTGGGCAGGCGTGAAGCGGCCGGAGATCCCGCCGCTCGACGAGCGTCTGATGAAGAACCTCGATGTCGACGTGCGCATTGTGATGGCGTGGGACGCGGATGCGACGGATGTGGACCTGCATGTGCTGGAGCCGACCGGCGAGGAGGCCTTCTTCAGCCACAACCGCACCGGCATCGGCGGGCTGGTCTCGCGCGACATCACCGACGGCTACGGCCCAGAGGAGTATCTGGTGCGCAAGGCGTTCAAGGGCGCGTATGCGATCAAGGCCAAATACTACGGTTCGCGGCAGCAGACGGTGATCGGTCCGGCCACGCTGACGGCGACGGTCTTCACGGACTGGGGGCGTGTGACGGAAAAGCGGCAAACCCTGACGCTGCGGCTGGACAAGCCGCACGACATCGTGGAGATCGGGCGCGTGACGTTTGGTGGGGCTTTGGGGGCCGAACCGGACGTCAAGCCAGAAACCACGGCCGCGACGTCTGTGCTACGGGGTGCGGAGGCGTTCGAGGGATTGCGCGTCGGGATGAAGCAGGCCGTGGTGGCGGCTGCGGTTGGGCAGCCCGCCCAGAAACTGTCGAGCGAGCGAAACGAGGTATGGGTGTATCGTCGCGGGGAGCGGACGTGGAAGGTGACGCTCGATAAGGCAACGGGCGGCGTTCTGCGTGTGGCGGAGTCCCTGCCGGGTAACGCCGAGATGATCATCGTGCAGTAGGGTTTTCAAACAGCTCGAACAAAGCGTTGCGACCACAAACGCCTTTGCACCGCTTTCACACTTCATGAAGTGTGAAAGTGGCGCGGACAACGCTTTACGAACACGAACGCCTTTGCTACGCTTTCACACATCATGAACTGTGAAATGGGTGCGTTACATCCGACACTTTGGCGGACGTGCAGAGTACTAGCGCATGTCAACCGCTTGGCGTGCTTGAAGGTCGTCTTCGAGAACCCCTCAAGCACGGTCAGTGAGGTGGCCGGCAGTTTGCGTATTCCGGTCAATCAAGCCAGCATGTTTCTACGGGCGCTACAAGCGCGCGGGCTGATTCAAGCCCAACGACACAGCCGCTGGGTGCGTTACGCGCCGTTTGCCGATCCGCTGGTTCCCGGTTCGCGGATTCTTCTGAATGCTTTACGGCGGGCGTTGATCGGCGGAAAATACTCCGAGGCCGATATCAAACGAACGCTGACTGGCTTCACGCATCCCCGGCGGCTGGTGATTCTGGCGCAGCTCCAAAAGAACCGCTCCGTTTCCTTTGAAGAACTTGCCACGGCCACTCAGATCAGCGTTCCCGCCTTGTCTCGCCATCTGAGCAAGTTGACCGCACGCGCTCTCGTCAGCTATGCGGATGAGGAGTGGCGGTTGGATTCGCACCCCAATCCTGTAGCCAGAACACTGCTGCACCTCATCCACCCGGACGAACAGGAGTTGATGAAGAAACCGAGCAAGGCGCTGTCCGTAGAGGCGGCCAAGGAGCTGAAAGCCGCACTTGAACAGCCCCTAGACCCGAGTCGTAGGAGGAAAGGCTGAAACAGCGCGGGCGAACTCCTGTCACGATGGCGTCATGTTTTAAGAGGGGGGGCCACACTTCATGAAGTGTGGAATGAATACAACGGGGGAGTGAGTACTTTCACACTTCATGAAGTGTGGAATAGGGCAAAAGGCCCAGTGGGTACTTTCACACTTCATGAAGTGTGGAATAGGTGCAACGTCCAAGAAAGTCTGAATTCGGGAAGCAGCCAGATTCAAACTTGAGTGAGGAAGTTTCATTTATGGATGACAACGACGTGAGGTCACAGTCGGCCAAGGATCTTAAGAAGGCGAGCGTGACGGTGAACGTGAAAACGCGGTATGAGGGCGCCCTGCTGGGGCTGGCGGCGGGCGATGCGCTGGGCACGGCCATCGAGTTCAAGGCGCCGGGAACATTCGAGCCGCTGAGCGATATCGTCGGCGGCGGGCCTTTCAAGCTGAAGCGCGGCGCGTGGACGGACGATACGTCAATGGCGCTGTGTCTGGCTGAAAGCCTGATCGAGTGCCGGGCGTTCGATGCGGCCGATCAGATGGAGCGCTATATCCGCTGGTGGCGTGAGGGACATCTCAGCAGCACCGGTTTCTGCTTCGATATCGGCGGCACGACCGCTCAGGCGCTTCAAAACTACATCCGCACCGAGGAGCCGTTTGCGGGTTCGACCAGTGTCCGGGCGGCGGGGAACGGCAGCCTGATGCGCTTGGCGCCTGCGCCGTTGTTCTTTGCCGCCGATCCGGAACTGGCCGTGCGGATGAGCGCGGAAAGTTCGCGTCCGACGCACGGGGCTGTGACCTGTCTGGACGCGTGCCGCTACTACGGAGGACTGATCGTCGGCGCGGTCATCGGCGTGCCGAAGGAGGCGTTGCTTGCGCCGTGCTATGCCCCGGTTCCCGGTTTGTGGGAGCGCGAGCCGCTGTGCGCGGAGATTGACGAGGTCGCAGCCGGATCATTCAAGGACAGGGAGCCGCCTTCGATCGTCGGCAGCGGCTATGTGGTGAAGGCACTGGAGGCTGCGCTGTGGGCTTTCAGCCGCTCTACGAATTTTAAGGAGGGCGCCCTGCTCGCAGTCAACCTGGGTTACGACGCCGATACCACGGGCGCGATCTACGGGCAGCTGGCGGGAGCGTACTATGGGGCGGACGGCATTCCCGAGAGTTGGCGCGCGTGCTTGGCGCAAGGCGAGCTGATTCATTTTTTTGCCGGTCAACTTTACGACTTAGGGCAGGAGTCAGCCCCGAAAATCACAATTGAACACTAAAACGTCAGATTAGTGAAAGTATACTTGCTCTAATCTGCATTAATGTATAGAAAGTCGGTGAGAAAAAGCATGAGAGCACGCAATGGGAGTTACAGAAGCCTTCGTGTGACCCTGAGTCTCGGAGTCGCGTGTCTTTGCCTGTTCACGTCAGCCGCAGAGAACCTAAAGGTGGGTTTTCCGGTGGCGGCTGTCGCGTGTGACGGGGCTGCTGCGGCGACGGGCGCACGGTGCCCCGCACGCACACTTGAGGCGTGTGCGGAGAAAGCGTGGAATGTCACATGGAAACGTTTCTATCTCCCTCGCACCCACCTCTTCTACGACTACCTGACCAGTTACGAGCCGGGCCGTGAGCTGGCGCATCTGCCGACAGCGGACGAGGTCGCGCGGCAGGTTCCCAACGAGTGCGGCTACGGCACCGGAATGGAGGACGGCATGATCTCCGCCGGGGTTATGCTCGACTTGATCGTCGACCGGTATGCGGTCACAAAGGAGGAGTCCCTCCGTGAGCGTGCGCGGGAGGTCTTTCAAGGTGTTCAACTGTGTGCCTCGGCGCATGGATGCTCTGGTTTTCTGGCGCGGGCGGTCTGCCACGAGGATCTCAAGGGCATCTATCCGAACTCCTCGCGCGACCAGTACACGCACGCCGTTCACGGGCTTTGGCGCTACGTTCACAGCCCCTTGTGCTCGGCCGGGACGAAAGCCGAGATCGGAACGATCCTCTCCGGGATCGCCGACCGCATGACGCGCAACGTCACGCCGGAAAACGATTACGACTCGCTGCGGGCGGACGGTACGCGCGATACGCGCGGCATCAGCCGGATGTGGAACGTCAAAGGGCACGAGGCGGCGCGGCTGCCGATGCTTTATGCCGCCGCATGGGAGGTGACCGGCAGGCGCGACTATTTCGACCTGTACCGGAAATACGTCCGCCAGGCCGTCGAACAATCGCTCAGCGTTGAGGACAAGCAGCCCACCTACGCCCTGCTCCAGATGCAGGACTCGATGGAGCTGCTGGCCTCGCTGGAGACAGAGGCGGATTTGAAAAGGCAGATGGGCGAGGTCATGGCCATGGTCTCCAAGCGGTGTGCGTCCCGTGCCGCGAATGCCGACAAGGCGGCGCAGACGCTCGATCTCACGATGCTCTGCACAGACTGGCGAACTGGCGAGGGCGTGCGCACGGGAGGGGCCTATCGCAAGGTCTGGTACAACATCCGCGAGAGCGGCGAGGCTGCGCTGACGCAGTTGATGGACAGCGGCACGGCATATCCCGCCGAGCAACAGGCGCTGCTGGCGCGGGCGCTCACGCGGCTGGACTATGACAAAGTTTCGAGCGGCGGCATCTTTTATCTGCAGGCGGCCTATTGGAAAGCCCGCCGGCGAGGAGTCTTGTCCCAGCAATTCTAAATTTGGCTTTTCCGTTCACAAACCTGCGCGGAATCTTGCGCAGGGCGCGTCCGGAGGCCGCGCGCCACCCCTGAAAGATGCGCTGCGCGAGGTGGCCCGCGATCTCCGAGCGCGGTTGCGAACGAACGTTGAAGTCAAATTTAGAATTGCTGTCTTTGTTCCCGGCGTATTGCCCCGCTGGCGGATTGATGTTAAGGTAACGGCATGACCACGCGGCATCGCGTGAATGATCCGTGTCGGCGTGGCTAATCAGGAGACTCTCAATGACCAACTTTACGTATTACAATCCGGTGAAAATCGTGTTCGGCAAGGGGATGATCGCCGAGCTGAAAGCGCTGATCCCTGCGGATGTGAAGGTGATGCTGACCTACGGCGGCGGTTCGATCAAGAAGAACGGCGTGTACGACCAGGTGCGGGCGGCCTTGTCGGGCCACGCGGTCGTCGAGTTCGGCGGCATCGAGCCCAACCCGCGCTATGAGACCTGCATGAAGGCGGCAGCGCTGGCCAAGGCCGAGAGCGTGGGCTTCCTGCTGGCGGTGGGCGGCGGGTCGGTGCTGGACGCGACCAAGTTCATCGCGGTCGCGACCGTGTATACGGCGGGCGATCCGTGGGGCATCATGGAGGGCCGCAAGCCCGTGACTGCGGCGCTGCCGCTGGGCTCGGTGCTGACGCTGCCCGCGACCGGATCGGAGATGAACACCTTCGCGGTGATCTCGCGCGACTCGACCGGCGAGAAACTGGCGTTCGGCTCGCCGCATTGCTACCCGAAATTCTCGATCCTCGATCCGGAGACGACCTTCTCGCTGCCGCAGAAGCAGGTCGAGAACGGCATCGCCGACACCTTCGCGCACGTGATGGAGCAGTACATGTGCTCGGCGGGCAGCGCGCCGCTGACGGAACGCATCGCCGAGTCGATCCTCAAAACGCTGGTCGAGGAGGCCCCGAAGGTCAAGGCGAACCCCGACGACTACGAGGTGCGCGCGAGCCTGATGTGGTGCGCGACGGTCGCGCTGAACGGCCTGCTCGGCTGCGGCGTGGCGGCGCAGGACTGGGCCACGCACATGATCGGCCACGAGCTGACCGCGCTCTATGGCATCGACCACGGACGCACGCTGGCGGTGATCATGCCGGCGGTACACCGTCACGAGATCAAGCGCAAGCAGAAGCGCCTCGCGCAGTATGCGGCGCGGGTGTGGCACCTCACGCAGGGCGACGAGGCCACCCGAGCCGCGCAGGCCATCGATAAGACGGAGGCGTTCTTCCGCTCGGTCGGCGTGCCGACGCGCCTCTCCGAGTACGGCATCGACGCGGCCGAGGCCGGTCAGAAGGTGGCGGAGCGCCTGGGCAAGCGCGGTGTGAAGATCGGCGAGTTCGGCGACCTTGGCCCCGAAGCCGTGCGCGAGATCATCGCGCTGGCGAAGTGAGGGAGCAGTTTCTTAGAGGAATCGGGAATTACCATGGCCAAAGTTAAAGCCGAAAAAGAAGTCAAAGAAGAGCCGCTGGAGACGCAGCTCTGGAAATCCGCCGACAAGCTGCGCAAGAATATCGACGCCGCCGAGTACAAGCATGTGGTGCTGGGGCTGATCTTCCTCAAGTACATCTCCGACGCCTTTGAGGAACTGTTCGCCAAATTGCAGGCGGACAAGAAAGCCGGCGCCGATCCCGAGGACAAGGACGAGTACAAGGCGGAGAATGTCTTTTTCGTTCCGCCGGAGGCGCGGTGGTCGTTTCTGGTGGCCAAGGCCAAGCTGCCGGAGATCGGCACGGTTGTCGATGCGTCGATGGACGCCATCGAGAAGGAGAACCCCTCTCTCAAGGGCGTGCTGCCCAAGGTCTTCGCGCGGCAGAACCTCGACCCGGCCAGCCTGGGCGGCCTGATCGACCTGGTGGGCAATATCGCGCTGGGCGATGCCAAGGCCCGCAGCGCCGACGTGCTGGGCCATGTGTTCGAGTATTTTCTCGGCGAGTTCGCGCTGGCCGAAGGCAAGCAGGGCGGCCAGTTCTACACCCCGCGCA
>CAYMLQ010000270.1:0-8384 GCA_964390795.1 uncultured Lentisphaeraceae bacterium
GGAAGGTGACGTTCATGTCCGAACGGAACTCTTTCTTCGCGGTGCCGCGGTAGAACTTGGAGGCGTCGACGGCGTCGTAGATGAGCTGGGCCTTGTCGCGGTTCTGCTGGAACATGTTCTGCAGGCCGATCTTCTTCAGCCAGCGCGTGGTGAGGCAGAGCATGTAGATGCTGAAGCAGGGCGGGGTGTTGTAGAGCGAGTTTTCGTCGATGTGCGTCTGGTAGCGCAGCATGGTCGGCAGCGAGATGCTGCCCTGGGCCGCGAAGTCCTTGCGGATGGCGACGAGCGCGACGCCCGACGGACCGAGGTTCTTCTGCGCGCCGGCGTAGACCATCGCGAACTTGGTGTAGTCGATCGGGCGGGAGAGGATGTCCGAGGACATGTCGCCGATGAGCGGCGAGCCGGTTTCGGGGACGTCCTTCAACTGCGCGCCGGAGATCGTCTCGTTGGTGGTGATGTGGCTGTAGGCGGCGCCGGGCGTCCATTTCATTTCGCAAGCACAGGGCATGCGGGTGGGGATATCCTTCTGGCAGTCGGCTGCGATATTCACGTTGCCGATCATGCGCGCCTGCTTGACGGCGGCCGAACCCCACGAGCCAGCGTTCACGTAGTCGGCGGTCTGACCCTCGCCCAGGAAATTCATCGGGATCATGGCGAACTGGAAGCTCGCGCCGCCTTGGATAAAGAGAACGGCGTAGTCGTCGCCGAGGCCCATCAGCTCTTTGGCGTTGGCGATGGCTTCGTTGTGGAGGGCGTCGTATTCTTTGCCGCGGTGCGACATCTCCATGACGGACATGCCCGACCCCTTGTAATCCACCAGGTCCGCTTGGGCTTCCTGTAGGGCTTCCAAAGGCAGGACTGCGGGTCCCGCGCTGAAATTGTAGACTCGTGCCATAGTTGTGCTCCTTGGTGTTAAGCCGTCGGGGTTGGCTTGCGCAAACGCCTCCGGCTATGAATGCGTATAATAATGCCCATGTGAGTGCGCGTTGTCAATGCGGTAGCGCCGGTATTTCTGACGTGGGTCAGTCGATGCCCTTGAACACCTTCAGCAGGCGCAGCACGCGGGACTGGGTCATGCGGATCGCGTCGTGGGGGCAGACCTCGTGGCAGCAGCTGCAGCTGATGCAGCGCGCGCGGTCCAGCACGGGGCGGCGCGTGGCGGCGGGGATCGTGATGGCGTGTGCCGGGCAGGCCTTCTCGCATTTGCCGCAGCCGACGCAGGCCTCGGGGGCGAAGGCGGGCAGCACCCAGACGATGCGGCTGGCATGCCGGACCAGCCAGTCGGGCAGCAGGCTGAGCAGGTGCGCGCCGGACGGCACCTCAAAGGAGGCCACCGCGACGGGGTCGCCCGCGACGGCATAGTCCTCGACCGGGCCGGCTGCGGCTTGAGCGGCGAGGTAGGGGACGCGGCGGACGTCGATGTGCAGCACGTCGCACAGGGCGCGGTCGAGCGCGAAAGGGTCGGACGAGGCTGCGAGGAAGCCGAGCGCTACCGGGCGGCCGTTGGCGGGCCCCTGGCCCTCCATGCCCACGACGCCGTCGGCGATGGTCCACGTGGGGGGGATCACCTGCCAGATGGTCCTGATGAGGCGGCCGAAGACCGCGGGTTTGGGGTGCAGCCGGTGGAGCGTGGTTTTGGAGTAGCCGGGAATGACGCCGTAGATGTTTTTGACGGCGGCGGTGAGCATTGTGAGGGAGTGGCTTTTCACCTTGGGCAGGTTGATCACCAGGTCGGCATCCAACACGGGCAGGGCCACGGAAAAGGCAAAGCCGTTGATCTCGAAGGCGCGCACGCCCGCCTGTTCGAGGGAAATGAGCGGGACCTGCTCCTCGGCGCAGACCGCCGCCATGCCGGAGGTCTGCCAGACCTGGCGGAGGTTGGCCGTGCTGGCGGGGCTGTCGCCCACGGTGACGCGCGCGCCCGCAGCCTTCAGCCGCCGGATCACGTGGCGCACCACCTCGGGATGGGTGGTGACGGCCTGTTCCGGCGTGCGGTCGGTAAGCAGGTTGGGCTTGAGCAGCACCTTCTTGCCCCGCACGTCAACGGTATCCAGCCAGCCAGACAGCGCAAACAACCGGTCCAGGGCCTCTTTCAGCCTTGGGCCGTAACTGTTGCACCGCACAAAGCTGACCGCTGTTGACATGTGGCAACCATATCAAATCCCTGCCCCGCATGCCAGCACGGCGTGCAGGCGTGTCGGCGGCAGCCATTCAACTTCATGCGTGGGGAGTGCGTAGAAAACGATGCACGCAACGGCAAACGAAATGCACGCACAAGCATAGTCAAGAGGATGGCGAGGTTCTAAAATAGTGGTGTTTGACTCGGGAACCGTTTGGTGCTGCGGTTGCTGAGTCGCCCGACTACAACAGGAGAGTGAGTATGAACAACATTCAACGCGGAATGATGACGGCGATCTTGGCATTCGGCTCGCTGGCTGCGCAGGCGACCCAGTACTGGTGGTCGGGCAACGGAACGACCCTCGGCGGCAGCGGGACGTGGGACACGTCTTTGACGCGCTGGGGCACGAGCCCTGCGGGTCCTTTTGACACGGCGTGGCCCAATCTCAACGATGACGAGGCGATCTTCACCAATGCGAATGGAACGGCGGCGCTGAGCGGAACGATCAATGTCAACAAGTTGACGTTCGATGTCAATAGTTGTTTTGTCTCCGGCGGCACGCTGAACCTGACCGGTTCGAACCCCACCTTTACAAAGCGCTCGAAAGGTAACACCACGTGGGAAGCTATCGACTGTCCCCTGAGCGGGAGCAGCGATCTCACGCTTGTCGGTGCCGGCAACTATCAAGGCATCATCCATTTGCGGGCAAACAACGCGAACTTCTCGGGAAGAATCGTGGTGACGAATGGCCTGGATCTCGGTTTCACAAACGACTTCAATCTGGGCCTTGCGCCTGCTAGCTTCACGCCTGACGCGTTGATCTTTCGTGGCGCGAATTTGCGAAGCGGGAATGGTAGTTATAGGCCAAGCTTCAACGCAAATCGCGGAATCAATAACATCGGCGGCTTCACTGTTTACGGAGGTGTCGATTTAAGTAGCGCGATCACCGGGGCTGGCGGTGTCACGTTCAGAAGTGATGGGCTTGGCTCGCTGCTCGGCAGTTCTGCGAATGACTATGCCGGCCTCACCCAGGTATATACTGACAACCCTGCGAATTCATATTTATCGCTTGGCGTTGATAACGCCCTGCCTCATGGAGCGGGCAAGGGGAATCTGGATTTAAAATGCTGGGGTGCGGGGACGGTAAGATTTGACCTGAACGGGAAGAATGTTGTCATCAACGGGTTGACGACCTCTGGCTCCGGCTCATATTACAATAATTGTGTCATAGACAACGTATCGGCGGGAGGCGCAGTGACGCTGACGCTGGGAGATGGCAATGCCACGGGACATAACTTCAACGGGCGAGTCAGAAATACAACCGGAACCCTCAATGTGACCAAGATCGGCACGGGCACGCAGACGCTGTCCGGCTCCTGCACCTACACGGGCGCGACAACGGTCAATGCCGGAACGCTGACGATTGCCGGGACGAACTCGGCCAGTTCCGGGATGGTGGTCAACAATGGCGGCACCTTGGTCATCAGCGGCTTCCTGAGCAATGCGGTTCCGCTGACGGTGAACGCGGGCGGCACGCTGCAGGCGGATCTTTCGGTGAACACCAACGGGGTCTTCAACTCCCCATCCGCTGTGACGCTGGCGGGCGGCACGCTGAACGTCAAGGGCAAGAACAGCGGAACGTCAGCGACCGCGCTCGGTAACCTGAACGTTAATCCTGCGGGCAGCACGGTCATTCTCACGCCGAACGGCGGCAGCGGCACGGCGCTGACGCTCGGCAACACGTGGACGCGTTCGGTCGGCGGCACGCTGCTGGTCGATGTCTCTGTGGCGGGCTCTGCGGTGTCGTCCAGCCCGACGCTTCAGAACGGGATCATCGGCGGGTACGCCTTTGCGAAGGACGGGACTGGGACGGGGTTCGCGACGGTATCCGGCGGCACTGTGGTGCGATATACCGGCGCGACTCTATTGGACGCTGCTGCAGCGGCCGGGAATCTAGACGGCACGGTCAACTACGGGGTCTCGAACGGCGTAACCCTGAGCGGTTCCAGTTCCACGCAGACCGTCAACTCGCTACTCTTCAGCAGATCGACGGGCTATCTTTATGCAAACGGCAAGGTCGTGGTCGTGGGTGCGGGCGGCGTTATGTATTCCGGCGCGGGTTGGGCCCGACTTACCGAGACCGGTCAGAAAATAACCAGCGGCACGGGCGACCTCGTGATCAATATCGGCGCCGGGGCGGAAGCGGATGTCGGGACGATCACTGATAACGGCGCAACAATCGTGGGGCTCACCAAAACAGGTCCCGGCAACCTGTTCATCAACGCCGGCAACACCTACAGTGGAAATACGGTGCTTAATCAGGGCGCCATCTTGCGCCCTGAAGACATCCCCAACGGCGTTGGCAAAGGGGATCTGATTATTAACGCGGGTGCTGCGCTGGAAATGGGAGGTAGCAGTGGCGTTATCAACGGGCTTTCGCAGTCCGCGAACAATTATGGCGGCACCGTTCAGAATGGTTGGGGCGGCCTCCAAAAGCTGACCTTGGGCAATGGCGATGCCAGCGCGAGCTTCGCCGGCGTGATTTCCAGTGGCGGCGGCGGAATCGCGTTGGTCAAGATCGGGACTGGCACGCAGACACTCTCGGGTAATAACACCTACGCAGGCGGAACGACCCTCAGCAACGGCGTGCTGAGCGTGTCGAGCACGAACAACATCGGCGGGGCGAACGCCATGGTCACCTTCGCGGGCGGCACGCTGCGCATCAACGGCACGGCGTTCAATTCCTTCGGCGCCACGCCGCTCACCTTCACGGGTGCGGGTGGCGGCCTGGACATCGCCGACGCAGGGAACACCGTCACGCTGACGAACAACCTCGGTTCGGGCACGGTTCTCACCAAGAGCGGCGCGGGTACGCTCTTGCTGACCGGCACGCAGGCGGGGACTCTCAACACCGACGATCCCTCGCAGATCAGCTTCGGCGCGGGACTCAATTTCTATAACCTTGGAATCACGACCAACGGCATGCTTTCGCCGGCCGGCAGCGGCAGCATCGGTTCCTTCGCGGTGAACAACAACCTCACGCTCGCGGGAAAGCTGCTCGCGGATGTGACGGCGTCCACGAACGACACGGTGACCGCGGGTGGCACCATCACGCTGCCGGCAGGGGCTACGCTGGAGCTTGTGAACCCGTTGCTGCTGAGCACCAGCAAGAACTATACGCTCATGACCGCAGGGGGCGGCACGGTGAGCGGGTCGCTGACCGCGCTCAATCTGCCGGACCGGTGGAAGGTTTCCGCAGTTGGCAATAAGGTCGTGCTTTACTATGCGCATCCCGGCACGATGATCAGTGTTTTCTAAGACCGGGCGGATTCAGTTAAAGTAAGGCCCTGGTCCGATGTTGGGTAGGGCGGGTTGACGCTTCGCTCTCAATCTGCGATTGGCGATCTCGTATGCGGAATATTCCCTAGCCTGTCAGGGACGCCTCGGGGGAGGCGTCCCTGCCATGAAGAGTTGAATCAATCGAGACGTGGAAAGGCTTTGTTCGTAATCATAATCGTAATCATGCTTTTGTGCAGCGGAATGGATTAAGATTAAGATAAGGATTATGAGACTGATTAAGGGGGGACAATGAGAATTCGGATGTCATTCATAACGCCTGCAGTGCTGTTGGCACTGAGTTTGAACGTGCTGACGGTACGGTCTCAACAGGTCACTCCGGTGGCCGATGTGCCCGCCTTGACAGAGGCGATGCGGGAGAGGGCGATGGTCAGCCGGGGTGATCCAGCGCGCCTCTATTCCGTGCTTGCCAAGGCGCGGCGGGGCGAGCCGCTGTGCGTGGCGGCCATCGGTGGCTCCATCACGGCGGGCGGCAAGAACACCAAGGATCCGGAGCGGCGCTATGTGCGGCAGGTCGCGGCATGGTTCGAGAAGACCTTCCCCGGCTTGAAGGTCCGCTTCTTGAACGCCGGGATCGGCGCGACGAACTCGGGCTACGGCGCGCTGCGTGTGCAGCGCGATGTGATCG
This sequence comes from uncultured Lentisphaeraceae bacterium, assembly GCA_964390795.1. GTDB lineage: Bacteria > Verrucomicrobiota > Kiritimatiellia > RFP12 > UBA1067 > CAYMLQ01. Next base: position 6,105 of record CAYMLQ010000270.1, read on the forward strand.
CCCATCAGCCAGACCTAGTGATCGTGGAATATGCGGTCAACGATTCCGCAGGGGGGGAGATGGACGAGAGTTACGAAGGCGTGCTGCGTCAGTTGCTGGGCAGTTCGGCGAACCGCGCGGTGATCGAGCTATTCTTCATGCACAAGGACGGCAATAACGCGCAGGCCGGACAGACTGCATTGGGGAAGTGTTACGGTCTGCCGATGCTCAGCTTCCGCGATGCGGTCTGGCCGGAGCTGCAGTCGGGCGCACTCAAGTGGGAGACAATCTATGATGACGTGGTCCATCCGAATGACGCCGGGCACGACATTGCGAGCGAGCTGCTGCGCGGGTTCCTAAACGCGGCGCTGGCGAGCTTGCCGGCGAAGGATTCCGACCTCCCTGCGATTGCGCCGGTGCCCGCGCCGCTGAACTCGGATACCTACGAACGGTGCGTCCTCCTGCGCGGAGCCGACTTTAAGCCCGTGTCCAGCAACGGCTGGACCTGCGCGAAATCCGGTGCCTGGGAGTGCGGAAGCGCGGGCGGCCGGCTGGAATATGACGTGTCCGGCACGGTGCTGCTGCTGGGGCGCAACATACCCGCGGTCGCCAAAGGGCGCATCGAACTCGTGGTGGATGGCGGCGCAACGCGTCCGCTTCTGCACGACGGGCACAACCTGCCCGTGGCGAAAGGGCTGACCGCCGGCTTGCATCGCGTGGCGATTGTGGTTCAGCCGTTTCAGGGCAACGAAAATGACAAGGTACAAATCTGGTGGGGAGGAGCAGCCGGATTATGAATAGCATGAACACGCAATTCACAATTAGTCGCAGAAGAGTTCTGAAAGGCCTCAGCGCCGGCATGGCTGCAGCCGCAGCCGGGCCAAACCTTTTCTCCTCACGGCTCTGGGGGGCCGCCGCCCCGGGAGACCGGTTGAATATCGCCTTGATCGGATGCGGTGGCCAGGGACGCAGGGACCTTCTGGACACCTTGGGCTGCAGGACCAACCTCATCGCCGTGTGCGATGTCGATCAGGACCGCATCAAGGTTGCCCGGGATGATGTCGCGAAACGATCTCCGGAGTTGAAGAATGCCGCGGAGTCGGCGCGGGGTTATTCCGACTACCGCAAGCTGCTGCAAAAGGAGAAAGCGCTGGATGGCGTGATGGAAGTTACGAAGGTTTTTCAAGATACCCGTGAGGTCGAGGCTGCGATTCTGCCGCAGTATTCGGAGAAAGATCTGGGGACCTATTGGCCCGTTGGCGGCGGCAACACCTTCTTCTTCAAAGTGGACCCCAGGTATCCAGGCAAACATCTCATTTATCTGAAGTCAGGCACGCCGAGACGGGGTATCAGTGAAGGCTTCTATCGTATCGGCCCGATAACGATCACCCGCGCGTCAAGAAGCTAAGCCCGATGAAACTGAACAACACAACACGCCTGGTGATCCTTCTGGCTTCTCTCGGCCTCGTCTTCAATTTGTCTGCGGCTGAAGATGTCTTTCCGAACAAAGGCGGCGAGAGCGCTGCAGACAGGACAGTCTATGTTGTCGATGCCGCAGGCACTGAGGACAAGAACGAGATTTTTCTCCTGACCAGCCTTCAAGGTATTGTGAACCGTGAGCGACCGAGGCTCTTCGTAAAGGCCTATTTCCACAAGTATGGTCCGGAGGAGGAGATCTTCATGGACTATCTCTCGAAGGAGAAAGGCTACAGATTCAAGTGGATTTCTCTGGCGGAGGCTGTCGAGGTGTTCTCACGTGAGGGGGTTATCAAAGGTCTGGTGCATTATGACGGGAACAACTACGAGCAGGGTTGCGTGGCCGCCACGCTGGCAGGACTGAAAGACTGGCTCCCGATCTGCGAGCAGACACTGAAACAGGAAGGCACCCTGATGTCAGGCAAGGACAGGATCGTGCAGGATTCCTTCAGCAGGACATGGACTCCGCGGTTTACCACGGCCGACTATCTAGGCAGTGGCAAAGGGGTTCGACTGTCCGCAAAGATAGAGTATACCAATTCGCTCAACGCAACGCGGGCCGGACTGCAGGCGTTCATCAGCTTGGACATCACGGAGACGCCCTATCTGGAAATCGACGTCGCCGATGTGAGCGGAAAATGGTCGCTCATTCTGGACCAGGGAGCGGTTCACAACGGATTTGATTCATGGGTTTGGGTTGACAGGGGGACGAAGAGGCAGGGCGTGGTCCGTTATGATTTGCGCGCGTGCCCAGGGCTGGTGGCCGGCCGGCGCCGGACCCTGATCCGGATCATTGTTCCGGACCCCGATTCCGCGCTGACACTG
>CAYMLQ010000271.1:0-8359 GCA_964390795.1 uncultured Lentisphaeraceae bacterium
CGTGTGTGGGGCTGCGCGGCGTGCGCGTGCGCAACATCGTCCGCGAATTGAACGGTGAGAAAATCGACATCGTGCGCTGGAGTGAAGACATCAAGCAGTACGTGACTCAGGCGCTTGCGCCGGCGCGGCTCGAAGGCGTGGTCATCCATCCGGACGATGCGCGCACGGTGCTTGTGACGGTGGCGCCGGACCAGCTTTCGCTGGCGATCGGCAAGCGCGGCCAGAATGTGAGGCTGACGTCCAAGCTTACCGGGTGGCGTGTGGACATCCAGAAGAGCGGCGAAGTGGTGACCTTCGAGGAGCAGCGCGAGACCGCGATTGCGGAGTTGGCGGAGGTGCTCGACATCAGCGCAGAGACGGCGACCCTGCTGGTCGCGAACGGGTTCCTGACGACGGAAGGCATCGTCGAGGTTGAGGTTTCTTATCTGCAAGAGGTGACCGGCCTGGATGAGCAGACGGCGCGCAGTATCTGGGCTGCGGCCCAGGCTGCCAGCGGCGTGGTGGAAGAAGCGGGAGAGTGAGAGAGTTATGAGAGTCAGTGAACTAGCCAAGAAAATCCAGACCTCCAGTGTTGAGGTTCTTAAGCAGGCGGGCGCATTAGGCATCGAGGCCTATTCACCGTTGACGCAGCTTGACGCCCAGGATGTCTCGCGTCTTCAGGATCATTTCAAGCAGCGCCCGGCGGTTGATGTCGAGCGCGAGCAGGCCGCGCAGGCCGCGCGCTGCGGAGAGAAGATGGCGCTGGAGCTGTCGCGACGGGCGGCACAAGACAAGGCCGACCGCGCGGTGCTCGACGCCAACCGGCAGCGCGCGATGGAGATGGATGCGCGTGCGAAGGGCCTGGCCCTGCCGGCACCGAGCGCAGCCGCGGCTCCTGCCGCCGAGTCGAAGCCCGCGCCTGCCGCCGTCGTGGCGGCCGCCGCTGCTCCGCAGGCGGACGTGGCGGCCGCCGCGTCGCCGACGCCCGTCGTCGCCGCAGCTCCGGCAGCCCCTGCTCCTGAAGCGGCGGCACCCGCCCCTGCGGTGGTCGCTGCTGCGGCGCCCGTGACCGCGGCGCCAGCGACGGCCGAGCAGCCGCATCACGGTGCGGCTGCAGCTAAAGGGCCTCTGAAGCCCAAACCCGCCCGTTATGTGGTGGAGGATGAGCCCCTGGAGCCAGAGGAGGTTCTGGCCGCCCCCTTTATCACGCGCATCGCCAAAGAGGAAGTGCGTGAGGCGCCCAAAGTGCCGCGCAGCCAGAACCAGAAGGGGCGCGACAGAGAGACGAGCCGTCCGCCGATGCGCGGCGGGCCGCAGCCTCACCGCCCGGGGCAGCCGCCCCAGCGGCCGGGCCAGCAGCAGTGGCAGCGCCCGGGGCAGCCGGTGCCGCAGCAAGAGGCCTCCGTAGCTCCCGATCGCGTGATCCTGTTGCGCGGCGCGGTGGTCGTCAAAGATTTGGCCGAAAAGCTCGGGCTTCGCCCCAACCGCCTGATCGCGGATCTGATGCAGCTCAACATCCTCGCGTCGATCAACCAGCGCGTGGAAATCGATGTGGCGCAGAAGATTGCCGACAAGTACGGGTACAAGATCGAGATCGAGCGCGCGAAGCGGTCGACCGAGCGCAAGCCGGTGTTGCGCAGCGAGGACGCCGACGACGCCATTCCGGAGGACAAGTCGGAGGAGATGGTGCCGCGTCCGCCCGTGGTTACGTTCCTCGGGCACGTCGATCACGGCAAGACCTCGCTCATGGACCGCATCCGCAATACGCGGGTCGCGTCGGGCGAGGCGGGTGGCATCACCCAGCATATTGGCGCTTACACGGTCGAGGTTAACGGCCGGAAGATCACGTTCTTGGACACGCCCGGTCACGCGGCCTTTTCGGCCATGCGCGCCCGCGGCGCAAGCCTGACGGACATCGCGGTGATCATCATCGCGGCGGATGACGGCATCATGCCGCAGACGCGCGAGGCGATCAAGCATGCGCAGCAGGCCGGCGTTCAGATCATGGTGGCGATCAACAAGTGCGACTTGCCGACAGCCAAGCCGGACCGCGTGCGCCAGATGCTGCAGGGCGAAGGCTTGACGCCTGAAGAGTGGGGCGGCGACGTGGTCTGCGTCGAGGTCTCGGCGATCACGGGCAAGGGCGTCGACCATCTGCTGGAAATGATCCTGCTGCAGGCCGACGTGCTGGAACTCTTGGCCAACCCCTCCCGGCGTGCCGACGGGTTTGTGGTCGAGGCGCAGCTCGAGCAGGGCTTGGGGCCGACCGCGACGCTGCTGGTCGCTGGCGGCACGCTGAACGTGGGCGACATCATCCTGTGCGGCGAGTACATCGGGCGCGTCCGCGGCCTGATCGACGACCGTGGGCGGCGCGTGAAATCCGCGACGGCCGCGACGGCGGTGAAATGCATGGGCCTCTCCGGCGTGCCGGAGGCGGGTGCCGCGTTCCGCGTGATGCTGAACGAAAAGCGTGCCCGCGAGCTGGCCGAGAAGGCCGCGGAGGAGCGCAAGCAGGTGGAGCTGGTCAGCGCCAAGGCCACCTCGTTTGACGAGCTCATGACGCACATGAAGAACAACCAGCGCCGCGAGCTGGCGGTGATCATCAAGGCGGATACGCAGGGGTCGTCCGAGGCGATTTGCGAATCGCTCAAAGAGATCAAGAGCGACAAGGTGTCTCTCAACATCATTTCCGAGTCCATCGGCAACATCTCTGCCACGGATGTGAACAAGGCCGGCTCGGGCGTTGCTCTGATCATCGGCTTCAGCGTCGGTTGCGAGACGGGCGTCCAGCAGCTCGCGCGGCATGACGGCGTACGCATCAACACCTTCCGCATCATTTACGAACTCATCGATTTCATCAAGCAGCGCATGCTTGATCTGCTGCCTCCTGAGTACAAGGAGGTCGTCAGGGGCCATGCGGAGATTCGCGCCATCTTCGACATCGGCAAGACCGGCCGCGTCGCCGGCTGCCAGATGTTGGACGGCACGCTCCGAACGGACGCCCGCTACCGTATCTCCCGCAAGAAGGAAAAAATGTGGGACGGCAAGGTCTCCGCGCTCAAACACTTCCAGAGCGACGTCTCGGAAGTGACCGGCTCGCAGGAGTGCGGCATTCTCTTCAGCGGATACGAGGAGTTTCAGACGGGCGACATCATCGAGTGCTATGTGCTCGAGGAGCTGCCGCGCACCCTGTAATGCAGTTCTAAAATTCTGAAGTGCGGGAGTTCTAAAGTTAAACGACGCCTAGGCGTTCGGACTTTAGAACTCGCCGATTTCCAGTAAGGTAAGTTATGGCCATTGACCGTCTTGAGCGCGTCAACTCGTTGTTGCGCCGTGAGCTGGGCGAAGCGCTCTACAAAGTTTTTTCGGGCGAGCCGATCGATCTCGCTGCAATCACCATCACGCGTGTCGAGGCCGCGCGAAATCTCCGAACCGCCAAAGTCTCGGTCTCGGTTTTCGGGCATGAGCAGGAGCGCGGCGCCTTTTTGCGCCAGCTCGCCAACAAGGCGAAGGAGCTGCAGGCGCTGATCAACCGCGACCTGTCGCTCAAATACACCCCGCGCCTGCGGTTCGAGTTGGACGGTTCGCTCGAGAAGGGCGATCATATTCTCGACGTGCTCAGCCACCTTGAGGTGCCTGCCGACTCCGGCGCTGAGGCCGTGCAGCCTGAAGCCGATTCCAACTGACCGTAACCGGGAGTCACAGACTGATGCCGTCCTTTGTTGCACAAGCACCTTCTCCGTGGGGCCTATTTGATGGCGTGCTGCTGGTTGACAAACCGGCTGGGCCCACGTCCCACGATATCGTCCACAAGATCCGAAAGACCTTCCGCATCGAGAAAGTCGGCCACGGCGGCACGCTGGATCCCAATGCGACCGGACTCCTCATCGTCCTGCTGGGCAAAGGCACCAAGCTGTCTGACCAGCTGATGGGCAGCGACAAGGCGTATGCGGGTGTCATGCGGCTCGGGCGTACCACCTCGTCGCAGGACTGCGACGGGGAGACGCTTGAGGAGAAGCCGTGGGAACACGTGACGCGCGAACAGGTCGAGTCGCGCATGGCCGAACAGCTCGGCGACATTTTCCAGACTCCGCCCATGGTGTCGGCGATCAAGCTGGCAGGCGTGCCGCTGTACAAGCTGGCGCGCAAAGGGCAGGAGGTGGAGCGCAAGCCCAGGTTCCTGCACATCTACCGCTTCGCCATCACCGAGTGGGCGCCGCCTCTGGTGTCGTTCGAGGTCCACTGCACCAAGGGAACCTACGTGCGAACCCTGGCGCATGACGTCGGCCAGGCGCTCGGCTGCGGCGCCTGCCTCGACGCGCTGCGGCGCACCCGGTCGGGCGCGTTTGACGTGAAGGACGCGCTGCCGTTCGACGACACCCTGAACCTGACGCCCGAACAGCTTGCCGCACGCGTGCTGCCTTTCGCGCGCGTGGCGGCGCAACTGTCGGCCTCACCCGCCTGATACCGCCATGAAGCTTCTCAGACAGCCCGCGCAGTTTCGCAAGATCCCCGGCCCCATCGTGCTGGCCGCCGGTTTCTTCGACGGCGTTCACAAAGGGCATCAGCAGGTGCTCGCCAGCACGATCGAACGCGCGCGGGAAATCGGCGGCCAGGCATGGGTGCTCACCTTTGACCGACACCCGATGGCCGTTCTCGCACCTTCGAAATGCCCCCCCCTGCTGAGCACGCTGGAGGACCGCCTGCACCGGCTCGAGGCGTCCGGCGTGGACGGCGTGCTGCTCCTGCCGTTTTCGCGGCGGCTGGCGGTGCAGGAACCCGAGACGTTTATCCGCTGGCTGTGCGGCAAGCGGCCGGCCGATAACGGCGGCCGCGCTCCCGTCGCGGCGAAGCTGAGCGAGATCCGCTGCGGCGAGAACTGGCGCTTCGGACGGCGTGCCGCGGGCACGCCCGAACTGCTCGCGCAGTACGGCCGGCACTACGGATTCCGTGTGGTGATCGTGCCGTACGCGGAGTATCAGAGCGTGGAGATCTCCAGCACGCGTATCCGGATCGCGGTGCGAGAGGGAAGGCTGGGCGATGCGGCCGTGATGTTAGGCCGGCCCTACTCCATACGCGATATGGTTGTCCGCGGGCGCGGCGTAGGGGCAACCCTCTGCGTGGCGACCGCCAACGTGCAGCCGCGAACCGACGTGCTGCCTCCCAACGGGGTGTACGCGGTGCGGGTGATCGTTGACGGGGCGGCCTACAACGGCGTGGCCAACTTGGGCCTGCACCCGACCTTTACCGACGTGCGCCCGGAGCACGCGGTGCTCGAAACGCACCTGCTGGATTTCGCAGGGGATCTGTACGGCCAGATCATCGAAGTGTGCTTCCTGGGCCGGTTGCGCGACGAATGCGTGTTCGATTCGCCCGAGGCGTTGACCATTCAGATCGCCGAAGACGTGCGGCAGGCCGCGCGGTTTTTCTGAGAAGCGCCGGGCAACCAAACGAAACGACCTGAACGGAAAGCCGTGCAGGTCGTTGGATCTTACTGGATGTCAAGTCATCGGCGCTTACGGGGCGGCCGGAGCCGGTGCCGCTGGAGCCGGTGCCATCGGGGACGGCGCGGACGGGGCAGGCATTGACGAGGGCTGTGAGAACGGCACAGCCGATTGTTCGGCAACCGGTGCGGCCGTCTTGACGCCTTCCATGACCGAGGTTCCGCCATGGGAAGTCAGGCGCGAGAGCACCAGCGTGTTGAGCAGGAAAATGGTGCCCAGGATGATGGTGCCCTTGGTGAGCACATTGCCCATCTGCGCGCCAAAAAGAGCTTCGCCCATGCCGCCGCCGAAACTCACGCCCAAGCCGCCCTCTTTAGGCTTCTGCAGCAGGATCACTCCGCCCAGCAGGAAACAGACGATGACTTCAAAGGCATACAAAAAACCGATCAGAATCTGCATGGTTCAACTCCGTTCAACGGCATCTCGAAAGTGGACGCACATTTGAACTGTACCTTATACCAAAGTTTCAGGGTGTTCCGCAACCGCAAAGCGCGGGCAGCAGCCCCTTTTTTGGGATTGGTCGGTCGGTTCAGGCAGAAGGGGATGCTCACGCCTAATAATGCCTAATAATGCTAAATATTGGAGTTGACACATTGCCCACACTGTCAGATACTTATACCGATACAAATAAGTGCTATCAAGGCTATTTGTGACATCATACGTCTGTCGTCTGTTTATCGGTATATGTTCGGTACTGTAGACAAAAGGAGCACCAGTGAAAGTCAGAGTTCTACTTGCGGTGAGCATCTCTATTTGCGCCATGTCATGCTGGTCTCAGCAAAACGTGCCGTGTAAGTGCCAGGAAGGGCAAACGCAAATATCATGCAATGTTTGCGCTGGAAAGGGAACCACCGGAAAATGCCTTGGCCAGGGGTGTAATGCCGGAAAAGTGAAGGGGCCGGCGGTAGGGGTCTGTCGAAAAACGCGATACTCGTCCTCGTATTACTCTTACAGCGTCCGTGAGGCTAACTCGAAATGTGGCTGCGCAAGCTGTGCAATCCCGTGTGGAACGTGTGAAGGCACTGGACAGAGGGCTTGTTTGAAGTGTAAACGTTCAGGAATGCTACTCTGCTCACGTGAGACCAACCGAAATCATGTTGACCCCAAGCATTCTGTCCAGGAGCCGAAGGAAGTCGCGACGGACCTGCCTTTGAACGATCAGGTGATTGAGCAGTTGAAAAAGCTCAAGTCCCTTAAAGAAGAAGGCATATTGACGGAAGAGGAATACGATCTGAAGCGCAAGAAGCTGGTGGATAAACTGAACGTCGGGCAATAGGCTACCTTGCGAGCCAGCCGCCGTCCACGGCGACGGTGAACCCGTTCATGTAATCCGAAGCCGGCGAGGACAGAAAGACGCAGATGCCCTTCAGGTCGTCGGTCTGCCCCCAGCGCCCGGTCGGGATGCGGTCGAGGATCGTCTGGTTGCGCACGGGATCCGCGCGGATGGGCGCGGTGTTGTCCGTGGCGATGTAGCCGGGCGCGATGGCGTTGACGCAGATGCCGTGCTTGGCCAGCTCGTTCGCCATCAGCATGGTCAGGCTCCGGATGCCGCCCTTGGAGGCCGCATAGCCGGGCACGAGGATGCCGCCCTGGAAGGAGAGCATCGAGGCGATGTTGATGATCTTGCCGCCGCGGCCCTGGGCGATCATCTGCTTCGCCGCGGCCTGGCTCAGAAAGAAGGGCGTGCTGAGGTTGATGCCGAGCACATCGTTCCAGTTCTTGGCGCTGTGCTCGGTGAATGGCTCGCGGCGGATGATGCCCGCGTTGTTGACGAGAATGTCGACGCTGCCGAGCTGCGCGACAACGTCGGCGACCAGCGGGCCGGCGATCTCGTCGCCTTTGCCCAAGTCGGCGGTGAAGCACGCGACCTTGCATCCCAGCGCCTTGATTTGCGCGGCGGTCTCGTCCATGGGGATGACGTCGACCAGGGCGATGTCCGCCCCCGCCTCGGCGAGGCCGACCGCGTAGGCTTGTCCGATGCCGCGCGCGCCGCCAGTGACGATCGCGACTTTGCCGTTGAGTTTGAATTGATCGAGAATCATAGTGGGCCTTTCAAAAAAAGTTAGGAGTTAGGATTTAGGAGTTGGTAAAGACAGCCCCGCTGGTCGCGCGTCGCGCGTCCCTGCAATTCTAATTTTGACTTTTCGTTCACGGAGATGTGCGGAAATCAAGCGCAATGCACGCCCGGAGGTCGTGCGCCACCCCTGAAAGATGCGCTGCGCAAGGTGGCCCGCGACCTCCAGGCGCGGTAGGGAATGAACGGTGTAGTCAAAATTATTGCTGCGCACGCCCATGCTCACTTGACGGTGACCTTGAGGGGCTCGCGGAGGGCTGCCGCGAAATCAGAGACGTGGGCGTTCCAGTACTCCGCATTGACGAAGTCGCCTGCGCCGCTCCAGCCCGCGCCCGCGTACCAGACGAGGGGCTTGTCGGCGGTGACCTTGGCGAGCAGGTAGACGTTGTCGAGTTTGTCTGTGGAGAGGACGCCGCTCTGCGGCAGCACGATGGCTGTGGCGATGGAGCCCATCTTGGGCTGTTCGGCTTCGTAATTGGCGATCCAGCCCAGTTCTGGTTTCGAGGTGAGCGCGCCGTTGTGCAGGCGCTCCTTGTTGGTGTCGAGCCCGGGGCCGCCTTGGACGCTGTCGGCTCCGGTGATCGTGAAGCGGCTTTCAAAGCGCGTGAAGTGCGAGCCCGCGTCGAGCGTCATGCGGCGCGTCTCCGCGACGGTCACGCCGCTGCCGCACGCCCAGGGCGCGTAGGTGACCTCGAAGGCCGTGCGGACGGGGCCGCTGGCGAGGTGCTTCTGAGTGGCCCAGTTCTGGCTGACGTAGCAGGCGTCGCCGCTGACGACGCCGAAGCCGCCGCAGCCGCGGCTG
>CAYMLQ010000272.1:0-8352 GCA_964390795.1 uncultured Lentisphaeraceae bacterium
TAGATTAATTATTTGTAATTCTTGCACGAGTGATGTCCGCCTTTTTGGAAATCTGATTTTGATCGTGATGCCCTGTCAAATCGCCTATAGTACGGGAATGGCGATGGAATCCAATGTGACAGACCGGGAGGTGCAGCGTCGGCTGGCGTGGCTGTTCGCGACGTTTGCCGGCGTCTGCCTGCTGGCTGGGGCGAGCCGCATGCGGCCGTGCGCGTGGGAGCTGCAGACGTTCGGTGACGTGCTGCGCATCCGCGAGGCGCTGTCGATGTTCGTCTTCGCGCCGGCCATCGGCGTGCTGTTCTGGCTGATATACAGGACGCTGGGGCGCGGTGAGTCACATGCCGCCATCGATGTGCTGATGGTGCTGTCCGTGTACTGCGTGGCGTGCGGCATGGGCCTGCACGATCCGACCAACCGCATGGCTTGCGTATACCGAGAGACGGGCGCGCTGGCGCCCGAGGTGCGACGGTCGCTGCTGTATCTCGACGACCAGTTGGGGCATTGGGTTTTCTGGGTCGGCTTTGTGTTGGGAACGTGGGTGCTGGGCATCCAGCAGGCGCTCGCGCCGCTGCGGGAGCGGATGACCTGGCCGTGGCGCGTGTTCTTCGGCTGCATCGGCGCGGCGCTGCTGTGGGTGATGCTCACCAACCTGTGGGACGAATATCCCCAGACGCGGGTGGATTTGGGCGTGATCTCGGCGGCCGCGCTTGTGCCGCTGGGTGTGCAGGCGGCGGTATGCCGGGGCGTGGGCCTGCTGCGGCTGCCGGTGCTGTGCGTGATCTATCCTGCCTACTTCGGAAGCATTGCGGGGACGCTTGCGTGCTGGCTGGTGAGGTATGGGAGGGTTTAGCGCTGTGGGTGTCATTGAAAGGGAATGAGTATGGCGATTGTGAGCATGACGGGGTTCGGGCGCGGCGAGGCCAGCGCGGGCGGGGTGAAGACCGTGGTGGAGCTGAGCACGGTCAACCGCAAGCAGTTCGACTGTAACTTTTCAATGCCGCGCGAGCTGTCGAGCCTGGACTCCAAGCTGCAGGCATTGGTTCACACCCGCGTGTCGCGCGGGTATGTCAAGGGCCTCGTGTCTGTGACGGCGGCTAGCGAGGAGGCAGGCAGTGCGAGCGGGCTGGATCTGGAGATGATCGCGAAGCAGGTCGCCGCGCTGCGTGCGGCGGCGGCACGGCTGGGGCTGGCGGATGACCTGACGGCATCGGCGTTGCTGCGCTTTCCCGATGTCTTGCGCCCGAAGGTGATGCCCGACGACCCGCTGGAGCTTTGGCCGCTGATCGAGCGAGCGGCCCTGACGGCGCTGGAGAGCCTAGAGGTTATGCGGCGGCGCGAGGGGCAGGCGCTGGAGCAGGATTTCCGCGTGCGGTTCGCGGCGCTCGAACGCCTCGGCAAGGAGATTGCGGCGCTCGCGCCCGCCGTGCCTGCGGCATACAAGGCGGTGCTGGAAAAGCGGCTCGCCGAGCTGCTGGGGCCCGGCTGCGTGGCGGACCCCGCGCTGGTGGCGCGCGAGGTGGCGGTGTTTGCGGACCGCTGCGACGTGAGCGAGGAGCTGACGCGACTGGCGAGCCATTTCGCGCAAGTGGGCAAGGTCCTGGACGCGGGTGGGGCTTGCGGGCGGACGCTGGATTTCCTCTGCCAGGAGCTGTTCCGCGAGATCAACACCACGGGCTCCAAGGCCAATCAGGCTGAGATTTCGCGGCTGGTGATCGATTTCAAGGCGGGGCTGGAAGCCGTGCGCGAGCAGGTGCAGAACGTGGAGTAGGCGCTCAGTAATCGGTTGGAGACAGGGGACGAAAGCCACACAACCTAACGAGGGGGAGGTTAGCGATGAAAGAGCAGAATAGAAGGGCAAGGGCAGAGGCGTGCGGGGCAACGGGGCGCGGGCCTGTGCTTTCGAGACGGAGCTTTCTGCGCGAGGCCGCAGCGGGCGCGGTGGTGGCGGCGTTGCCGCTGGCGGGACGGGGCGAGCCGGGCGGCGTGCTGGCACGCCTCGAGGCGGCGGTGCCGTCGAAGGCGCCGGCGGTGCCGAAGCGGCCGCGCCGTCTGCTTATCTTTGATCTGAATGTGGGCTACGGCAACGGCCACCCCTCCATTCCGACGGCGAACCAGGCCTTCGCGCTCATGGGCAAGAAGACCGGCGCGTTCGAGACCGTGATCGCGCGCGATCCCGCCGTTTTCAGCCGTGCGTCGCTGAAGACCTTCGACGCCGTGTTCCTGAACAACACGGTCGGCAACCTGTTCGAGGATCCGGCGCTGCGCCAGAGCCTGCTGGAGTTCGTGGTGGGAGGCGGCGGGCTCATGGGCGTACACGGCACGTCGGTGGCGTTTACCCGCTGGCCGGAGGGCGGCAAGGAGGACTGGCCCGAGTTCGCGGTCATGCTGGGCATGCGCGGCGCCTATCACCGCGCAAACACGGAACAGGTGGTGATGAAGCTTGACGAGCCGGATCACCCGGTTGTCGCCTGCTTCGGCGGCCAGGGCTTCCCGCTGCAGGACGAGTTTTTCCGGCCGAAGGGAACGTATTCGAGGGCCCGCGACCGGGTGTTGCTCAGCTTTGATCTGGCCAAGACCGACCTGGCCAACGAGCCGCACGACGGCGGTTATCGCGAGGACAAAGACTACGCGATGGCCTGGGTCCGGCAGTACGGGCGGGGGCGGGTTTTCTACACGACGTTCGGGCACCATCCGGCGATCTTCGAGCATCCGAAGCTGCTCGAGTTCTATCTGGCAGGCACGCAGTTCGCGCTCGGCGACCTCTCGGCGCCGGCGCTGCCGAGCGGACGGCTGACGCCCGCGCTGCGCGCGCAGGAGAAGGTGGGCTGGCGCCTGGGCGTCGAGGCGTACACGTTCCACAAGTACACGTTCTTCGAGGCCGTCGACAAGACGGCGGAACTCGGGCTCGTTTACATCGGCGGGCTGAGCTTCCAGAAGGTCAGCGACACGATTCCCAAAAACCTGACGCCCGATCTCAGCGACGACGAACTGCGTGAGATCCGGCTCAAGCTGGACGCTGCGGGCCTGCGGTTGCTGACCTACTACATCCAGAGCATCCCCGGTGACGAGGCGGGGTGCCGCAAGGTCTTTGAGTTCGGACGCAAGCTCGGCATCGAAGCCTTCATGAGCGAGCCCGCGCCCGAGTCGCTGCCGCTGATCGACCGCTTCTGCCAGGAGTACGATATCCGCGTGGCGCTCCACAACCACGACCAGAAGGCCTCGCCGGCCTACTGGAGCCCGGAGGCCATCCTCAAGGTGTGCGAGGGCCGTAGCGAGTACATCGGCGCGTGCGCGGACGTGGGCTACTGGCTGCGGGGCGGCATCGATCCCGTCGCGGGAATCGAGAGGCTGGGTAAGCGGCTTGTCACGCTGCAACTGCACGATCTCGACGAGGTGGGTCCGCAGGGCACCGACGTGCCGTGGGGAAGCGGCAAAGGCCGGACGGAAGAGATCCTGCGGAAGATCCGGGAACTCGGAAACACGCCCGTGATGTTCGGGCTCGAGTACTCCAAGAACTGGCTGACCTCCATGCCGGAGGTCAAGCAGTGCGCGGAGTTTTTCGACGCGTTCACGATGAAACTTTGAAGGAATGCGTTGGGTGACCCGCGAATACACGTGAATGAACGCGAATTAATAATGGGTCAAAGGGGGAGACAGCATGAAGACAACGGATCATTCGAATAGGGGAATCTCGCGCCGCGGGTTCATCGGGTCGGCGGCATCGGCGCTGGCGATGCCGTGGATCGTGCCGGCGTCGGCGCGGGGGGCCGACGGCGCGGTGGCGCCGAGCAACCGGCTTAATCTAGGGCTGATCGGGCGGGGCTGCATGGGGCAGGGGCACCTGTCGCGGCTGGTCGGCGACCGCGACGTCCAGGTGCTGGCGGTCTGCGATGTGGACCGCGTGCGCCGCGACGAAGGCAAAGAGGTTGTCGAAGCCAACTATGCGGTGTCGCAGCCGGGCGGGACATACAGCGGTTGCTCAGCGTACAACGATTTCCGCGAGCTGCTGGCGCGCAAGGACATCGACGGCGTGGTGATCGCCACGCCGGACCACTGGCACACGCCCCTCTCGATCCATGCGGTCAAGGCGGGCAAGGACGTGTACTGCGAGAAGCCGGTCTCGATGACCGTGCGCCAGGGGCGCGCCTTGGTCGAAGCCGTTCGCGCGAACAAGCGCGTGTTCCAGAACGGTTCGCAGTACCGCTCGATGACCACGCTGCACGAGGCGATCGATTTTGTCCGCGCCGGGGGACTCGGCAAGATCAAGCAGGTCTTCACGCTGTGGGGGCATGTGGGTGTGCCGACCGTCGGTAACTCGCGCGTCACGCTCAATCCGGTGCTGCCGGAGGAGCCGCTGCCCGAGGGCTTGGACTGGAACCTGTGGGTCGGCCCGGCGCCGTTCCATCCGTACAACAAAGCCTACCATCGAAATCCGATTCCCGGCGTCGTGCCGTGGACGTTCTGCCAGGACTTCGGCAACGGCGTCTCGACCAACTACCATTCGCACTCGGCCGACGTGATCCAGTACGCCCTCGGCATGGAAGAGAGCGGGCCGGTCGAGATCCTCCATCCCGACGGCAAGCAGTTTCCGACGCTGACGTGCCGGTACGCGAACGGCACGCTGCTGCACCACATCGACGGTTGGAAGCAAGTCAAGGAACTGTACCACGCGGTGCCCGAGGAAGCGAAGTTGGAGGGCATGTTCGGCGGGCTCTTCGTGGGCGAGCGCGGCTGGCTGAACATCGAGCACGGCCACCCGATCGAAGGCGGCCCGGACAGCCTGTTCGAAGAGATGAAGCTCAAGACGCGCCAGGTGAGCGGGGCCAACAACCACCACGCGAACTGGTTCGAATGCATGAAGACGCGGAAGCAGCCAAGTTCGCACGAGGAGATCGGCCATCGCGGGGCCTCGCTCGGCCATCTGGTCGCCGCCTCTTTCCGCCTGGGCCGCTCCTTGAAATGGGATCCGGTGAAGGAGGTGTTCGAGGGGGACGAGCAGGCGAACGCGCTGCTTGATCGTCCCATGCGGGAGCCGTGGCACCACCCGATTTAGAAGTTAGGAGTTAGGATTTAGGAGTTGCAATACCTTGAGTCGAAGAGCTTATGCGATCCGATATCAACTCCTAACTTCTAACTCCTAAATCCTCCTTTGGTGCGATTCAGTTTCAACTAAACTGAATCGCACCCCGGCGTCTTCTGCCAGTCGGCTTCGGTGAGTCCGTGGGCGAGGCGGTTGAAGACCTCGGGGATCGGGGTGTCAAAGAACAGCCGCTCGCCGCTGTGCGGGTGGTCGAACGCGATGGACTTGGCGTGCAGGCAGAGGCGCTCGCGGAGGGTGTCTTTCTTGCCGTACTTGGGGTCGCCGACGACCGCGTGGCCGCGCACGGCGAACTGCACGCGGATCTGGTTCTTGCGCCCCGTCAGCAGGTTGATCTTCAGAAAGGTCAGCTTCGGCGTCTCCTTGATGACTGTGTAGGCGGTCTGCGACAGTTTGCCTTTAGTGGGGTCGATGACCGTCCGGACGTACTGGTCGTCGTCTTCGGCAAGATAGTCCGAGAGCAGGCCGCTCTTGTCTGTCAGATGGCCGTGGATGGCGGCGAGATAGCGCTTCTCCGTCTGCTTCCAGTTCTCCTGCAGCGCGAGCTTCGCCTCCTCGGTTTTGGCGAAGAGCAGCACGCCCGACGTGTCGCGGTCGAGGCGGTGTACGAGAAAAACGTGCTTGCTGGAGCGTGCGCAGCCTTTGCGGATATGCGTGTTCAGGACGTTCTCGGCCGTCATGGGCTCGTCCCTGCGCGTGCTCATGGTCAGCAGGCCGGCCTCTTTGTTGACGACGATCAGGTCGCGGTCCTCGTGGAGGATCTCGAGTCCGTGCGTGCGGTGCTTGCGTGAAGTCGGGCGTTTAGGTGGTGTCATAGGGGGGGCTGTTGGCAGGGAGACTTATGAGGACTGTTAACCGATAATTTCATTCAAACCTTCGATGATCTGTTGCAGTTCCCGATCAGTAGCCTTTCCGATTTTCTTTCCGATCCGCTCAACCGACAATGTCCTGATCTGACTGATTTTCGCCCACGTTTGCTTAGGCAGCCGTGAGCTGGACAATTCAAGTGTTAAAGGAAAAGAAGCGCGTTGAGGCTGGCTTGTTAGGGCAATCGCGATAACGGTGCCGGACTTCGCGTTGAAGACATCTTGGCTCAGGACGAGAACAGGCCGCATGCCGGCCTGTTCATGTCCCTTGGCCGGGTTCAGGTTGGCCCAGACGATGTCGCCCCTCAATAGGTCGGCCATGACGACATCTCCTCTCCCATTCCTTCCTCCGCGAGGGCTTGCTCGAAACGGCGGTCCAGTTTGTCACACTCTCTCGACAAACGGTTTGATTCGATCCTGGCAACCTTCTCCTCAACGGCCTGTTGAATGATCCGACTGCGACTTGGAAAACCGTGCTGCCGGACAAGCCGGTCAAGGGTCACCAGCAGATTCTGATCCAAGGTTATCGCCACTTTTGCAACACGCATCATCACCTCCAGGTTGAGGTATTACTATATATCATACCGTGCGTGTGCGGCAAATCCATTTTTCGGGCTTAGTATTCTCTTCATGTACTGGTCCTTCTGGGGCAGTTCTGTTCTCTCTGGCATTCTCACACCTCGCGAAGTGTGGATGAATCTGAAATCAGGAAAACAGGAAGGGATGCCCAAGGTCTAGGTTTAGAAAACTCCGCGTGACTGCCGAAGCCTCCGGTTTCCTGTTTCCTTGTTTTCCAGATTCATCCCAGCAGCCCTATTTCGCACGCCAAGAACCCAAGACGCCAAGGGGTCCGATAACCTTTGGGTCTTCGGGCGTGAGCCAATCCACTCCGTGACCATCCGTCTTCTGCTCTACCGATTCATCCACTTATCATGACATGTGGATTAACGATCTCTAGCCGCTCTCGGTCTAGAAACCTTGTAACTTTCGTGATTCATTTTCTTCGTTCCCGCGCGCGCCGCCGAAAAGTCCGCTGGAGCTGCTGGGGTGAGAGGGGGAAAGGAGGAGTTAGGAGGGAGGAGTTAGGAGTTGGGGAGAGGGGAAATGTCCAATAGCGAACAAGGAATGTCCAATGCCCAAGTGAGAGAGGGGGAGAACGCTCAACGCGCAACGTTCAACGATCAAGTGTGAGAGAACGCCGAACCCTTCTACGCAGATGCTACGGAGGGCAAGCGCTGAATGTCTGGGACGGCTCAGCACAGCTTCGCCCTCCAGCGCGAGGCGATGCCGGAACGGACCGGATCGCGCCCTCCGCCCTCTGCCCTCCGACCTCTGACCTCCGCCCTCCGCCCTCCGACCGCCGACCGCCGACCCTACAGCCCGATCAAGTCGCGGATGTCGTCGGCGTGTTGCTCTCGCCGATGCTGGCGACCGCGGCGATGAGTTTCAGTTCGGTTTCGGTGATCAGCAACGCCCTTCGGCTCCGGCATGTGAAGCTGTCGTAGCGGGGGTTATTCCTACTCGTTCGCGGGGTGGGGTTCTGCTATACTTGCTCAAGTCCTTGATGGATTGTAAAGGAGGTGCATATGAGAACGTTGATCAGAACTGCGATGGTGTGTGTGTGCGGGTGTGTACTCGCGTGGGGCTGTTCGCCTCAGGCCGCTGTGGATGGGGCAGCGGCCGCGCCAGCCGCCGCGTCGGGCAAGGTTCAATAAGGGGGTCGTTTATGTTTGCGACATTGAGGATTGGGGACAAGGCTCCGGACTTCAAGCTTCCGGCGACGGACGGCAAGACCTATTCGCTGGCCGATTTCGACAAGGTCGATGTGCTGGTCGTATTCTTCACCTGTAACCACTGCCCTTACGTGCTCGGCTCAGACGAGATGACGCGGCAAACGGCGGACCGCTTCAAGAAACGCGGGGTCGCATTCATCGGCATCAATGCCAACAGCGAGCGGACGTATGCGGAGGACGATTTCCGGCACATGTTGGTGCGCATGCGGGAGAACGGATTCCCGTGGGTTTACGCCTGGGACAAGAGTCAGGATACCGCTCGCGCCTACGGTGCACTGCGCACGCCGCACTTCTACGTGTTCGACCGGCAGCGAAAGCTCGTCTACACCGGGCGCGGCGTGGACAGCCCGCGCGACACGAGCCAGATGGAGGTCAACGATCTGGAGAATGCCTTGGAGGACGTTTTGGCGGGACGGCCGGTCCGCGTGCCGCTGACGAATCCGATCGGCTGCAATGTAAAGTGGGAAGGCAAGGACGCCCACTGGATGCCGCCCGAAGCGTGCGATCTGGTCTGATGGGGAGCAGACGGCAAGAAGCAGGTGCAGGAGTCGCTGATCGACGCGCCGGGTTACCAAGCGCTCTTCAAACTCGATCA
>CAYMLQ010000273.1:0-8340 GCA_964390795.1 uncultured Lentisphaeraceae bacterium
GGTCGATGTGGACGTCGAGCCGCTCGCGAAGATCCGCAAAGCGCATCTCGTAGTGCCCTTCCACGGCGTTAAAGGGCGAGACGTGGAACGCCTTGCCGATGCGGGTTGTCACCAGATAACCGGGCTCGGCGGAACCGGCGTCACCGGGAACCAGATAGAGGTGGCGGTCGCCCACGACGTTGTTCACCTCCACCAGAATCGCGGTACACGCGCCGCCCGCGGCGAACACGTAATAGAAGCTGACCGGGTTGAAGACATAGCGGAAAACGGCGGCATCGGTGACCAGCAGGATGCGGTCCGCAGGCCCGTCGATCCCGTTTTCACGCAACAGACGCACGACTTTTTCGCGGAGCGAGCCGGGCCGGCGGTCAAGGTAGTCGCGGTCGTAGAGCGAGACGGGGGCGAAGCGGTTGTAGCCGAACAGCGGAAGGTCGCGGTCAAGCTGGCCGAGTTCGTCGACATCGAACACATACCGCCACACGGGATAGCCGAGCGCATCGCGAACCGGCTTGACCCGCGCGTGTTTGACTGTCCCGAAAACAAGCGTCGAGTTCATAGCGTGCAGCCGAAGAGACGGGCCACATTGACGGCGGCGGTCACCGCGTCCTCGTGGAAACCGTGGTTGAAGTAGCTCCCGCAGAAAGAGGTGTGGCGCTTGCCGTTGAGTTCGGGCAAACGCGCCTGGGTTCCGACCGCGGCGGCGGTATAAATCGGATGGGTGTCCTGAAACGTCGCAATGAGCGCTTCCGGCTTGACGGGGCGCAACGGGTTGAGCGTGACCAGGTAGTCCGCATGTCCCCGGAAATTCTGGAGCCGGTTCATGTAGTAGGTCAGGCAGGCGGGCGACTCGTCGCCGGCCTGCGACAGGCGCAGGTAGTTCCACGACGCCCAGGCGTTGCGCAGCGGCGGCATCAGCCGCTCGTCCGTGTGCAGCAGCACCTGGTTCCGAGAATAGCCCCAGGCGGACAAGAGGGCGCGCTCGTCGGAGTCGGCGTCTGCCAGCAGGGCCAGCGCCTCGTCCGCATGCGAGGCGATCACGACCTCGTCAAAGTCCTGCGGAGCTTCGCTCTCGAATTCGAGCCGCACGCCGCTTTCGAGCCGCGTCACGCGCTTGACCGGGCATCCGGGTCGGAGCGTTCCGGTAAACGTGTCGGCAAAGCGCTTCACATAGGCGTGGCTGCCGCCGGTGACCGTGTACCACGTGGGGCGGTCGGTGAGAGACAACAGTCCGTGGTTCTCATAAAAACGCGCGATGGCAGCCATGGGAAAGTCGCGGATTCCGGAGAACGAGGTCGACCAGATGGCGGCGGCCATGGGCAGGACATAGTCCTCGACCACCCGCCTGGGTATCCGCTCTCGCGCGCAAAACTCGTCCAGCGATAAGCCCGCCAGTTGGCCCGCGAGATGGAGCTGACGCGTCCGGCGCGAAAAGCGGAGCACCCCCAGGATAAACCGCCAGTAGGACGGGGAGAACGCGTTGAGCCGTCGCGCGAAAAGGCCGGAAAGGCCGGTTCCGGCATAAGCCAGCCCGCTGGCCTCATTATAGCAACTGAAGGACATCTCGCTGGTCTGATAAGGCACCTTTAGCCGGCCGAGCAGGCGGATGAAATTCGGATAGGTCCGGTTGTTGAACACAATAAAACCGGTGTCCACCGGTGTGCCGGCATCCGGCCCCTCCTGCAAAACCCAGGTCCGGGTATGTCCGCCGAAGGAGGGGTTCCTCTCGAACAGCGTCACCTCATGGCCCTGCTGAAGCAGGTAGGCTGCCGTGATTCCAGAGACGCCCCCGCCCACAACGGCAATGCGTTTTCTATCTTTCATCGCACTCATCATTTACGCAACTTTCGGAAGGAGAGTGTCACTTCGCCCAGACGGAAACCCCATTTGCTCATGACGGCGCGGTTCAGCATGACGTCGTCATCGATCAGAAACATCCAATCGTCAAACTTCACGTTGTAGACCTTCTTGCCGACCGGCAGGGCCAGCGTGTAGCGCCAGTTCAGGGCGTTACCGTAAGCTTTGCCCTGTGCGGTGCCGACGACGTCGTCCGCCGTTCCGGTATAGTGGTGGCTGTCAACACGCGTGATCGTCCAGACGCGCCGTTGCCGGGTGCCGTCGGAGTAGACGAAATCTTCTTCCAAGCGGCCCACATCGTTGCTCCAGGTGCCCAGCAGCTTCACGTGAAAACGCTTCACCACTTCGCCTTGCCGGTTCTGGAACATGCCGCTCGCTTCGAGCGGCCCCTCCAGGTAGCGGCTCAGGTCGAGCACGGGCAGCTCTTTCGAATACTGTTCAGGCGCGACCGAAGCACACCCCCCGCAAAGCAGACCAACTCCCAGCAGGCTCAACATGATTTTCATGGAGTCACCGTCCTTTTTCGCCCATTTTCTTCAATAACCCGTCTCTCACCTTCGGGTAGCGGCAGCCCGTATCCAGCCAGATTGCGAAGAACGCCGGGCCAAATGCGGGATCAGTCACTTCGCCGAGGAGCCTGTCGCCAAAGAAGAACTGCGTTGGCCCTTCCCGGCACCGAAAGGCGGTCAGGCAGTCACCTGGTTTCACGTCCGGCCACAACCCGTCCAGCCGGCTGATCCACCGCTCATGCTGCTCGGGGGTGCCCTGACCCAACCGTTTCCATTCCTTAAGCGTGGTTTCCTGTAACCGCCGGTGTTTGATCGAAATAGCGTAGCGGATGCTGAGGGCGGCGGTGCTGTTGGTTGCGTAATCAGGACCCTCGTTATAGAGCGCAATGTCGTACACATGCATTCCGAACCAGTGGAGCGTGGACGCACCGACAGACAGAAGCGCGGGTGTCCTGTTTTGCAGGGGAACGGGCAAAGCTGACGCGGCGAGCAGGTCGGCCGTGACCATTACCCCAAAAACGAGTCCAACCAGTCGGCTACAGAACATGAGCTTCCTCCCACCCTCGCACGGAGCCTCATCCCATCCGCTCAGCATATCGGATCCATAAGCACACGGTTCCTGCATCATCTTGCGTCACCGTATCACACCTGCGCCATCGGCGCAAATGCAAATATCACTCTGTTGCCCTCACTCCCTCGGCTTCACGTTCCAGACCGTCAATGCACACAGCACCGACAACAGCGGAATCGCCATCAGTTAGTGCCTTACAAACCAACAAACACAATAAAAAAAGCAAGTTGTTTGCGAGAATTCAGGAGACAGAATTCAGGAGTCAGAATGGAGAATAACGACATGATCGAAGGTTTCGACGCATTCTCTTCTGGATTCTGGATTCTGACTCCTTGGGTTGCGGGCTCTGCCCGCATTGGTTATTCGTACGGTTGCGTCCAGGCCACCTGCAAGTCCGGATGGAAGTGGCGCTTGAAGCCGCAGGGCGTGTCCGACTCCACGCGGGCTCGCACGTAGAGGTCGTCCGGAGCCATCTTGTACGACGCCTCCGTGCCCTCGACGGCGTGAGCCGTCTTGCCGATGTCATCGGAGTAGACCGGCAGCGTGCGCGCGCCTCGGCCCTTCTCGGCCGGGCTCTCCACGGTCCGGACCGTCTGGTCGAAGCCCTTCTTCGTGGTGATGAAGCGGATCGTGTGCCTCACGCCGGGCTCGGCCTTGACCTTGACGCGCAGGGTCCGGCCCGACGGGCTGAACGCGACCTCGTCGAGCGTGACGCCGCAGGTGGCGTAGAAGTCGCCCGCGTGCATCGCGGCGAGCAGCGCGTCCGGCGTGAGCGCGGCGCTGCGCACCATGACCCACGCGTCCGCAAGGCGCTGCTCCGGCGTGCGGTTGAGGTAGACATGCGTATCATCCGTACCGATGCCGTACAGGAGCGGCTGGCCCTTGAGGGAACGGAACGCGTTGACCGCATCCCAGAAGGTGTCGTTGTTCAGGCGCGGGGCGCCCGGATGGGGGGCGAACGCCGAGCCGCCGTTGCAGACCTCGAAGAAGCGGATCTCGGGAGCGTCGATCAGGTTCTGCGGCTGGATGTCCCAGTAGACCCACTGCGGATGGTTCAGCGTCAGCATCGTCGGCCGACCCATCTGCGCGGACAGGGCCGCGACCTCCGCCGCGTTTTGCCGGATCAGCGTGCCGACGCTCAGGGCCGCGTCCTTGATCTGCTTGCTCAGCGGGCCACCCTTGACGGAGGGGATCACGTCCGGCAGGTTCAGGAAGTTCAGGTGGACATTGATTCCGTTCAGCACCTGTGTGATCTCGACGGCGGGCAGAAGCAGGAACTTGCCGGTCTCGTCGAACCGCCGCTGCATCTCGGCATAGGTCTTGAGGCGCACGGAGAGCGTGTCCCCGTCTTTCCGGGTCTCCGCCTCGCTGCCGAAAGCTTGTCGGTACGCGTCATACACGGGGCGTGTCACCGCGGGCGGCCACTTGCCCTCTTTTTCCTCCACCGCCCGCCACTGTGCGGCGTCGGACGCGAAGACGTTGTGGTCGCTCAAGCCGATGAAATCGTATCCGAGCCGCTTGTAGATGTCGACGGCCTGCTCCGGGAAAATCCGGCCGTCCGACCAGTAGGTGTGCATGTGCAGGTTGCCGCGGTACCAGCGTGTACCGCCTCCGGTTCCGCTCGCAAGCCGACCGGCAGAGCGGCACCCAGTCAGCAGTCCCAAAAAGCCGACCCCCATCGCCTTCAGCGCCTCGCGGCGCGTGATTCCCGTTCGCATTTTTCATCTCCCATATTTTTAGACAGGTCCCCAAGCCTCACTCCGCGTTCGCCAGCGGATGCGCGGGGTCGCTGTCGAGCAGAGGCCATACGAGTTCGCCGCGCTCCTGCGCCGCCGTGTCATGATAGGAGCTATAGCGCAACGCGTTGGCGTCGAGCCACAGGATCACCCGGTGGCGTTCCTCCTCCGGCACAGCCGCCCGGTGCCCAGGAGTCAGCAGCGCCTTGCCGAGGCGCGAGACTGCGGCCCCGCAGCGCCCCGGAACCGATCTCGACCCGCCGTAAACGGGCTGCATCGTCTTGCCGCTGAACCCGCCGCCGAAGTGGAAAGCGTAGTCGCGCAGATCCTCGTACCCCATCTTCTGCGGCCCCTTTTTCTCTTTCAGGTGACACATCAGACAGCGGTCCTGCAGCACCGGCTGAACGAGGCGGAAGAAGCTGACCGGCTCAACGGGCCCGCACTCGGGCTCGAGCTTCGAAGGCGGCTGCCGAAAGGCGAGCGGCTGTTCGGTCTTGACCGCATAGCTTTCGCGCTTCGGCTCGTGGCAGCCCAGGCACGTCAGGCGCTCGCCGGGATGCGCGAACGCCGTGGAGCGCATGCTCTGAATCGCCATGTTGTTCTCGTCCAACACCTGAAAGATGAGCTCCTTTCCCGCAGGCGCCTCGAAATAGGCGCTGCCGTCAGCCTCCAGCGGCACCGTGCCGAGCGGGATGCGGGGCGTGTTCTCCTGACCGTAGCCGATGAACGGCTTGTCCATCCACGGATCCGACTTGAGAATCGCCTGCAGCACGCGCAGCCGCTTGGGCGTCCGGCCTGCCGGGAAGGGCTGGTCTGAAATCCGCACGTTGACCACGCCGATGACGGCCCGCTTATCGGCTTTCGCAAAATCAACGCCCTGCGCCGTGCGCTGCGGGATGACGGGCGGCTTGGGACGCGCGCGCAGCGGCTTAGGATGCGTCAGACGCAGCCTCGCGTCGTAGCCGGTCGGCAGGCGTTCGCGCTCGCACACCAGCTCCTCGTTGCCGAACCGGTCGAGCACGACCAGATCCTCCCAGCGGTTGCAGAGGAACACGTCGCCGCTCACCGGCCACGCCGTGCCGTATGCGTACTGGCTGCGGCCAGGGCTCTCGCTCTCCGGGAACGGCACGTAGGGCGTGACGCGCCTGAGCTGGCTCATGTGAAAGTCGTCCGGCTCGCGCAGATCCAGCACGCACAGCGAACCGAAGGTCTCGCCGTGGTGCGGCGCGGCGGTCAGCACGTAGCGGTGCGAATCCGGCATCGCGCGGATGTGCATCTCGGTCATGGGCAGCGCCGACGGCGCGTCGGCGCAGCGGCCGAAGCGGTGGTCGCCGTGCGTGTTGTCCGCGAAGGTGTGCCACGGCTGCGGATAGTTGCCGTGCGGCGCGCGCGGGTCGCGCCCGTCCGGAAAGCAGGTCCAGAACTGACTGCCCAGGCAATCCTCGCGGTCCGTGTAGTCCCAGCGCGTGTAAACCAGCATGCCGCTGTTGTCCACGCTCGGCTGCCACTCGCTGGTCTCATAGTACGAAAGCGGATAAATATCGCTGCCGTCCGGCTTCATGCTGTGCAGCACATAGGTCGGCACGCGCAGGCGCGAGCCCTCGGTGAAGCAGCGGATGAAGCCGCCGCGGCGCTCGGAGATGAAGGCGAGCCGGCCGGACGGCAGCTCGACCGGATCGAAATCGTTCCACGGCCCCTCGGTGAGCTGCGTCAGCTCGCCGGTCTCGCGCTTGAGCTTGAAGAGCTTCCAGGTCGTCCCCTCTGACCACACCCAGCGGTGCTCGGTCGCCCCGCAGTGCGCAAAATAGACCGTCTGACCGTCATAGCTCACCTCCGGCGTGTAGAACGAGCCAGAGTCGAGGGGCTTTCCTTTGAGAGGCCCGTTTGCCACGACACATCCGGCCAGCAGACTTTTGACAGCCGGTTCCTTCGTACGCCAATCCTCGAGCGTAAAGAGCCCACCGCCATGGATCGTGTTGAAGCCGAAACACTGCGTGTTGAAGTGCCCGCCGGTCCGGTCCGTGTTGCGCATGTTGGTCAGGCGGCAGCCCGCATAGGTGGCGCGCGCCAAAAAGACAAGCCGGTCGTAGGCAGCCAGCTCCGGGTTGGCCAGCACCACAGCCCGCCGAACCGCACAGGCCGCGAAGACGTCGTTGGAGTGCACGGAGACCGGTGTCTTCAGCCGGTCCCAATCCCGCCGCAAAGTCGCCAAGTAGGGGCGGACCTGCGTGTCCGCCCTATCCGATCCATCGAAGGTGCCGTCGTTGTGCAACGGCGCCAAGGGTCGGACCTGCGTGTCCGCGCTTCCCTTCTCCAGCAGGTCCAACAATGCGCCGGTCCGCCGCACGATCACCTCGTACGGCGTCTTCTCTTCCGGGCGGATCAGCGCGTGATCGTCGTACACCTGCCCGGCCGCGCCGCGCGGCAGCGGCGTCTTGCCGCTGATCTGGTTCTGCAGGTCCACGGCCTGCTCGCCCCAGAGCGCGAGCACGCCGGGCCGGATCGCCTCCGCACTGACCGCCTGCAGCCCCAGCCGGCGGATCGCCTCTGCAAGCTGTTCAGCGGAACAGGCCTGCAGCGGAATGTTTTTCGGCGGCTTCTCGCCCGGCGCGACCGAAGGCTCGACGCCCTCGCGCGGCAGGAGTTCGTCTCGGATGTGGCCGTCCCGCGCGCCGACCGCGATCGTGCCGGCCATCCGGCCGAGGGCTTCATAGCGTCCGTCAGACACATCGAACGCGCACAGGAAGAGGGTTGAAGCGTCAGCCTGCTGCGGTGCCACGAGCGGCGTGTCAACGGACATCTCCGAGGAGCGGATGCCAAGGTCGTCTATCCAGCCGTCGCAGACGAGACCGCCTTCGACCAGCGTGCCGACGCCCAGCCGCGTCGGACCGGTCGCACGTCCGAAGGGGCGCGTGACGTTGCCTTCAGCGACCTGCTTGCCGTCAACATAGAGGCGCACGCGTTCCCTGTTCACGACCGCCGCCACGTCGTGCCACAGACCGTCGGTCACGCAGGTCCGGCTGAGAATCGTGTCGGGCGCATTGCCCGGCATGTAGAACGCCAAATGGCCGCTGCCTTTGAAACTGTAAAACTCCCAATGGATCGGCGAGGATTTGGGCTCGTGCGCCACGAAGATGTTGAACTGTGCCGCGTGACGCGCCTTCACGCGCAGCCGGATCGTGAGAGGCGCCTGATCCAGCGCGGGGCAACCAGCCACGACGGCGCCGCCCTGCCCGGCGAAAAAAGCGCCTCCGAAGCCGGGGTTGTCGGTCTGCGGAGACTCCGCCTGCCCGTCCAGCAACCGTTCGTAGCCGGGATGGCTGAGCAGGACGGAGCGCGGCCACGTCTGGGCGTTCAGCGCCGAAGCCGTGGCGTACTGCCGCCGCCCCGTCGGCAACACGTTCTCAGGCGCATGAGCGGCTGCGGCCGCTTCAGCCGAAACGGCCGCAAGTCCGCCGCTCAGCGCCACGCTGAGAAACTGTTTTAACACATTTATTTACCTGTGCCGCAGTCGAGAACGAAGTATTCGGGATTCATGCCGGCCAAGGGAGCCCTCAGCTTATCCAGTTCTGCGGCCGGCCCGAGAATTTCGATGCGGAAAAGCTCGGCGATCTTGACAAACTTGCCGAGCGCCTCGCCGCAGTTCTCCAGGTGCGCCATCACGGCCGCC
>CAYMLQ010000274.1:0-8332 GCA_964390795.1 uncultured Lentisphaeraceae bacterium
GAAAAAAAATAGGTCATCGAGTGAAAAAAAAGTGCGATGGTTCCAGAACAAGAGTGAGCGCACCCGAGCCGGTGACCCTGCGCCGGCAAACGTATTTGTCGGGTGCCGTCCAATTCTGTCGTAACCGCGTTAAACGCGGGATAAGGGCGGTTTGAAGAGGTGACTTGAAGATTGACTTCGTTTGGTACACGTGGTCTAATATGGCTCTAATAAAGCTTAGGAAAAACCCACCATGCAAGCAGTGCGTTACCATGTTCTCTTGTGCCTTAGTCTGGTGCTGGCCCTCGGCCCGGCACGTGCCGACGTCAGGCTGCCCTCCCTGTTCTCCGATCATGCCGTGCTCCAGCAGGGGGAGGCCGTGCCCGTGTGGGGCTGGGCCGAACCCGGCGAGGACGTCGCTGTCACCGTCGCAGGGCAGACCAAGACCGTCAAGGCGGGTGCGGACGGCGCGTGGCGCGTGACGCTCGACGCGCTGAAGCCCGGAGCAACGCTGACCCTCATCGTCAAAGGCAAGAACACCCTGACCGTGCAGGACGTGCTGGCCGGCGAGGTCTGGCTCGGCTCGGGCCAGTCGAACATGGCCATGACCGTCAACCGCAGCAAGGATTACGAGAAAGAGCAGGCGATCGCGGCCGCTTTCCCGCAGATCCGCATGTTCACTGTGGAGCGAGTGGCCGGTAAGACGCCCCAAGCGGCGTGCAAAGGCCAGTGGGTGGTCTGCGCCTCAAACACCGTCGGCGCATTCTCCGCAACGGCGTATTTCTTCGGACGCGACCTGCATCAGAAACTGCAGGTTCCCGTCGGCCTGATCAACTCCTCGTGGGGCGGCACGCCGGTCGAGGCGTGGACCAGCGCCGAAGCGCTGGCGTCTGTTCCAGCGATGAAGGCGGTGGTCGATCCGTGGGTGGCCAAGACGGCTCAGCCGTGGGATGAGGCCAAGGCTATGGCCGGCTATGACAAGCAGGTCGCCACATGGAAAGAGTCCGTGAAAAAGGCCAAGGCCGCAGGTAACGCAGCGCCCCGCGGGCCGAAGAAGCCCGTCGATCCCCGTCTGGACTCGCACTACCCGGCGAACCTCTACAACGGCATGATCGCGCCGCTCGTCCCTTATGCCATCAAAGGCGCGGTGTGGTATCAGGGCGAATCGAACGCCAATGACCTGACCGCGCCGCTCTACGGCCAGCAACTGGAGATCAAGATTCTCGACTGGCGCAAACAGTGGGGCTATGCGTTTCCCTACGCCTGGGTGCAGTTGCCGAACTACCGCGCGTCGGACCGCAACTGGCCGCTCGTGCGCGAAGGCATGCTGCAGGCGCTGAAGGTGCCGAAAACCGGCATGGCGACCACGATGGGCATCGGCGAGACGGCGGACATCCATCCCAAGAACAAGCAGGACGTCGGTCACCGCCTCGCGTTCTGGGCGCTGGGTACAGTGTACGGCCAGAAGGTTGACTCCATCTCCGGGCCGCTTCCCGCAGGGCATACGGTCAAGGGCGGCGAGGTCGTCTGCACCTTCAAGCATGCCGACGGCGGACTGAAGGCCCAGGGCGACGCCCTCAAGGGCTTTGTGATCGCGGGCGCGGATCAGACGTTCGTGCCCGCCAACGCCAAGATCGTGGGCGGCACCGTGGTGGTCTCGCATCCGGACGTGAAGGCGCCGGTCGCCGTGCGTTACGCGTGGGCCGCTGATCCCGAGTGTAACCTCTTCAACGGCGCGGGGCTGCCGGCCTCGCCCTTCCGCACCGACACCTTTGAGCTGCCGCTGGCGGCGCCGAAGAAGTAGGGGAAGCCTAGGCGGGGCGCTGGCCCGAGGGCCGCGCCCCCGCTCGGACGGACACCGAACAATCTGAGACGCAGAAAAGAAGTACGCATGGCAACCATCAAGATCGACCGAGGCTTCACTCAGAAAATCCAGCAGAAGGGCCTGATTCACTCACCGGATCAGGCGCCCCAGCCGCACAAGCACAATAACACTAACAACAACAAGAAGCCGAAGGGCCGGTCGAGCGTGCTGGCCTTGGCGCTGGTTGGCGGCGCGGTGCTGTTGGGCCTGATCGTTCTGGCGGTCGTGCTCTTAGGCGGCGATAAAGACAAAAAGAAAAATCCGCAGCAGGCCTCAGCAGGGCCCGGGACGGCGCCCCCGCCCAAGGTGGCGCCCGCACTTAAGGACTCGGATGAGATCGCCGACCCGGACGAGGCTCTCTATGCCAACCACTCCGGCAAACCGGCCCCTCAAACCGCGCAGGCGCAGGCTTCTAAGCCAGGCAACAACCCTCCGATCCGCCCCGTGCTGCGCGAAATCCAGATGGGCGGTGCGCAAGGGCTGCGCTGCGACTACTACCAGAGCATCTCCGGCAAGCAGATCAGCTCGATCCGCGCGGCGGCCGACTTTCCGGACCGGCCTTCCAAAACGGTGCAGGTCGGCGCCTTCGAACTGTCGGAGGATATCGCCGAGAACTACGGCGTTCGCGTGCGCGGCTATCTGGTGCCGCCCGAGACGGGTAAGTACCGCTTCTCGGTCTGCGCGGACGACGGCACCGAGTTCTGGCTGAGCAAGGATGACACCCCGACTCTGCTGCGAAAAATGATCGGCTATGAGGCCTGGGTGCCCAAGTTCCAGTGGACCAACCGCGCGGATCAGCAGTCCGCCGAGTGCGAGCTGGTCGGCGGACGGCGCTACTACCTTGAAGCCTTCCTGAAGGAGAGTTCGGGGCACGACTACCTGATGGCGGCCTGGAAAGGCCCCGTGTCAGACACGTATGTCCTGATCGAAGGCCGGTATCTGCAGCCCTGGGCCGACACGCCCACTCCGGGAGCGGCCACCGACGACGCCTCGGCGATACGGACGCGCGAAAAAGAGGCGCGCGAGGCGGCTCTGGCACCTGCCCGCGCGGCTGTTGAGGAACAGCAGCGGAAGTCCGGGGCGTCCTACCGCTATGCCGAAGCGGCGGACGTCCTGAAAAACGGCAAGTCCGCGTGGACGAACCCCGAAGCCCTGGCGCTCGTCGAAAATGCGATCCTGCGCTTTGAGCTGCTGGGCCGTCTGCGCGCGCTCGTTCAGGCCGAACTCGCAAAAGCGCCGGTGCGAGGCGTCTGGACGGCCTTCGGCGGCCAGGCCGACGTGACCGGCGCGACGGACGAAGGCGTCACCGTCGCGCCGGGACGTATCGTCGGCTGGGCCAAAATCCCGGCCGACCAGATGCTGAAGCTGGTGAACGCGACCCTTTCACGAGCGGTGGCCGATCCCACGACAAAGGGGCTGCTGTTTCTGGGCGCCGCCGTCTTCTGCAAAGAGGCCTCCGGTGGTATCGAGCTGTCGCTGAAATACCGCGAGCGCGCCGTCGCCAATCATTCCGGCCTCTCGGCGCTGGCGGAGCGCGTGTTGGGCGGGACGCCCGAGTCGCTTCAGGCGGAAATCCGCATCAAGGCCTGCCGCGCCGAACTGGGCCGCCTGGCCCCGACCATCGCCGGGCTCGAAGAGACAGTGAGAAAGCAACAGACAGACCTCGCCTCCGTAATCGGACTCGTTCCTGGCGTGCTGGTCGAGTATTGGCAGACAAACCCTTACGGCAGCTTAAACGATGTGAGAAATAAAGGGTTGCTGAAAACGCCCCCGACCGAAACCCGTTGCCTGAGCCAGCTCGAGACGCCTAAAAACTACGCCGAGAAATTCGTCGCCCGCCTCAGCGGGTATCTCACCCCCGCAGAAACGGGCGAGTACACTTTCTATCTCGCGGCCGATGACCAGGGGGAGTTCTGGCTGAGTTCCGACGACACGCCTGAGAAACTGGCCCTGTGCGTCAAGACCGAGTCGTACTCCAATTATCGCGCTTGGGACAAAGAGAAGCGCAGATCCAAGCCGGTTTCGCTCGCCAAGGGTCAGCACTACTATGTTGAGGCGCTTCTCCGCGAAGGCGAAAAGGATGATCATCTTTCGGTCGCCTGGAGCCCGGTGGCGGATGATACCCCCAGCGTGATCACGTCGTCCAACGTGCTGTACGCGGCGACGGCTGGCTTCACGCCGCAGGCGCAGGAGCTTCGCCAGAAGATCGATAAAGAGCTGCAAGCCGCGCAGATGCTCCTCGCGGACATCTCCCGTCTGGGCAAAGTGGACGATCTGCTGGAGGTTACACCTGGCACCGCCACCTCCGTGATGGCAGACGACGCGCAAAGACAGGTCACGCGCGCGAAAGAGTCGCTTCTCCAAGCCGAGAAGCAAATGAAGCAGATTGGCGCTCTGATCGCTCAGCTCAAAGAGGTGGCCAGGCCCGTGTCCGAGAAAGAGTGAGCGGGCTCCATTCGAGAATAAAGACAGGGGGTCGCTCGCAAACCCGTCTGCGATGCAGACGACGAGTCGCCCAGTCCAGGAGACCTCCATGCAACGTCGCGAGTTTCTGAGAATGACCGGCCTTTGCGCAGTGGCGCTGGCGGCGCCGAACGTGTTACGGGCCTCCGAACCTGCTGCGCTGAGGCCCAACATTGTTTTCATTTTTTCAGACGATCACTCGCTTCAGACCATCGGCGCCTACGGCGCGCGCCTGTCCGCATTTTGCATAGAACACAGCATCACGCCCAACATGGACCGCCTTGCGGCGCAGGGCGGCCTGTTCGTGAACAGCTTCTGCGCGAACTCGCTCTGTTCGCCAAGCCGGGCGTCGGTGCTCACCGGCCTGCACAGCCATGCCAACGGCGTGATGACGCTCGACAAGCCCCTTAGCGAAGGTCTCTGGACCTACCCGCGCGCCTTGCGCGACGCGGGCTACCAGACCGCCGTCATCGGCAAATGGCATCTCAGCTCGACGGTTCCGGAGTTTGCGGATTGGACGATCCTTCCGGGCCAGGGCAAATACATGAATCCCGATTTCGAGAGCCCTGCGGGCAAGGTCACCACCGAGGGCTATGCCACCGATGTGATCACCGACCGCTCGCTGGCGTGGCTGAAAAACCGAGACCGCTCCAAGCCGTTTTTCCTTGCCGTACACCACAAGGCGGCCCACCGGCCGTTCGTGCCGCCCCCCCGCTACACGACGCTTCTCGATGGCGTGACCGTGCCCGAGCCGGATACGCTCTTCGACGACTACGCCAACCGCGCGTCGCCCGCGCATGAACAACTGATGAGCATTGAGAAGGATATGAAGCTGCCCGGCGACCTCAAGGTCAGCCCGAAAGATGCGAAGAGTCCCGAGTATGCGGCGCGCAACGCCGAGTTCGCCAAACTCAACCCCGAGGGCCGCGCCCTGACGCAGTGGAAATACCAGCAGTACATGAAGGACTATCTGCGCTGCGTCAAAGGGCTGGACGACAGCGTGGGCCGCATTCTGGAAGACCTGAAGAGCGAGGGCCTCGAAGAGAACACGGTCGTGATCTATTCTTCGGACCAGGGGTTCTTTAACGGCGAGCACGGCTGGTTCGACAAGCGCTGGATCTACGAGGAGTCACTGCACATGCCCTTTATCATCCGCTGGCCGCGCGTGGTGAAGCCGGGCACGCGCTTCACCCCGTTCATCCAGAACATCGATTACGCCGAGACCTTCGCGGAAATGGCTGGAGCGAAGATCCCCGAGGCTCTGCACGGACGCTCGTTTGTGCCGGTCCTGCGAGGCGAGACGCCCTCCGATTGGCGCACGAGCGTCTACTACCATTACTACGATTCGGGGCACGGCGTCGCGAAGCACTACGGCGTGCGCACAGACCGCTACACGCTGGCCCACTTCTACGCGACCGGCGAGTGGGAGCTTTTCGACAATCAGAAAGATCCGCACCAGTTGCGCAGCGTGGTCGCCGACCCGGCCTACGCGAAAACCATCGAGACGCTCAAGGCTGAACTGTCGAGGCTGCGCGGTCTTTACAAGGACACCGGCCAGGAGCCGGCCGGTCGCGCAAAAGGCGGGAAAGCGGCCCGCAAGCAGAAACAGACGTCATGAAACAGGCGCTCACCTCAGTACTGGTCAGTCTGACGTTGTCTCAGACGACGCTTCTTTACGCCGCCGATAAACCCGCAGCCGCTCCTGTGCCGCCGCCCGTGCCCGAGCAGGTGCGCTACGATCTGGCGCTGCTGGCGGAACACGGCTTGCTCGCGGAGCCGGACGTTTGGGCGGAACGGTTGCTGACGCGCCCCACCTGCGACGGCGGTCAGGCGGCAGACCTTCTCGTGCAGGTGGCGCGGGCCTTCAAGCCGGTGCAGGATTTGCGCGGGGCCATCGACGTGCTCGCGCAGCGCGGCGTGACCAGTTCCGCAGAGTATTGGCTCGGCGCCACCACAGCCGGCCGCTCCTGCGGCAGCGCCAACCTGGCGATCCTGCTTGGCCTCATCGCCGCCCACTACCAGCCGCTCGGCATCACCTGCGAGACGGCCTATTGGTTCCGTCACGTCTGCGTGGAGCCGCGCGTGGGTCGCCGCCTCCTGCACGTCATGCTCGCCGACGCGCGCGGGCAGGGCGCGCTCGACCTCGCCGTGCGCGCACGCGTCACGAAGGTCAGCACGCGCGGCGACACCGTGACCGGCGCGGAAATAGAGTGCGCGGGAGAGCCCCGCACGGTGTCATGCCGTATCCTCGTCGACGCGACCGAGTGCGGAGACGTGATCCCGCTCACAGGGGCCCGCTACCGTGTCGGCAATTGCGTAAGCGACGCCATCGATCCGATCCGCCGCGTGCAGGACAACACCTGGTGCGCGGTCGTTAAGCGCTATCCCCAAGGCGTGCCGCCCGCGCTGCTCCTCACGAATGCGCCGCCCGGTTACACCGAGTCCGTACACAAGGCCTTCCTCAAATCGCTGTGCGCGGGCGAGACCGTGACCTCCCACACCAATAAGCCGTGGACGTTCGCGACCTTCATCGGCTACCGCGGCATGCCCGACAGCTCGCGTAGCGGCGACGCGCCGCCCATCACGCGCACGCACCTGAATTATAATAACGACTACCCGAACGTGGTCGGCGATCTCGAGAACCCGGTCCAGCGGCAGAAGACCCTGCGGGCGATGCGCCTCAAAACGTTGCACCTGCTCTACTACATCCAGAACACGCTCGGCAAGACCGACTGGGCCGTGGCCGACGACGAGGGGTACGACACGCCCTACAACTGCGCGGAGATCGACGCGTGGCTTGCCGAGCAGCCGGAACTCGCCCCGTACCGCGCGCTCTTCTATCACTTCCCGGTCATGGCCTACACGCGCGAGAGCCGCCGCATCGTGGGCCTGCACACGCTCACGGCCCGCGAGATCGAGCGCTTTCCGGGCCAGCCCGTGCGCTTCGCCTCCTGCGTCGCGCTCGGCGACTACGGCGTGGACTTGCACGGCTCGATGCGGCCGCAGGACATGGAGCCCGGCCTGGACCGGACGGAGGACATCCCCGACCACCGCTTCGGCTCGCGCGGCACCGGGCCGTTCGCGATCCCGTTCGAGTGCTTCATCCCGGAAAAGATCGACGGCTTCCTGCCCGCCGAAAAGAATATCTCGCAGTCGCGCCTCGCGAACGGCGCGACGCGCCTGCAGCCGCACACGCTGCTGATGGGGCAGGCGGTCGGCGCCACCGCCGCGCTGGCGACCCGATACAACATCCAGCCGCGCGCGCTCGATCCCGTGCTGGTGCAGCTCGCGCTGCTCGACGCGGGCGACACGCTCTTTCTCACGCCGGTGGCGGATGTCCGCCAGAATCATCCCGACTGGAAAGTCGTGCAGCTCGCGCTCACGCGCGGCATGCTGGCGCTTGACGGCCCCCTGTTCAAGCCGCAGGCTGCGGTCACGCCTGAAGAGCTCTCGGCCGCGCTGAAGGTGCTTTCAGACGGTACAGCCCCGCCGCCCGCACTCGCGCTGCCGCTCACGCGCCTCGAAGCCGCCCGCGCCTTTGCCGCATATCTCGAACAACGGGCCTGTGCGAAACTCAAACTCGCCCAGCGGTCGTAAAGAAACAAGGATGGGCCGTCATGAAAAGTTATCGCAAGGAACTGTGGCTTCACACTGCGCGCCGGCGGGAGTTCGTCAACCTGACGCCTCAAGTCGAGACGTGCCTGGCCGAGTCAGGGGTCCGCGAGGGCCTGTGCCTGGTCAACGCCATGCACATCACCAGCAGCGTGTTCGTCAATGACAATGAGAGCGGGCTGCATCAGGACTTCGAGGTCTGGCTGGAAAAGCTGGCCCCCGAAAAGCCGCACGCGCAGTATCGCCACAACGGCTTTGAGGACAACGCGGACGCGCACCTGAAGCGCCAGATCATGGGCCGCGACGTCGTGGTCGCCATAACCGGGGGAAGGCTCGATTTCGGCCCGTGGGAGCAGATTTTCTACGGCGAGTTCGACGGTAAGCGCGAGAAGCGCGTGCTGGTGAAGATCATCG
>CAYMLQ010000275.1:0-8307 GCA_964390795.1 uncultured Lentisphaeraceae bacterium
TCCCGGAGCGCATCACGCACAACGACACCAAGATCAACAACGTGATGCTGGACGACGCCACGGGCGAGGGTGTCTGTGTGATCGACCTCGACACCGTCATGCCGGGCCTGGCGCTCTATGATTTCGGCGACATGATCCGCTCGGCCACGGCGGCGGCCAGGGAGGACGAGCGCGACCTCGCCAAAGTCGGCAGCCGGATCAACATGTTCGAGGCGCTGGCGCGCGGCTACCTCTCCGAAGCAGCCTTTCTGGTTCCTGCGGAGCTGGAGGAGCTGGTTTTCGCGGGACGGCTGATCACGCTGACGATCGGCATCCGCTTCCTGACCGACTATCTGGCGGGCGACGTTTATTTCCGCACGCATCGCCCTGGACAGAATCTGGACCGCTGCCGCACGCAGTTCCAGATGGCGCGAAGCCTGGAGGCGCAGGCGGAGGCGATGGAGAAGATCGTTCGGAGCGTCGCGCTGAAAACGCGTTGACGACGGGAGTCTGAAAGATGGCGCGCAGAGAACTGGCCGCTGGCTGGCGGATGTGATTTAAGGGGGTAATAAGCGATGAAAATAAAAGCGTTGATAGGTGCCGTTCTTGTTGTTGTCTGCGCGGGTTGCGCGATGTTGGCGGGGAAGCCCGCC
Organism: uncultured Lentisphaeraceae bacterium; assembly: GCA_964390795.1. Lineage (GTDB taxonomy): Bacteria > Verrucomicrobiota > Kiritimatiellia > RFP12 > UBA1067 > CAYMLQ01. The sequence goes on from CAYMLQ010000275.1 coordinate 633, forward strand.
CGTGTGGTCGCAAAGCCGTCCGTCGTGCCTGTGCCGGCGCACATGGATTGGCGTTACGGCGCGTTTACGCTAAAGCCGGACTCGGCCCTTCGCTTCTCCAAAAACGCGGCAGGCGCGCGTGAGGCCGCCGAGCAGCTGGCCGCTGTGCTGCGTCCCGCGACCGGTTACGCGCTGCCCGTGAAGCCGGCGGGAGTTTGGCTCGCCGATACGGCGTCAGACATCCGCTTCGCAGCCCCGGCCAATAATGCCGCGATCAAGGCGGAAGGATACACGCTTCGGGCTGACCACGAAGGCGCTGTGATCACGGCGGCTGATCCGGCGGGATTTTTCTACGGACTACAGACGGTGCGCCAGCTTCTGCCGAACGCGGCGTTCGGTGGCGCGCTCGCCACGAATCAGGCCTGGCTGATTCCGGGTGTCGATATCGAGGACTCGCCGCGTTTCGCATGGCGCGGCGTGTTGCTGGATGAGGGCCGCCACTTCTTTGGCAAGGCGGCCGTTCTCCGTTTGCTCGACCAAATGGCGTTGCACAAACTGAACACGTTCCATTGGCACCTGACCGACGACCAGGGCTGGCGCCTTGCGATCGAGAAATACCCGAAGCTGATGGAAATCGCGTCCAGGCGTGCGGCGTCGGTCACGCCGGGAGACCGCACGTCGCAAGACGGCAAGCTATACGGGCCGTTCTTCTACACGAAAGCGGACATTCGCGAGATCGTGGCCGCTGCGAAGGCGCGCCACATCCGCGTGGTGCCGGAAATCGAAATGCCCGGGCACGGCCGCGCGGCGGTATCGGCCTATCCGGAACTCTCCTGCCGCGGCGTGCCGGTCCAACCACGCGTGATGTGGGGCGTCGAAGAAGAGGTTTTCTGCGCGGGTAACGACCAGACACTGCGCTTTCTGGAGGGCGTGCTGGACGAGGTCTGTGAGCTGTTCGACAGCCCCTTCATCCATATCGGTGGCGACGAGTGCCCCAAGGCGCGCTGGAAAGAGTGCCCCAAGTGCCAGGCCCGCATGAAGCGAAACGGGCTTAAGGACGAGCACGAGTTGCAGAGCTGGTTTGTCCGGCACTTCGAGCAGTACCTCGCCAAGAAGGGCCGCCGGTTGATCGGCTGGGACGAGATCCTCGAGGGCGGTCTTGCGCCGGGGGCGGCGGTGATGTCGTGGCGCGGCATGAAGGGCGGGCAGGACGCCGTGGCCCTGGATCACGACGTGGTGATGACGCCGACGGACTTCTGCTACTTTGATTATCGGCAGTTCTCGGGCAACGACGGCTACGAGTACATCGGCGGGCTGCTGACGCTCAAGAAGGTTTACGCCTTCGATCCCTGTGGCGGTATTCCAGCGTACCGCGAGCATCGCGTGCTGGGTGGTCAGGCGAACCTCTGGTCCGAGTATATCTGGGGGCAGGAGGATTTGGATTGGAAGCTCTTTCCACGCGTGTGCGCCCTGGCCGAAGCGGTTTGGTCGCCAGCGGAGAAGCGGGACTTCACGGCCTTCTCAGGGCGGATGGAAACGCACTACGACCGGCTGGTTCGCCTGGGAATCAACGCCGCGCCGCTGCAGCAGCCTTTTGCGGCGCAGTGGAAGGCCGGCGAGGTGTCGAACGACTGGAGCGTCAAAACGTGGGACATCGGCAACTGGCTGGACAGTGCCGGCGTGTACGCGATCCATTTCACCTATACGCACGGGGCTCACCGGCTCGACATGCGCAAGCTGCGAATTCTCACTGAAGGAGCGGTGGTTGCCTCCGACGACAAGGCGAACTTCACAGGCAGCGCCAACGCGGTCGCGAAGTATGTGCTGCGGCTGCCGACGCCGCGCGACCCGGCCAAAAAGTACCTGCTCCAGGCCGAAGTCCGCGGCGACGGCGGCGGCAACTCCAACGGGCGCATCGACATCGAGTACGCGGGCAAATAGGATATGGAGACGCAATCATGAAGATTCTGTTGATGGTGCTCGCGCTGGCACTTCCGGCGTTGGCCTCTGACATCCGCCTTCAGCCGCTCAAAGACTTGAACGGGTATTTTCCGTTCAGCGCGCCTGCTTCGCTAACCGCTTGGGAGGCGCGGAAAGCCTATGTGCGCAGGCAGATCTTGGTCGCGGAGGGACTTTGGCCCCTGCCGACGAAGACCCCTCTCAACGCGGTGATTCACGGCCGGATCGACTGCGGCGAATACACGGTCGAAAAAGTCTTCTTCGAGAGCGTTCCCGGGTTCTTCGTCACCGGCAATTTGTACCGTCCGAAAAACATTCGGGGGAAGGCGCCCGGTGTCCTGTTTGCGCACGGGCACAAGGAGAACGCGCGTTTGGCGCTCGAGCCCGAAGCCAAGGTGCGGCAGGAAATCGCCGCAGGTGCGGAGCGTTTCGAGAAGGCCGGGCAAAGCCTCTATCAGTCCCTGTGCGTGCAACTCGCCCGCATGGGCTGCGTGGTGTGGCAGTGGGACATGCTCGGTGATTCGGATTCGCTCCAGCTTTCACGCGAACTCGTGCATAAGTTCGGCAAACAGCGTCCGGAGATGAACACCGTGGAGAACTGGGGCTTCTACAGCCCTCAGGCGGAGGCGCATGCGCAGAGCATCATGGGCATGCAGACGTGGAACTCCATCCGGAGTCTCGACTTCCTGCTCACGCTTCCCGAAGTGGATTCCTCGCGCGTGGCCATGACCGGTTCGAGCGGTGGGGGCACGCAGACGATGCTGCTGGCAGCGGTCGATGACCGGCTCGCGCTCTCGTTCCCTGTCGTGATGGTGAGCACGGCGATGCAGGGCGGCTGTACCTGCGAGAACGCGTCGCTGTTGCGCGTGGATACCGGGAATGTTGAATTCGCGGGGCTGTTCGCGCCAAAGCCGCAGGGAATGAACACGGCGGACGACTGGACCAAGGAGCTGGCGGTCAAAGGGTTTCCCGATCTGCAGAAGCTCTATGCGCTTCAAGGCGCAAAGGACAACGTGTTCCTCCTGCGCGGCGAGCATTTCCCGCACAACTACAATGCGGTCACGCGCTCCGCGTTCTACACGTTTCTGAACCGGCACTTTAAACTCGGATTGTCCTCGCCGGTCATCGAGCGCGACTTCGAGCCTCTCGCGCGCGAACAGCTCACCGTGTGGGGTGGGGCGTATCCCCAGCCGAAGGCCGCCGACCCCGCCTTCGAGCGTACGCTGCTCAGGTGGTTCACCGACGATGCTGAAAAGCAACTGCGCGCCGCCGCCCTGACTCCGGAGGGCCTGCGGAAGATCATCCGTCCGGCAGCGGAGGTGCTGATCGGGCGCACGCTGGCGACCTCAGGAACGGTGGAGTGGGAACCCAAGGAGACGACGGATCTCGGCGCTTACGTCAAGGCTGCGGGAACGCTGCTCAACACGCGCTATGGCGAAGAGGTGAGCGTCGTCTGGCTCTGCCCAAAGAAGTGGGACGGCCGCGCCATCGTCTGGCTTGGAGATAGCGGCCAGGCATCGCTCCATCAGGCCGACGGCAGCCTGAAGCCCGCACTGGCGAAGCTTGTTCAGGGAGGCGCGGCTGTGATCGGGGCCGACCTGTTGTTCCAGGGTGGCGCCCCTGTGAAACAGACCCGCGTGGTCGGCAATCCGCGCGAGTTCGCAGGCTACACCTTCGGCTACAATCCTGCGCTGTTCGCCCAGCGGACGCACGACGTGCTCACCCTGGTGCAGTTCCTTCGAACCGTCAAGGCCGCACCCTTCGCACGGCCCAAGGAGATTTCGGTCGCAGGCTGGGGCGGCAGCGGCCCCGTGGTTCTGGCCGCGCGCGCCGTTGCCGGAGAAGCCATCAACCGAGCCGCCGCCGACACGCAGGGTTTCCGTTTCGGCGGTCTGCTCGACTACCGCGATCCCCTGTTCCTGCCGGGCGGCGCAAAGTATCTCGACCTGCCCGGCCTGATCGCGCTCAACGCGCCCCATGCCCTGTGGCTCGCGGGCGAAGGGCAGGCGTCCGAACCCGTTGCCTCCGCCTATCGCACCCTCGACACGCTCACCGCTTTTGCGGGCGAGGTGGCGCAAAAGGAGACGGCGGCCATCGAATGGCTGCTGCGCTAGGCCGCTTGATAACCGGATGGCGTTGGTTCGCGCAGCTTAAGCCGCGTGCCGGTGAGCGTGGCTTTTTCCGGGGTTACTGCGCGCTAGCGCGACTGCCCGTGATCGCGCATCGCCCGTTCAGAGGAATGCGCTCCTGCCCGTCCACGCAAAGACGCGTGCCGTCCAAAAGCGCCCAGTCCGCGGCTGCGCCGGACGTGCGGCGGACAAAGGCGGCTCGCCCGTCTGTGGCGATACCGGCCGCGCTCGCCTCGCCCTCGCCGAAAAGGATCTGGTCGGTCGTGCCGCCCCAACTGATTTCCGCTCCGAGTCCGTTCTTCACGGCGAGTGCGCGTACCTGCGGCAACGGGGTACCGGCGTTGCCGGGCACCAGCACCATCAGGAAGCGCGGCTCCACGCCGCGAACCGTGTGCTCCAGGCGCGGGTGCGCGCCCTCTCTGGAGGTTGCGAACCAGCGGTTTGTCACGTGCCGTGCGTCCGTGGTGACGGGGAATACGGTCAGGCGTGCGCCCTCTGTCGGTGCGCTGGCTGAAAGCGTCTGACGCAGCAAGGGCGGATTGAGAAGCGCGGCGTCGTCGGCTGTGAGGGTCGCGCCGCTCTCCGGGTTCTCATCCGGCGCTGAGGGAAGCGCGGCGCCGTAGGGCGCGAGCGCCAGCTTGCAGAGTTGGGCTTCCGGCTCCCGTGCAGTGAGATCCACGCGAAGCGTCTCTCCCGCCCGCAGCGGGATACCGTTTGTCACGCCGTTTTCGCGTGGCACAAAGGTGTTCCATTTGAGGTTACGTCCGCCTTGCAAGTCCCACGTCCGCCGCTGCCCGCCGTTGAGGCTGACCCAGAAGCTGTCCGATTTGCCCGCGTCCGTGCCGCCGGCGCGCGCGAGGCCCGCCAGCGCGTAGCAGCCGTTCGTGGATGCGGTGAAGGTGAAGCGCGCGCCGCCTTTGGGGTTTCCGGGTGCGGTGGTGAGCACGCGGCCCGTCAGGCGCAGGGGCGCGGCGGTCCAGCGGTCGGCCTCGCACCGGAAGCGCATTCCGTCGGGGATATGCCAGAGCCAGGTGTAGTCTGCGGGCTTGCCGTCCTTGCGGAGATCGTCCATCACCACTGCGTAGGGCGGCGTCGTCGCGCTGCCGCGCACGAAAAGGAAATGGCGCACGGCCCTTTCCACCGGCTCGGCGGCGGGCTGGGGGCGCCAGTCGCTGTCGTACCGGACGTTCCACGCCTCGCGGGCGTCGACGCGGATCCAGTCGAGCAGCGCGCTGTGGTGATAGCCGCTAATGTGGCCGCCGCTCTGGTTGTGCCAACTCATCGGCTGGCCCTGCCCGTTGAGCAGCACCATGTTGTGGGCGTGGCTGCTGCCGCTCTTCAGGGCTTCGCCGTCGTTGCCGTAGCCGCTGTCGATAGCGAGGTCCGCGCCATAGCCGTAGAGGGTGAAGGAACCCTTGTCGGCCTGGTCGTGTCCGGCCGCGTGCGGGCCAGCCTCCACGGCAAGATAGAGGGCGTTCGTGTCATAGCCGGTGCGTGAGACCGCCAGCCCGCGCCCGCGGAAATGCTGGGCGGCGGGCAGCAGCGCCGCAGGGTCTTGCGCCACAGGGCAGGGCTCGTGGAAGAGCAGGTAGGCGAGCTGCACAGGCGCCCGGGCTTTGGCGACCTGGCGTCCCGGGCCGCCCTCCCACGCCCAGCCCATCAGCGCGGCCAGCGCGGGGTAGCTGACGCGGCGCGGGCCGGGCGTCTCCGAAAACTGCCACAGGACGTCCTTGGCCGTCAGCAGCGTCTCGGGCGCGGGGAGCCGCTCGCCCGGCGTGGCGGGATCGCCGCGCGCCAGCTCGGCCAGCCGCCCGCAGGTGTAGCTGTAGACCGAGCCCGCGCTCTGGCCGTGGCCGCAGTCGGAGAGGTTGTTCCAGCGCAGGCGGTCCGGCAGGGTTTCGGCCACCAGCCACGGTGCAATCAGGTGCCAGTTGGTTTCGGTGAAAAGGTCGCCGCGCCCCTGCTCCCGCAGGCACTCGGCGAATTCGGGGCCCGCGCCGATGCCGTAGGCCAGGTAGTTGGGGCCCTCATGACCTGCGCCGTCGGCGTCGATGCCCAAGGTGAGATAGTCGCGCAGGTGGCGCCGCAGGTCGAAAAGGACAGCTTTTTCAGCAGCCGTTGTTTCGCCTTCTAGCGCCAGCATGCCGAGGCCCGCGCAGCTCACAAGGCCGGGATCCCAGTTCCACACGCGGTGCAGCGGACGGCGGCCCCACGAGGCGGTCCAACTGTCGGCGTGGATCTGAAGCACGAAGCCCAGCAGCGTGGTCTTCACCTCGCGGCGTTCCTCCGGGCTGAGAAGCGGCCAGAGCCAGTCGTAGCCGAAGGCCAGGGCGCGCACGTAGAAGGTGCGGGTGTAGTAGAAGCCGCTGTTGAGCACGGCGTTGTCGGCGTCGAGGGTGCGCGCCGCGCTGACCAGCGCCCGCGCGGCATGGCGGCCGTACCGCTCGTCGCCCGTGATCCGGTAGGCTGCGGCCAGAATTTCGATGGGAATGGCCACGGAGGTGAGGTTGCCTTCGAGCTGGGCGCTGCGCTGGTGGGCGGTGACATCGCCCGTGGCTTGAAAATTCAGCACGGTGTCAAACGGAGTGTCGGCATTGAGGCTGATCAAGAAGCCCTCAGCGTGTTTCAGGAGCGCGTCATAGGCCGCTTGACCGTCGCCGCCGTCCTTGGCCTTGGCGCGGACGCGCTGCAGGCGCGCCGGGGTTAGCAAGAGGCGCGGATGGGGCGCGCCTGTACACTGGGTTACGGGCAGCAGGCTGCGGGCGAGCGTCGCGCGTTTGATGGCCCTGCCCAGGGTCTCGGCTTCAACCGCGTCCAGAAAGCGCAGGCGGTCGAACGCCGCGGACGCGCTGGCTCCGCCGACACTGTTCAGACTGAGCTGGACACGGTCGCCTTCGTGCAGGTCGGCGGCTTTCAGGGCGCGTGTCTTCGCCGCGCGCTCGGGTTTGAAATCGGCGAGGGGCGCGAAGAACTCGACCCATTCGCCCTTGCTCTCTGAGAGATTGCCCTGCGCGCAAGAGAAATAGGCTTGCGTCTTGCCGTCAAGCAGGATCAGGGTGAGGGATAGTTGCGCGCGGGTCGCGGGGTGGGCACGGAAGCGGCCGTAAAGCCCCGCCGCCTGGGCCGGCACCGCGCCGGCTGGCAGCGGGCGCTGAGCCCAGCCGTAGGCGAACTCGCCTGCGCGCACATCCATCACGAGGGCTCTGTCCGGCCCGCATGTGAGCGCGGTGTTGCTCTTTTTGCCCCAGATCGTGAGGTCAGAGGCGCCTGAAAGCGGCAAGAGGTCGGCACGGGCGGAAACGAAGGAAACGGCGAAGAGAACGAAAGCGAAATGGAGTTTCATGCGCACAGGTTTTCAAAACGCGCTCAGGAAGGCAAGCGCGAACAGAGGGCAAGCGCGAACTCCAATGAATGACCCCTGTAAGACCACTGCCGAAAAGTAATTGCACTTAACGGGTTATCCCGCACACAGGGAGGGACGGCTTCCACGCCGTCCGCGGCCGGGGTTTAACCCGGCCCTCCCGTGTGCCTAGTGCCCGTTTTATAATCCAAGTCACTAGCATCCCATAGGCTTGGCCGGCGACATGCCGATTCCCATGATTGGCATC
>CAYMLQ010000276.1:0-8288 GCA_964390795.1 uncultured Lentisphaeraceae bacterium
GGGGAACTGGGGTCTCTTTGGGCATCCTAGCTGCACCTGATCGCAGATGCGCCCGAACGAGCGCACGGGCTGGAGGCCCGTGCGCTCGTTCTTCGGATGGCTGAGCGACTGCGGCTACCGGAGCCTGATCAAGGTGCCGTTGACATACACGAGCCTTACGCTGCCGTCTGACAGCGGAATCAAATGCCACTTGCTGCCGTCGGGAATGTTGGTGTTGGCAAAGTTCCCGCTCCGCGTTCCCGTGCAGGTGAGGATCGTGTACTGCCGGGTGCGACTCAACAGGTCAAGGTTCACAATCTGCAGCGCGATCGTGGACAGGTTGATGTTGCCCTGCACCGCGACGAGGTCGCAGTCTCCTGCCTCGGTGACATCCGCAAAGTAGGTACCGCGGAGCGTGGCGGAGGAGCGGGCCGTCAAACTGAAGGTCTGCGAGCCAATGACGCCTTGGCCGGCTGGCGAAAGCACGGTGTCCAGAGTGCCGTTTGTGATACCGCCCGCGATGGCACCGGTGGTGTTGATCAGGTTCGTCAAGGTCAGCCCGTTCAGATCAAGCGTGCCGCCCGAGAAGGTGAACGTCGTGTTGGCGGGCAAGGCCAGCGCGTTGTTGGGCTTCAGTGTGCCGCCTGCGAGGGTGGTTACACCGCCGTAGGTGTTGGTGCCCGTGAGCAACAGCGTGCCGTTACCTCGCTTGGTCAGGCCGCCACTGCTGTTGGGTGCGAGCGTGACGCCCGTGACGGCGGTCTGCAGGTTGGTGCCGCCGCCGGAGAGGGAGACGGTCGGCAGGGTGCGGTAGCCGAAGCCGGGGCAGGTGATCTGGACGCCCGTGACCGTGCCGTTGGCCGAGTCGAACTGCACGAGCGCGGTCGCGCCCGTGCCGCCGCCGCCCGCGATGGTCACGAAGGGAGGCCCGATGTAACCGCCGCGCGGGGTGACCGTGATGCTCGACACGCCGCTACCAGTAGGCGCGAGCAGGTTGGCGTTGGCCGTACAGGCGAGGTTTGTCGTGTCGAAGGTCGCGCCGCCGGGGTAGACGTAGACGCCGTCGAGGGTGTTGGCGTTGACGCCGAACAGGTTGCCGACCGTGCGGGCGCGGAAGGTGCCGCCGCCGAAGTTGAGGTAGGCGAGCGAGCCGCCGCGATTGCCCTTGCTGAACGTGTTGGCGGTCAGCGTGCCGCCAAGCAGGTTGACGGTCGCGAACGCGTTGGTGCGGTCGGCCATATTGAGGTTTCCGGCAACGAGCGCGTCCGCGGCGCCGTCTACCGTGAAATCGGCATAGCCGCGCGACGTGCTGGTGCCCGAGGTTTCGCAGAGGTTGACGTCTTTGGCCGAATTGAACGAACCGCCAACCAGGTAGACGACGCCGGTTCCGCCGCGGTTGAGGGCCAGGTTGCCACCGTAGCTGCCGCTGAAATGGAAGGTGCCGCCGAACTGGGACAGGATGCCGACGCTGGCGGTGTTGTAGCCTACTTGCACGTAACCGTTGTTTGTCAGGGTGCCGCCGCTCAGTTCGTAGTAGCCGTATCCGTCCACGCCAATTCTGCAGTCATTACCCTGGCCGCACCAGTTATGCACGTGGCTGCTGCCGCGCTGGTAGACGGCACCGTGCCCGCTCGTACCGTTGCCCAAGAGTATCCTGTTGGTGAGTGTGGCGCTGTCCTGAACGGTGAGGACGCCGCGGCCGTTATAGCCGACATAGAGGGTCGGCGAGGCACGGTTCTGGATCGGCAGAATGGTGCCCCAAACGGCGTTGCCCGCGAGCGTCATGCGGCCGAAATCAGCGGCGGCGTTGCCAACGTAGGTATTCGTGGCATACGTGTGCATGGTGGCGGCGTTGGAGACGACGAAGGAGGCGGTGCCGATGGTGACGTTGCCGAGCCTGTGGTTTCCGTCGGCGGTCATGGTCACTTCTCCGCCGTTGATCGTCAAAGCGCCGTTGAAGGTGTTGACGCCCTGCAGCGCGAGCGAGTTGGTCCCCTGCTTGGTCAGTGCCATGGGCTTGGCGAGGTCGCCGGGGTGCTCCAGGCTCACGAGGGACGTGTCGATGCCGAGCGCCGCCGTGTTGGTGGCGAAAGTGTCGGCGTCATACAGGGAGCGGATCTGGTCATAGGTCCAGCCCGTCGTGGTGCCGTCGCCGGTCGGGAGCATGAGCGTGCCGCCGCCGGTGACCGTGATGCGGCTGGTGCCAGTACCGGGCAGCGAGCCTGTGGTCTTGGCGTAGAGCGTACCGTTGCTGACGGCGGTGGTGCCGTCATACGTGTTCGTACCGGTCAGGTAGAATGTGGACGCGCCCGCCGTCTTAATCAGTGAGCCGCTGCCGCCGATGGGGCCGCTGAAGGTGGCGCTGTAAGCGGTGCCGCCTAAGATCGCTGCGCCACCGGTGAGCGTGACAGGGCCGGACCAGACATTGATGGTGCCTAGCCCTGAGCCTTGAGTAGGGCTGTTCGTAGAGTTGTTTTCGAGAACCAGGGTCCACGGTGTGGCGTTGGAGGCGACCGCGACATTGTACAGCTCTAAGGTCGCCCCACTGCGGAGTGTCAGCGTGTTGGCGCTGCTGCCGTTCAATTTTCCGCCGCTGTCCAACCCGAATCTGCCGGCCTGGACATCGATGTCGCCGGTGCCGCCTTCGCCGTCAGGAATAACCGTCACGGCTGAGAAGTTAATGAAATTCGTACCTACCTTGGTGACGTCGTAGCCGTTCATCGTGAGCGTCTGCGTGTTGGCGCGAATATCCCAGCGGCGGCCGCCGCCGAACGTGGTGTTGCCTGCGAGCGTGATTCGGCTCAGGGCGTTCTTCTGGTCCGAACTGCCGTTGTTGACGATGGCACCCATGCCGTTGACGCCCGAACCGCTGACCGTGAAGGTTTCCGTGCCGATGTTCAGAGTATCCGTCCCAAGTGTGCCGCCCAGATCAAGCGTGGCGCCGGACTCGACCACGGTGCCGGTGGAGGCGTTGCCGAAGGCCCCGTTGTTCTGGACCACGAGGATACCCTGCTTGATCGTGGTCGGCCCCGTGAAGGTATTGGCTCCGGAGAGGGTCAGCACGCCGTTGCCGCTCTTGACCAGAGTGCCCGCGCCGCTGATGACGCCGCCGAGGGTCTGCGTCGACATCCCTCCGAACTCCAGAGCGCCTTGGTCGATCAGCGTCGTACCCGTGTAGCTGTTCCGGCCGTTGAGCTTGACCGTACCGCTGCCGGACTTGATCACGGAGGCGGGTGAGGCACCATTGTTGGTGACCGCCGCATTCAGGGTCAGCGTGCTGTCAGACGGGTTGATCAGGTTGAGCGTACCGCCGGTTGTGAGAGGCATGATGAAACCCTCTCCCTCGACCGTGCCGAGCGTCAGGTCAGCCTTGCCCGCCGCGATCATGAGGTCGCTGACCAGCAGGGTCTGATTGGTCATGCCAACGGTCGCGGAGGTTCCCCAGTTCTGCAAAAGGGATTTCAGATTGTTGGTGGTTGCTCCAGCCAACGCGATGGGACCGGCTGTGCCCTCGTCGTTGATGCGGGCACCGAGTGCGGCGTTGTCCGGAATGACGGACGGGCCTTTGGCCGTGAGGTTTGTGAACACGTTGTCGCCCGCAGCCACGACGCCCAACGTGCTGTCGTAAGCAGCGTAGTTTGTGGTGTTGTAGGTCGCCCAAAGGCCGATCAGGCCGGCTGCCGGGGCAGCTGTGAACATGACCTTGTTACGGTTGTCGACGCCCAAACCTGCGCCGCGGAAATCGACCGCAGCGGTGCCGTTGCGGGCGAGCGAGGCGAAGGTCAGGATGGAAGACTGCGTCTCGTCCGCCTGCGACGTCATCAGGATGTTGGAGTTAAGGTTGACGACGAGCGGGCCTGCTGTTTCACTGTAGTTGGCCGCGCCGCCCGTGTGGCTGTAGCTGAAGATGCCGCCATTCAGGGTGACGGTGCCCGTGTCGCCCAAGCGGTTAACGCTGTTCGACAGCGGACTGTTGGCGATTACGAACGTGCTTGTCGAATTGACGGTGAGACCACCGTTTCCGATAAATCCATTCTCTCCGCCGACAACGAGCGAGCCGGCACTGACGGTAGTCGCGAGGGTGTAACTGTTTGAAGCCGATAGGAGCCAGGTGCCTACGCCGACATCTCGCGTTAAGTTCACAGTCTCATTCGCGACGGCGCCGTTAACAATTGGACCTGCTATTTCGCCGTCACCATCGCCGCGCAGTCTCAGGCCGCGTGGTCCGGCGTAGTCGCCTTCGATGCTTCCAGTTAAGGTCAGCTTGTCCGCTACGGAATGGATAACCGTATCTCCTCCGCCGCCCTGCAAGAAGAAGTTCCCACCGATGGTGTTCATGCCCGACAGGTTCCGTATCGCTCCTTCGTACGCGCTGCTTGTGTAGAACGCGATGTTCGTCCCGAGCGAGATCGGCCCACCCGAACCATCCAGATGGAGCTGAGTATTGCCAGCCGTTCCGTTCAAAACTCTGACGTACTTGTTACTGACGCCGAGTGAGCCGCTCTGGGTGATGACGAGTATACCCTCATTGATTTCGACAGGCCCGGTGAACAGGTTGTTGCCCGTGAGCTTCCACGTGTTGAAGCCGGCCTTGTAAAGGTCAACCTTGTTCGTGCCGTAGCTGTTATTGATGACGCCCGCGATGACGCCGACGTTGTTGGAGAGGCCCTGCAACTGGAGGCGCTTGGCGCCGACGCCCGACGAGATCACATCGCTGGTGAACGTGAGCATGTTGGTGCCGTTATGGGAAATCGTGGCCTGGCCGGTGGTGCCGGCAAGATCGATCACGCGGTCGCTGGTCTCGCCCATGCCCGTGTAGGTCAGTATTCCGGCTGTACCGCCCGTGCCGATCTTGACAGTGCCTTGTGCGGTGCTTGTGGGCGCACCCACGGGGCTTGCGCCGCCGTTGACGCTGCCCAGCGCGGGCACGCTGAGGGTGCCGCCCTTGATCCACGTGGGGCCTAGGTAGGTGTTAGCGCCGCTAAAGATGATCGTGCCGGTACCTACCTTATCGACAATGTAGCCGTTGCCGAGGTCGTCAATGATGCCGCTGACCGTGCCCACGCCGGTGTTCGCACCGAAGAAGGCGTCCGCACTGTTGGTCATGGGCGCTGCCAGTTTGACGGGGCCAGCCCAGGTGGCACCGGAGTCTAGGCGCAATTGTCCGAGCGACTCGCCCGTGTCGCCGCCTTGCAGGATGACCGTCGCATTGCGTGAAACCGCCGCAGCGCTATGAAGCGTGGCATTGGTGCGGACATAGAACGTCGCGGCGCTGTTGTCCGCGCCGACCAGGATGGCCTTACCCGCAGCCATGGCTGCGCCGACTCCGATATTCCAGATGCCGGTGAAGCCCGAGTAGTCGCCGCTGAGATAGGTGTTCCCGCTTCCGGTGCCCACCGTGACGTTGACCGTGCCGGTGCCCGTAAGAGAGGTTGAAAGGCCGGAGTAGGTCACCGCGCCTGCGGTCAGGTTGAGCGTGCTGTTATTGGCGACAGGGCCGAGGCCGAGCGCGCCGCCCGCGCTGGCGGTCACCGCGCCGGTATTGTCTCCGACAGTGAGCCCGCCCGAGAAGCTGTTCGTGCCGGAGAGCGTGAGGGTGCCGAGGCCAGTCTTGGTCAGGCTGCCGCTGCCCGTGAGAGAACCGCTGAAGGTGGTGGGTGCGTTGTTCTTGCCGACGGTCAGGGCGACCGCGTTGGCCGCGTTGTCCGAAAGGGCCGCGCTGAAGGAGCCGGTGAGACTGCCTAGGTTGAAGGCGTGGGTGGCGACCGAGCTGTCGAAGACCGTGCCTGCCGTCCCGAGCGTGGCGTATTGCAGCGCGTCGCTGTTGGCCAATACAAGGGAGCCGCCGAAGACACTGACCGTGCCCGCGAAGGTGTTCGACGCGGCGAGGGTGGCGGTGCCGGCCCCGTATTTGGTGAGCTGGGAGGAGGCACCAGTGTCGGCGATCACGGCATTGACGGTGAGGCTGTTTGCGCTGGCGTTATTGAGGGCAAGTTCGCCGTTCGGTAGGAGCGGCGTAAGTGTGCCGTCATTGGCCGCAACACCGACTGTGACCGCGGCATTGCCGTCAGGAACCGAGACCATGGCGGTCTGCAGGGTCTTGCTGGCCGTGTTCACCGTGGCGGGAATCGCGGTATTCTGGACAAGGGCGGTGACGCGCGTGATGTCGGAACCTAGCTCGATGGGGCCGTCATAGGTGCCGTCGGTGTTGATGCGCACGTAACTGGTGTCGTTGCTGACGATGGTGGAGGGCGCGCGGGCAGCGATGTCAGTGTAGGAGACACTGTCGGCAGAAGCGTAGACTCCATTGGCGGCGCTGTAGGCCGCCAGGTTGGTGCCGTTGACCGTGGCCCAGGGGCCGATCGGGCCGTCCGCCTGCGCGGTGATGAAGATGCGGTTGCGGCTGTCAACGCCGAGGCCGGTGCCGGTGAAGTTGACTGTGGCGCCCACGGTGCGGGAAAGGGAGGCGAAGCGCAGGGTACTCGTCTGGCCGAGGTCAGCTTGGACTGTGGCGATGGTGCTGTTGCTGATGTTGACGGTGAGCGCACCCGCATTCTCAATGAAATTGCCGCCGCCGTTGCCGGAGAACGACAGTGTGCCGCCGTTCAGGGTGATGGCGCTGGCATCTCGGAGGCGGTTGGTGTTATTGGCCGCAGCCGTGTTATCCAGCAGCAGAGTTCCGCCCGGCGAGAGTGTGTAGCCGGTGGAGGCGCTGATCGCACCGCTTGCGCCCTTGAGCTTAAGGGTGCCGCCGTCGATGACCGTCGTGCCGGAGTAGGTGTTGTTCGTCGAGAATATCCAGGTTCCGATCCCTTTCTTGGAAATGGAAAGGGTGCTGCTGCTATTCGCAAGGACGGCGCTGAACTCACCCGTGCCCGCGCTTGAACCCTGTAGCGTCAGCGTCTTGCTGCCGCTGGAGAGGGTCGGGGAGGCCGAGAACACCAGATTGCCGGTGCCGGACTGGTCGAGGATCACACTGTTGTTGAAGGTGAAGGTGCGGTCGCTGGTCTCGCCCGAACCGGTGTATTGCAGGCGCTGGGCGGCACCGCTCATGGTCACGGTCGTGCCGCGGCCGAGGTTGCTGGTGGTGGAGCCCTTGTTACCGATCTTATTGATGACGAGGGTGGCTCCGGGTGCGCCGTAGGAGACGTTACCGTAGAAATCGTTGATGCCGTTCAGAACGTAGGTGCCCGAGCCGCTGGTGAGTTCGAGGCCGTTCGGGCCGGTGATCGGCGCGTTGATGGTGAGCGTCTTACTGGGCGAGACGGTGTTGTCGCCAGTCGGGTTTCCAGTGGTACAGGGCAGCAGCGTGATGGCGCCGGGTCCGTTGATGACGGCGTCCTGCGTGGCGCTGATCATGGTGCTGCCGCCGTTGGTGAGGGCGAGGTAGCTGTTTGCGGTGATGGTAACGCTGGCGGGCAGTCCGTTGGTTCCGTTGAGGGTGAGCGTCTGCAGGATGTTGGTGCCCGTAAAGGAGAGGACGCTGTCAGTGTTGAGATACACGTTGTCGATGAGGTTCGTGCCCGAAAGGGTCAGGGGGCCGCGGCCGCTGAAGACGTTGTTCAGGCGGTTGGAGCCGGTCAGGGTCGCCTGTCCGCTGGTGTTGTTGTAGAATGCGAGGGAGGAGGCGGTGCCGGGGGAGATGTTGCCGCTGACCGCGATGGGGCCGGTGCCCCAGGTGGTCAGCGTCTTGGCGCCAGCCGTACCGCTCATGTTGGTGGTGGTGATGTTTCCCGCCAGCGTGAGCGTGGCGGCGGATGAGTCATTGCGGAAGGTATGGGCACTGGCGGCGCGGTCGATGCCGAGAAGGGTCATGGCATCGACGCGCTGACTCTCGAGCACGGTCGGGCTGACGCGAAGGACGCTGTTGTTGGTGAAGACGAGTGGCTGCGCGTTGGCACCGCCGCTGCCGAGTGTATACGGACCCGCGTAAAACGTGTCGAACACGATGTTGGAAACGCCGAAGGAGAGACCGGTCAGGTCGATGGTCGTGCTCCCGTTGCCGCTGTTGTTGAAGGTTGCGGTCTGGTTGCCTGCGGGAAATGGCGAGGCACTCCAGTTGAGGCTGTTCGTCCAGAAGGCGTTCGAGCCAGCCACCGTACTGTTCCACGCGCCGTTCGCCGCTAGGGATACATTCGTCAACAGCGCAAAGGCTGTTGCAATGATCGAAATCTTGACACACCACAGTTTATTCGACATAGACACCTCGCATTTCTAATCTGACACACACACGCTATAACCACAGGTAATGAGGATGGCGCTTCCGGGTTTAGCGTGTGAAAAGCCATTGGGTTTTGTAAACTGTGCGG
>CAYMLQ010000277.1:0-8284 GCA_964390795.1 uncultured Lentisphaeraceae bacterium
GGGAACTGGGGTCTCTTTGGGCATCCTAGCTGCACCTGATCGCAGATGCGCCCGTTCCCTTTGCTGTGTACATGCGTCGCGTTCCCCTGTATGATGAAACGCATATCTAAGGGGAATCAGGGGGCGCATGTCTGGGCGAGGAAATAACAGGTTCGATAGGGTGGGGCGGTCGTGCGCGGGCGGGCTCGCCTTGTGCCTGCTGGCCGGCTGCCTTTCGCGCGAGGCGCTTTACGACGATTTGCACCAGACGCGCGACGAGGCATACGCGTCCTGGCTGCGCATCCGCGAGAGCGGCGATCTTCCTGTTCCCGCCGAAAGCCTGACGCTGGACGAGTCCATCCGGATCGCACTGCTCTACAACAAGTCGCTTCAGGCCAAGATTCAGGAACGCGAAGTCGCGCGCGGCCAGGTGGTTTCCGCGTATCAGCTTGCGCTGCCGCGCGTAGACGTGTCGGCCGCCAGCGAATACGGCTCGAGCGACAGCGACAGCGCGCGACTCGTCCTGCGGCAGCCGGTGTTCAGGGGCGGCGGCGTAACGGCCGGGCTGCGGGCGGCCAAGCTCTACGCCTTCTGGTCGGATGAGAGCGTCCGGGACACGGTCCAGAAGGTCATCCTCCTGGTGACGACCGATTATTATGCGGCCATGCTTGCGGAAAGCCTCTGCCACGTCAACCGCGAGGCCGTGGTCTCGGCCGAGGTGCATCTCAACGATGTGCGCGTCAAGCGCGTCAACGGCGTGGCCTCGAAGTACGACGAATTGCGCGCCGAGGTGGACGTTGCGAACTTTCGCGCCGAGCTGCTCCGTCAGGAGAACAATCTGGTGTTCGCCAAAACCAGCCTGCTGCGCGCGTTGGGAACGGCCACCGACGCGCAGATCCACCTGGCGGATGAACTGAAGCACCTGCCGGTGGACATGGATCTGGAGCGGGCGGTCAAGGTGGCCTACAAGAGCCGCCCGGACCTCTACATGGCCGAGCTGAATATCCGGCTGCAGCGCGAGAAGGTGCGGTCGCTTCGCAGCACCTATCTCCCGGAGGTCGATTTGGCGCTGAGCGCAGGGACCGACCGTCCACGCGACGGCGATGCGCGCTGGGACGGCTCGCAGCGCGCGGCTTTGGAGCTGAACTGGGCCCTGTTCGACGGGCTCGGGCGCGAGGGCGAGCTGATCTCCGCCAACGCGCGCCTGAAGCAGCGCGAGATCGAGCTGAAGGATGTCGAGGAGGACGTGTTTCTGGGGGTGCAGCAGGCGCTGCTGAACATCAAGAACGCGGACGAGTTCGTGGAGTCGCAGCGGCTCAGCCTGCAGCATGCGGAAGAGGGGCTGCGGCTGGCGATGACCGGCTACCGCGAAGGCGTCAACACCGAGGTTGAAATCGCCGATGCGCGCTCTGCGCTGACCGAGGCGCGGGGCAACCACTACCGGGCGCTGTTCGACCACTGCATGGGGCGGCTGGCGCTCGAGCATGCGATGGGGCTTTTGGGCAAGGAGCTGGAAGAGAAATGAAAGCCGTTTTAAAAGGGTTCGCGTACCTGCTTGTGCTGGCGGGAATCGCCGGTGCCGCTTGGCATGGCTACCGCGTCGCGCAAAAGAAGGCGGCGCCGCCGCTGGAAGACAAGGGGCGGCAGTCGCTGCCGGTGCGGACGGTGACGGTCGGGACGGGGTGCGTCACCAACGCGATCAAGTTGACCGGCGCGCTGGCAGCGACGCGCATCGTGGAGGTGATGCCCAAGATCTCGGGGCGCTTGGAGTCGCTCGCGCTCGAGGACGGCACGCCGGTTCTGGAAGGCACCAAGGTCACGAACCGGCAGGTGATCGCG
Organism: uncultured Lentisphaeraceae bacterium; assembly: GCA_964390795.1. Lineage (GTDB taxonomy): Bacteria > Verrucomicrobiota > Kiritimatiellia > RFP12 > UBA1067 > CAYMLQ01. The sequence goes on from CAYMLQ010000277.1 coordinate 1,819, forward strand.
GTCATCGACCACCGCGACATCCGGGCGCAGCTGGCCCAGGCGCGTGCGGCCGTAGAGACGGCGCGCGCGGCGCTCGATACCGCCAAGGTGGTGCTGAAGGACCGGCTGCGCGAGAAGAACCGCATGAGCAAACTGCTGGCCGAAGGGTCGACCACCGAGCAGCAGCGCGACCTCGCGGAGACGGCTCACGAGCAGGCCGTGACGGAAGTGGCGCAGGCCGAAGCGAAGCTGGTCCAGGCGCGCGCGGCGGTCGAGGTGACCGACGTCAACCTCACCGAGGCCTTCCTGCATGCGCCCATGGACGGCGTGGTGAGCGCCAAGTACGTCGACCCCGGCGCGATGGTCAGCGCCCTGACCAAAGTCGTGCAGATCATGCCGATGGGGGAGCTGAAGTTTCTGGTGGCGATACCGGGGCCTTACCTGCGACATCTGGTGGCGGGACAGACGACCGTGAACGTGGTGTCGGACGCTGTGCCGGAGCGGCAGTTCTCCGGCGTGATCGCGCGGATTTATCCGGCGGTCGACCCCGTCACACGCACCGCCACGGTGGAGGTGCGTCTGGCAAACGAGACGGATGCGGCGGGCGCGTGGATGTTGCGCCCGGGGCTTTATGCCGAGGGCCGGATCATTCTGGAGGTCAGGAGCGGTGTCGTGGTGCTCCCTGCGGATGTGGTGCTGCGGCGCGGCGACCGGTTTTTGGCGTTCGTGGTCAAGGAGGGCAAGGCCGAGACACGGCAGTTGCAGGTGGGCGTGCGCGACGGCAACCGGTTTGAGATTGCCGGCGGACTCAAGGCGGGCGAGCAGGTGGTGGTCGAGGGGCAGCACCGTTTGACCGACGGATCTCCCGTCCGTTTTGCTGACGAGGAAGGCAAGCAAGGGAAATAGCCATGCGACTGCCTGAACTTGGAGTTAGACGCCCGGTTTTCACGCTGATGCTTTTCATCGCTTTCCTCGTACTCGGGTTGGTGTCGCTGACCAAGCTCCCGGTCGATCTGTTCCCTGAGGTTGAGACGCCGGCGATCACCGTGATCACGCTATGGCCGGGCGCCAGCGTGGAGGATGTCGAAGGCCGTGTGACGCGTGTGATCGAGAACCAGCTCAGCATCGTGAACAACCTCGACGAGATCACGAGCCGCACGCGCGAAGGCATTTCGGCCGTCACCTGCATGTTCAGGTGGGGGACGAATCTTGAAGAGGCGGCAAACGACATCCGCGACTACCTCGGGGCGGCCCGCAACAGCCTGCCGGACGACATCGAAGAGCCTACTGTTTACAAATTCAACAGCTCGTCCATGCCGGTGATCTATTACGCGGTAACCGCCGAAGAATCCTGGGAGAAGCTGTTCGATCTGGTCGACACCGATATGGGCGACGTGCTCAAACGGCTTCCCGGCGTGGGCGCGGTGCAGGTTTTCGGCGGTCTGCACCGGCAGATCAATATCGACATCGACCCGGTCAAGCTGGCCGGTTACGGGCTGACGCTCGCGCAGATCGAGCAGACCATCGCCCGCGAAAACATTACGCTTCCGGCGGGCAACATCAAGAACGGCCTCATCGACTACACCGTGCGCGTGCCGGGTGAATACAAAGACCCGGAGGAGGCCAAGGACATTGTCCTCAAGCGCAACGAGGGTGGCGGGGCCATCTACCTGCGCGATGTCGCGACGGTCACCGACGGGTTCGAAGATCCGACCCGCCTGTCGGGTGCCGACGGACATCCCTGCGTGATCTTTCTTGTGCAGAAGCGTTCCGGCGCGAACACCGTCAAGGTCTGCGAGTCGGTGCGCCAGGCGGTCGCGGACTACCAGGAACTTCTGCCGCAAGACGTCAAGATGGTCAAGCTCACCGACACGAGCGACTTCATCAAGTTGTCCATCCGCAACGTGACCGGCGCGCTTTTTTGGGGCGGCATCTTCGTGACGCTGACCACGTTCGTGTTCCTGCGCACGATCCGCGCGTCGCTGGTGATCGTCCTGACCATCCCGTTCTCGCTGATCATCGCCTTTGTCTTCATGTTCGTGAAAGGCTGGACAGTCAACATCATCTCGCTGTCGGCGCTTTCGGTGGCCATCGGCATGGTGGTGGACAACGCCGTGGTGGTGCTCGAGAACATCGACAGCTACACGCGTCGGGGCGTGAAGCTGCGCGAGGCGTCGATGTATGCCGCGAGCGAGGTGGGGCTGGCCATCTCCGCGAGCACGCTGACGACCGTGGTCGTGTTTGTGCCGCTGATGTTTGTGGAGGGGCTGTCGGGCATCTACTTCGGACAGTTAGGCTGCATCATCACGGTGACACTCCTTGCGAGTCTGCTCTGTTCGCTCCTGTTGACGCCCATGCTGGCCTCGACCTTGTTGCGTGAAGACCGGGAGATGATTGGCGGCGGCCCGGTCGGCAGGGTGCTCTACCTCTTCGGCGAGCGGATGCTGGCGGGCCTGGATGCCGGATACGAGCTTTTGCTGGGTGTTGCGCTCAAGTTTCGCGGACTCGTCTGCGTGCTGTCCTTTGCGACCTTCTGCTTCTCGCTCGCGCTCTTTCCAATGATCGGATCGGAGTTCTCGCCGGAAACGGACTCCGGCGATCTCTCGGTCGCTTTCGAATTGCCGTTGGGCACGCGCGTGGAGGAGACCGGGCGCATCTGCGAGGAGGTCCGCAAGCTGGGCGTGAAGATGTTCGGCAAGCAGATGATCCTCAGTTCCCGCTGGCGGTGTGGCGATTCCAAGCACGGCTCCGGCAAGCAGGGGACGCACATGGGCAGCGTGGACTTCAAGTTCATCTCGATGGAAAAGAGGACTGCTTCCACGCGTGACGCCGGCCGTCGGCTGCTCGATGCGCTGCGCGACTGGCCTTCGCTTAGCAAGCTGTCCATGAGCACCGTCAACCGCACCATGGGCCGGATCAGCGGCAGCGGCAAGCCGATCGTGATCGAGATCATGGGGCACGACTTGGCTGCAACCCGGCGTGTGGCCAATGAGATCAAGGCGCTCTGCGACCGCACGCCCGGCGCCAAGGACGCGAGCATCAGCATGGACGAGGGCAAGCCGGAACTGGTTGTGAAGGTGGACCGGCTGAAGGTCGCCACGCTCGGGCTGAACGTCTCCGACGTGGTCGAGACCGTGCGCACGCTCTTCTACGGCAAGGAGGCCTCCGACTTCCGCGAGGGGGAGAACGAGTACTGGATCTTTATGCGGCTGAAGGAGAGCCGCCGCGCGCAGCTCGCCGATATCCTCGACTCCGAGGTCGTGCTGCCGAACGGCAAGCGCGTGCGCGTCGATTCCATCGCCGAGGTGGTGCAGGAGCTGGGCCCGCTCGACATCGAACGCAAGGACCAGGAGCGCATGGTCAAGGTCGATGTGGACTACTTCGGACGCTCGGTCGGCGATGTGGCCGCGAGCATCCGGGCGTCGATCGAGAGGGATGTCGTGCTGCCCGAGGCCACGCACATCACCTACGGCGGCATGGTGAAGGAGCAGTCCGAGGCGTTCTCCGACATGATGATGCTGACACTCCTGGGGCTGGTGCTCGTCTACATGGTCATGGCCGCGCAGTTCGAGTCGTTTAAGGACCCCTTTGTGATCTTCCTCGCCTTGCCGTTCGCCTTTTCCGGTGCGCTCTTTGCCCTGCTGGGCTTCGGCATGACCTTCAACATGTTCAGTTTCATCGGCATCATCCTGCTCGTGGGCACGGGGGTGAACAACGGCATCGTGCTGGTGGACTACATCAACACGCTGAGGGCGAGAGGGGAGAGCATGGCCGACGCGATCCGCCACGGCGGCCGGCAGCGGTTGCGCCCGGTTCTGATTACCACGCTCACCACGGTTTTTGGTATGATGCCGCTCGCCTTCGCAGGCGGCGAGGGTTCAGAGACGTGGAAGCCGATGGGCGTGACCGTGATCGGTGGGCTGACATTCTCAACCATTGTGACGCTGATTCTCGTGCCGGTGCTGTACAGCCTGTTCAACCGCGAGGTGCGGACGAGGCGGGCGAGACTGCTGCCGGACGATATTCAGCAAACAGAAAAATAAGGAGAGTCTTATGAAGCGTGTAATGATGGCGGCGTGCGCCGCCCTGATGATCCCTGTCGTGTCAAGTCTGGCTCAGGCTCCGAAACCTGCGGCGAAGCCGCCTGCGGCGCCCAAGCCGCTGCCCGTCGTGACCCCCGAGGCCGTGACCCAGTTGGAGACGTTGATCGGCAGCGCCTTGAGCGCCAAGCCGGCCAAAGCCCGCAAGGTGCTGGTCTTCAGCAAGTGCGAAGGCTTCGTGCACGGCGAAGGCATCGTCTATGGCATTAAGGCGTTGGAGATCGCCGCAGCCAAGACCGGCGCGTTCCAGGCGGACTTCACGACCGATTACGCTGCGCTGACGGACAAGGCGAATCTGTTTAAGTACGACGCGGTGGTCCTGAACAACACCACGGGCCTGAAAACCAAGGCCAATCCCGCGCTCGTGCCCAACCTGACGGAGTTCGTGAAAGCCGGCCGCGGCCTCTGCGTGATCCATGGTGGCGCGGATAACTTTAAAGACAGCGCCGAAGCGGCTGAGATGGTGGGCGGCCAGTTCGACGGGCATCCGTGGGGCGGCGGCGGAACCTGGGCGTTCAAGCTTGATGATCCGTCCAGCCCGCTCAACAAAGCGTTCGACGGCAAAGGCTTCAAATCGGGAGAAGAGGTCTATCAGCAGAAGTCGCCGCCCTATGACCGCTCCAAACTGCACGTGTTGGTCTCGCTCGATCTGGCGGACGAAACCACGGCCAAGGCGAATATCGACAAGCAGAAACGTGCGGACAAGGACTATGCGGTGAGCTGGATCCGGCCGTATGGCGAAGGGCGCGTGTTCTACACGTCCTTTGGACATGACAAGCGCGCTTATCTGGACAAGGCCCGCCTGTGGCATATCCTCGATTGCCTGCAGTACACGATCGGCGATATCAAAGCCGACGATAGGCCCGTTGCGAAATAAAGAAGCGTGTGCGTTATTCAAGTCGCTTGATGAGGAGCTCCTTCATGACACTCTCTCGACGCCGTTTCCTTCAACTCAGTGCCGGTGCCTCCGCCTTCAACATCGTGCCCTCGCGCGTGCTGGGGCGCGCCGCGCCGAGCAACAAGATCGTGCTGGGGATGATCGGTGCCGGAGGCATGGGCCTCGCGAACATGGAGTCTTTCCTTTCGTTGGACGACGTGGTGGTCAAGGCGGTGTGCGACGTGAGTGCCTGCAAGCGGCTGTCCGCCAAGGCCCTTGCAAACGCGCACAGCGGCACGCGCGATTGCGAGGCCTTCAGCGACTTTCACGAGCTGTGCGCGCGCCCGGATATCGATGCGGTGATGATTGCCGCGCCGGACTTTCTTCATGCGCGGATCGGCCTTGAGGCGCTGCGCTGCGGCAAGGACGTCTACGGCGAGACGCCCTTCGCTCACACGCGTGCGGAGGGCCTGGCCCTGTCGCAGGCGGTGACGCAGCGCGGCCGCGTCTGGCAGTCCGGCAACGGGCAGCGCGTCGAGCCGCGCTGCCGCAGGGCGGTCGCGGCGGTGCGCGCGGGCGTTCTTGGGCCCGTGGCGCGCGTGGAGGTCGGTCTGCCGGGCGGCGGCCGCGGCCCCGCGTGCGCTCGCGGCGACTGCGGCGTCGGTGATTTTCACTGGCGCTGGGTCAGCGCCTGGGGGGGCGGCACGTTGGCGGACGGCATTGGCCTCTACGGCGACACGGCGCTGTGGGGGGCGGGGCGCGACGCTGAGCCGGCGCGGGTCGAAGGCTGCGGCGTGTATCCGCAGGACGGGCTTTACGACACGGCGACGGCGTTCCGGTTCCGCTGCGCCTATCCCGACGGGATGGAGCTGACCGTTGCGGATGGCGGCCGGTTGGAGAAGGGCATCGGCGTTCGCTGGATCGGCCGTAACGGCAGGTGGGTCTGGGTGACGAACGGGGCGCTGGAGGCGTGCGATTCCGCACTGCTGGCGGAGGTGGCTGCTTGGCCGCTGGAGCCGTGCGCGGGGCTTTTCCGTAATTTTATCGATTGCGTGAAAACGCGGGAAGGGACGATCGCTCCCGCAGAGCCGGCGCGTCTCGCGGCGGCTCTGGCCCAATTGGGCGACCGCGCGATGCGTGGCTGCTGAGCGTGGTTCTCCTTCCAACCTTCCATTTTTCCAAGGATTCCTCATGAAAATGGTGATGGCGGTGTATAACATCGGCGTGGATGATGAGATCATGGCGGCGATGGACGAGATGGGGGTGACCTGCTTTACGAAGACGCCGCGCGTCGTGGGCATAGGGAAGATGACCGGCCCGAGGCTCGACAACTCCGTGTGGCCTGGGGCGAACACGATGGCGCTCTTCGTGTTGCCGGACGAGCGAGCTCAGGCGGTGATGAAGGCGTTTGACCACCTGCGCGCCACGATCGGTAAGAAGGCTGGTGTAAAGGCGTTTTTGCTCAATGTCGAGCAGCAGACAGACTGAGTTAAGAAAGCCGTTTATTTGT